>JBKQUY010000028.1:0-28487 GCA_052325425.1 Bacteroidia bacterium | reverse complement strand
GCAATGTTGCAAAAAACAGGAAAAAATTGCTGGTTTTGAGGGGGTGTGTTTTTGCAAAGCACTCATTTTCAACCATTTCCAATTGCAGATGTTTTGTATACTTTTGCAATGAATTTATCAGGTTTTTTAGCCACGAATTGTTCACAGAATAATAATTTTTAAGGAGTTCACGAGCCTTTCGGGGTTGCCACGAATTGTTTTTCATTTTTCACTATTAGTTTTTCACTTTTCATTTTAGTTTGGCATTCTTTGTCATCTTTATTTTAACACTTGGCGCTTTTTGGCATGATTTGGCATCTTTTGGCACTATTTGGCATAAGGCTTTTTTCCATTTATTTGATTATCAATAATTTATGTTATCTCATTATTTTTTTTACCCCCTCCCCCTGTCCTTTCCATTCCTAATTTTTAATTCGTAATTAATACCCCCCGGTAATGATTAGTAAATAGTGGTCAGCGAGTAGTATTTTGAATTTTTCATAATAAAAAATGCAACACTTATGCACTCGTTTCGATGTTTTGTGTTGCATTTCATAAACAGGGGTGGGTTACACTTTTTGCACTTTGTAACCCGTCAACTTGTTGATTTTCAATAAAAATAGTCATTAAAATTTCACTAAAAGTGTAACCCACCCCCATCACATTGAGCCATGACGATAATGTCATGACAGGTCTGTCGAAGTGCGAAAAAAAATTACACACTTTTACATACGGTTCGCTGTTTCGTGTGTAATCATTCTTATTTTCTGCTGAATTTTTTAGCATTTCTTTTTATGGTATAAGTGGTTTTCATTACCAATTTTAATTTATAGAACGCTGATAATTATGATTTACACTGATTTTAAAATCATTTTTATCATACACAATCTGTGTCATCTGCCATGTCTGCCGATAGGCAGGGCTCCATTCGCATTGCAAATATACACAATTATTTAATATATGTAATAAAATAGTTAGTATAATTTTAATAACTGTTCTCAATGAGAAAATTGTAAGTACCTTAGAGTGATTAAAGTATAAATCTGTGGCTATCATTTTTATTTACTAATTCAACAATTCATAAATTCCTGTTGCTCCCTGCCCGGCGCCAACACATATTAAAACAAAATAAAATGCTAACTTTGTAACAAAACTGTAAAAAAAGACAATGAGTGTTTTAGTTATAAAAATCAAGGAAGAAGGGGATGTAACTCCTTTAAAAAAACTTATCCGGAGCATTTTCGGGAACAAAGCTACTATATTAACAGATGAAGAATACAGGGATTCAAAATTGGCGGAACTGATGGAAGAAGGATTAAAATCGGAAACGCTGTCAGCTGAAGAAACGCGAAAGGAATTTAAAAAACGTGGAATTAATTATTAAGAAATCTTTTCTTCGCGATTGGGATAATATCGGTAGTAAAGACCTTAATCGTGCTATAGGAGACCTTGTCCGAAGAATTTCCCATGCACATTCTATTACAGAAATTTCGCGAATGAAGCATCTCAGGAACCGTGCTAACCGATACAAAATAGAGATTCGTGTGCAATCAAAAATTTATTGGATTGTTTGCGATGTGCTGAACAATAAGATGCGATTTGTAAGAATTAAATCTGAATCCTGGTGTAAGAAAAATCTTTAATTGTTTCTTTATACCCAATACCCACCACTAATTTAACAACTCATATATTCCTGCTGCTCCTTGTCCTGTGCCAACGCACATGGAAACAATACCATATTTGTTTTTACGGCGGCGCATTTCGTTAAATAACTGTACTGAAAGTTTAGCTCCGGTGCATCCCAACGGATGCCCTAAGGCAATAGCTCCACCATTTACATTTACTATTTCAGGGTTAATACCAAGAGTTCTGACCACTGCAATAGCCTGTGATGCAAAAGCTTCGTTAAGTTCTATAAGTTGAATATCGTTCAATTTCATGCCGGCTAATTTCAGGGCTTTGGGGATGGCTTCTATCGGGCCAATACCCATAATGCGCGGTGGCACACCCGCTGCGGCAAAAGAAACAAGCCGCGCTATTGGTTTAAGGTTTAGCTCTTTCATTTTCTTTTCCGACATAACAATTACAAAAGCGGCGCCATCAGAAGTTTGGGAGGAATTACCTGCCGTAACGCTTCCATCGGCTGCAAATACCGGTTTCAGCTTTGATAAAGCATCCAACGTAGTATCAGCCCTTGGGCCTTCATCGGCATCTACAATATATTCTTTGTTTTGTTTTTTTCCTTTTTCGTCTAAATAGGTTTCTTTAATTTTTACAGGAACAATTTCGCCTTTAAACTTGTTTTCTTTCATAGCTGCAATGGCCTTTTGGTGCGAGCCAAAAGAAAATGTGTCCTGGTCTGCACGTGAAACTTTATACTCATTGGCTACCGCTTCTGCAGTGGTACCCATGCCCCAATACCAGTCGGGATGTGTTAATCCTATTTCAGAGTTAGGCACAATGCGCCAGCCACCCATGGGTATAAGCGACATAGATTCAGCCCCTCCGGCAATAATACAATCTGCCATACCGGTGCGGATTTTTGCAGTGGCAATAGCAATTGTTTCCAAGCCCGATGCGCAATAGCGGTTCACCGTCATGCCCGGAATTTTATCTGTATCAAATGCCATAAGCGATATGAGCCTTCCCATATTAAGGCCCTGTTCAGCTTCTGGCATGGCATTACCAACAATCAAATCGTCAATATCTTCTTTTTTTAGATTAGGTACCGATGCCATTAAATGGCGTAATACACTAACGGCAAGGTCATCGGGGCGGGTAAAACGAAATTTACCTCTTGGCGCTTTGCCAACCGCCGAACGGAATCCTGCTACTATATATGCCTCCATAACAATTATTTTTTTGATATTAATTTCTTAAAATCTTACCACCATTAAGAATACTTTGAATTCTTTCAAGCGTTTTCTTTTCACCGCAGAGCGACATGAAAGCTTCTCTTTCCAGGTCGAGCAAATATTGCTCAGTTACCCGGGTAGGAGCTGAAAGGTCTCCGCCGCAGATTACATATCCAAGCTTCAATGATATTTTCTTGTCATGTTCCGACATATAATGCCCCTGAAGCATTACATCGGCACCCACATATACCATGCCCAAACCTTGTTTGCCCAATACTTTTATATCATCACGTTTCAGAGGTTGGGTATAACCTTCCTCTGCTAACATTATGGCAGAAGCTTTGGCATCAGCCAATAAGCGCGAGCGGTTCAATGTAACCTCATCAATTCCCTTTCTCATGTATCCCAAATCAAATGCTTCGTATGCAGATGTAGAAACCTTTGCCATGCCTATGGTCAGGAATTTCTCTCTGAGGCTGGGCAGTTCAACATCTCCTTCCACAAATGAATCGGAGAGGCGAACCGCCATTTCTTTTGTTCCGCCTCCGCCGGGTATAAGGCCAACTCCAAACTCCACCAGTCCCATATAGGTTTCAGCATGTAACTGTACTTTATCGGCATGCATTGACATTTCACAACCACCGCCAAGAGCAAGATTATGGGGAGCAACTACAACCGGTATGGATGAATAACGTATCCGCATATTTGTATTCTGGAACATGCGTATCGCCATATCCAGTTCTTCCCAATCCTGTTCTATGGCCATAGTAAAAATGAGGCCAACATTTGCGCCGGCGGAAAAGTTTTCACCCTCATTGGATATTACCAATCCGCGGAAATCTTTCTCTGCAATCTCAATTGCCTTGTTAACGCCTTCTATTACTTCGCCTCCGATGGAATTCATTTTGGTATGGAATTCTGCATTGATAATTCCATCGCCTATATCGGTAACGGTAACGCCTGCATTTTTCCAAACGGTTTTGTTCTGCCTGAAATTATCAAGCAGCAGGAAGGCCTCGGTACCCGGTATAACTTTATAAGCTCCCGACGTTATATCATAATATTTCCGGGTTCCGTTTTCCGATTTATAAAATGAAGAACAGCCTTTCTTAAGCATATCATAAACCCAGGCGGCAGGTTTGCTGCCCGCTTTTTCCATCATTTCAATAGCCGCCTGCACGCCAATGGCATCCCATGTTTCAAAAGGGCCAAGCTGCCAGCCAAAACCGGCGCGCATGGCATCATCTATCTTATAAAGCTCATCTGCAATTTCAGGTATGCGGTTAGAAACATAAGTGAACAGGCCGATGAATGAAGCGCGGTAAAAATCACCTGCTTTATCTTTTCCACTTACCAATACTTTCATTCTCCCTGTAAGAGAATCTATCATTTTAGCGGCTTCCAGCGTAGCAAATTTTACTTTCTGGCCGGGCTTATATTCCAGCGTGTTTAAGTCAAGTACCAATATCTCGCTCTTACCGTCTTTGTTCTTTACTTTCTTGTAAAAACCTTGTCCTGTTTTATCGCCCAACCATTTACTTTCAGCCATTTTAGCCACGTATGCCGGCAATTCAAATAAAGCCTTTGCCTCATCATTGGGAACATTTGCCTTTAATCCGTTGGCCACATTTACCAATGTATCGAGCCCAACCACATCGCAGGTTCGGAAGGTGGCCGACTTTGGCCTGCCTAAAACCGGGCCGGTCAGTCTGTCTATTTCCTCAACAGTCAGGCCCATTTTGGCAACCGAATGAAAAAGAGCCATAATTCCGTAAACGCCTACGCGGTTGGCAATAAATGCAGGGGTATCTTTACAAAGTACGGTTGTTTTGCCTAAATGAAGGTCGCCATAATGCATTAAAAAGTCAACAACTTCAGGACTGGTTTGAGGGGTAGGAATTATTTCCAATAGCCTTAAATAGCGTGGTGGATTGAAAAAGTGCGTGCCGCAAAAATTCTTCTGAAAATCATCACTCCTGCCTTTTGCAAGCATATTTAATGGAATGCCAGAAGTATTACTTGTAATAAGCGTTCCCGGCTTGCGGACTTTTTCCAATTGGTCGAAAACTATTTTTTTTATGGCAGGATTTTCACTTACAACTTCAATAATCCAGTCGCAGGTGGAAACAGCGGCAATATCGTCTTCGAGGTTACCCGTAACTATGCGTGACTGGAATGCCTTGTCATATATAGGAGAAGGATTGCTCTTAATTGCTCCTGCCAATGCCTCGTTTACAATACGGTTCCTTACGGCTTTATCCTGCAGGTTAAGGCCCTTTTTCTTTTCATCTTCCCTGAGTTCTTTGGGAACTATATCGAGCAGTAATGCCTGAACGCCAATATTGGCAAAATGACAGGCAATGCGAGAGCCCATTACACCTGAACCAATTACGGCAACTTTTTTTATCGTCCGCTTCATATTTTCTGGTAAACTTTATTTCCTGCAAAAATAGCTTTTAAAATGACATAAAGTAGTATTAAGTATTGGGTATTAAGTAATGAGAATTTCATCCCATTTTAGCCTTATATATGGGAGGGCAAGTACAGGCTATTTATGTACCTTTTGGGGAGTAAAATCAGCGCCGCAATTAAAGCAATGGTATTTTTTCCTGGCGGGAAAGAGTAGTGGAAGTCCGAGTAGAATAACGCTGATTAAACTAAAGCGCGAAGGTGTATTATCTTTATTTACGTCATCTGAGCCACAGGAAGGGCATTTTATTTTAACTGAAGATGATTCTTCCTGATTACCATGTTTCAATTCATCCTTTGGTTCGGTTCCATTTTCTGTAATGGATACACCTTCTTCACTATTTACATTATCATAATACTCTTTAACAATTTTATTTGCACTTTCTACATCATTTTCTTTCACTTGTATTTTAACACCGCCTATTGCATTTGAATAAAATGGGTTCGCTGAAACAGTATTTCCATCTTTTACATAGCACTCTATTCCTTCCGATTCAAGCTTGCCTTGTAGAATAGCTGCCTGGTGAGGATATGTAAATGTCGCTATGGTTACCCAATCGTGCATCTGAAGGAATAAAGTATTACAAGTTTACTAAAATAAAAGGGTTCAATTACAAAAGCCAAAACAAATAACAAGTAATACGCATCAGGGCTCTGAAACCTTAGTAGAAAAAAATAATTGCAGCGATAAATAAACCTTATTACCTTATTTTCAATTTGAGAATAGGGTAATAAGGTTGTAATAGAAGGATTGTACATTTTTTCTATTAAGGTTCTGAACCAAAAAAGCAAATAAGGTTTTTATAAAACAAGGAATGTCTTGAAACAAAAAAGTCCCGCAGTTTTGCAGGACTTTTTTGTTCAAGAAAAACAGTAGACTACTTATTCACTTTTGCAGCGAGGTCAGCGCCAGCTTTGAATTTTGCTACTTTCTTGGCAGCAATCTTGATGGCTTTTCCTGTCTGAGGATTCCTTCCGTTACGAGCTGCACGTTTTGCAACTGAGAACGAACCGAAACCTACTAAAGCAACACGTTGGCCTGCTTTAAGGGCTTTGGTTGTCTGGTTAACGAAAGAGTCGAGAGCTTTTTCTGCAGCAGCTTTTGATAATTTTGCTTCAGAAGCAATTGCGTCTACTAATTCTGCTTTGTTCATTTTAATTTGGTTTTAAAGGGTTAAACGGTTAATTAATTAAGGCGAATATATACTAAATACCTGTCAATAGCCAACTTTATTGAGGTTTTTTTTGAAAAATGTTGAAAAATAGGGCGTTTTGTTAATAACTCAGGCCAATTTACCCCTGTTTTAGCCCGTTACAGCCCCTTCTCAGAATATTCAATTAGTTTCACTTATTCCTTTCTCAGTATCCGATATCTTGTGCCCGCCAATAGGGAAGAGCAGTTTAAAGCCTGCGTTCCTTCCTATGTTATCAATTCCCTGGCTTTGGTTAGTAACGGTAACCGGGTTTCCATTATACATAAGGAAATACTGGGCCAGGTTTAAATGGTCAGCATAGGCGATATTTAGCAAATTGGTACAATTAATATAAAAAGCACATATTGTACGGCCTGTTTTAGGATCAACAAAATTTGTACCCACGCCCGCATTGAATAAGGTATATGCGAGAGAAGGTATTTCACTATACAAAGCGCTGTAAATATCATTCTGTGCCCAATATTTGGCCATCCCGAATTCTATGTAGGTGTTTCTCAGGACAGAGGTTTTCCTGTCTGCCAGCTTAAATTTAATTTCAGTTGTAAGGCGTGGGGCAGGCGTCCAGGGGATATGCTGGGTTGAATCCGTTTGATTGGGGAAATAGGAATAGACGTAGGTAAAATTATTATCTATCTCAAGCCAGCGGGTATCAGACGGGTGGATATTAAAATATCCCGAAAACCCTGCAATGATAGCCTTATTAGCTATATAATCGTAATAAGGAACCCCATCCAACATTGAATCTCCGCTGACTTTAGACTGTACCCTGACAGGGAAAATGAAATCGTTTATGATATTGTAAAACCCATCAGCTTCAAAGCTAACATCCTTGCCATTATTGCCATAAGCAAAGTCCACCTGGTAGCCTTCTTCTGCCTTAAGATTTATATTACCTTCCTGGAAGGCATTTACTCCAATGTTCACCCCATTGCTGGTAAGCTCATCAATAGAAGGGGCGCGGAAACTTTTTGACACATTCAATTTCAAATAGTTATTTTCCGGCAATTGGTAAGAAGCTCCGATACTACCTGAAACCCCTGAATATGTATTGTTGAATCCGGCAAATTGCAGCGTATCTTTCGGAGTTGAAGCAGGAACCACTTGTTGTTCCGGTGTGCCGGCATTCAGCAGGTACATTGACTGCCCTATGAAATTATTATAATCATACCGCAGGCCTCCGCTGACGGTAAGGTTCTTATAATCTTTTTCGAGAATGGCATAGGCGCCGGCCTGTAAATCGGTATAGTTCGGTATTTCATAATCGGAGACATAAGGTGCCGGGGCCTCAGCGTAATTATCCTCAAACTCATAGGTTCCGTTAATGCCTGCTGTAAGCTTAAGCCCGGAACTATCTCCAACTACCTGGTACTTTAAAGAATAAGGAATATCCTTTACTTCAAAGTTGCCTGCGCCAACAGTGCCGGTATCAATATCGTGATGGATACTCTGGGTAAAACCCACATCAATACCCAGTTTTCCTGTCCATAAATTAATACTGTTTTGCCACCAGGTTTGTATTTCATCCAGGATCTTGTCACCTGCAATGGTAGGGTTGTAAGCCAGGAAATTGCTGGTACCCGGATAAAGCTGTCCGTTTTGCGGAGCATCATATATAAAACGACCGGTGCTGTCACGGTTACCATCGGGCACCTCTATGCGTCTTTCCAGCAGGCTGACCGATATTCGGCTATAGCCCCACGGTTTAATCAGGCCAAGGGTTAACCGCCCATTATCCTGCCTCCAGGCTGTGCCCCACACATACCCGTCTTTAGGATCCCAATAATCATGGGCCTCTTCATTACTTGCACGCAAATCCCAGACAAATCCGTTATGATTTCCCCCGATATCTTCTGATGTACCAATATAACCATTGTTTGTTTGATACTCTGTAAGTACACTGCCTTGTATAGTTCCGTTTTCAGCAAAGGGCTCGGTTTTGAAACTGATAACCCCGGCTTCGGCGCTTGCACCATATTGTAAAGAAGCAGGGCCCCTTATTATCTCAGCATCATAAATTGCGTACGGGTCTATTAAGATACCATGGTCATCTCCCCATTGAAAATCCTCCTCCCTCAACCCATCTGTCAGAACCAGCACACGGTCAAAGCCCAGTCCGTTAATCTGGGGTTTGGTTGTACCAACCCCTTCGGTGGTCATATTCACGCCGGGCTGAGTAGATATAGCGTCAATAACTGTGTTATAGGAACTTTGCAGCATCATATCATGTGTCACAATACTAACAGGAGTTGGGGAACGCTGCGTATTGGTAACGTTGCCAAGCGCCGTAATCACCACCTCATTGGCTGAACAACTGGAAGAGCACATTTTACAATTACTGCAGCAGGTGCAATTACTCTTAATAGTAACCTGTTTAGTCTGTGTGGCATATCCCAGAATTTTCACTTCCATTTCATAGGTACCGTTTGGCATGGAAGTCATTTTAAAATTTCCCTGTGCATCGGTAGTGGTTCCTATTTTAAGTTCAGGAAAATAGACCACCGCGCCCGGTATCGGTTGGCCTCCGACGGAGTCAACTACAGTACCGGTTAAAGATTGCGCTATTGTAATATTAGTAAATATCAATAAAGATGCTATTATTATAATGAGGTTTTTCATATTCATAATTATAATCCCGCAGTATTGCGGGGCAATTATTAATTAAAATGCTTTTTATAAATTCTTATTAATGAGTAGAATAGCGAGTAACGATTAACTAATTATGATTTACATAGTAAATCAAAAACTTCTGAAATCTGATATCGTTATTCGTTAATCGAAAATCTATTTCCCTTTGATATGATTATGCACAGGGAGGGTGGAAAACCGAAGATTGAACTCCGGGAAGCAGTATTTGAGAATAAGAAGATTGCATATTAATGCCTTCGTTCACACTATTATTTATCTGAACAGATAGGGGAGAACCAAATAACTGTATATCGTTTTTTACATCAGGAAGCGCGGGAGAATTTTTTTTAGCATCATCTTCTGCCAGTTTCTTTTTAAGCAAGCACTTGGCGCAGCAATGCATCTGGGGCTTATCCTTGTTTATACAGAACTGTTCGGTCAATTGCTTTTTATTCAATTCATAATGCACTACAATAAATACCTTACTGTAATTGACAATTATAAAGGCAAGCAATACTATTATTGATAAAATGCGCTTCATTTATCTGCTTAAAAGCTGGGCAAAAGTAAGAATTAACCGAGTAATGAAAATATGACTTCTGTCATATAGCTACTTCTCAATGCCAATCAATCTCTTTCTTGCCCTGTTGGCGAAGTAATTCATTGGCTTTTGAAAAATGCTTGCAGCCCATAAATCCATTATAAGCGGAGAATGGCGAAGGATGGGCCGCTTTCAATATATAATGTTTGCTGGAGTCAATAAGTTTTTCTTTGGCCTGCGCATATTTACCCCAAAGCAAAAAGATTACTCCTTCTTTTAGTTTCGATATGTGCTGAATTACGCTGTCGGTAAATGTCTCCCATCCTTTCCCCTGGTGTGAACCGGGTTCATTGGCCCTGACGGTAAGCATGGCGTTAAGAAGCAGTACTCCCTGGTCAGCCCAGCGTTCAAGGTTACCTGATACAGGCATTGGATAGCCGAGGTCACTTTGAATCTCTTTAAAAATATTCTGTAATGATGGCGGCATGGCTATTCCATCGCTTACTGAAAAGCAAAGGCCATTTGCCTGCCCGGGGCCATGATAGGGGTCTTGTCCCAATATTACCACTTTAACATTATCAAAATGGGTATGATTAAAAGCTGAAAAAATCAGTTTGCCGGGAGGGTAGATAGTATATTTCTTCCGCTCTTCTACCAGGAATTGTTTTAATTGAGCAAAATAAGGTTTAGCAAATTCATCAGCAAGCACTTCCTTCCAGCTTTCGTGAATAACAGGGCTTACGGTAACCGCTTTCATGGAAATAACGAAAATTATTTTTTGGTGGTCAGCAAAACCTTTACCAGTAATCCGTTATTGAATTGAAATACCACACCAAGCCCATCATATTCGAGGCTTTCAGGCGAACGATATGATGGTTCGCCGTAAGTTTTTAATACATCATCCTGGGTGCTTGTGCCAATCACAATATCTTTTTCTGTTCTGGCCCCTTTCATAGATACTTCAATGGAGTAAATAATATCGACAGGATTATCCAATGCAAAAAATTTAAGTCCATTTTTCTTATAAAACAATGCTCTGTCGCTGTATATCTTGCCATCGCGTTTCGATTTTTCTCTGTGGATTTTGCACTCGCCAAAAAGCTTTTGCACATCGTCAACAGTGGAGATACCTAATTTCACGCCACCGGTACCCTCGCCAATTTTGATAAAATAGGGAATCCCTTTTATTGTATCGGTACCGGGTTGATTTTGTGAATACGCCGCGATTCCTGAAAATATCAGGCATACAGCGGTTATAGTTATTCTTCCTGCAAGTTTGGTATAAGTAGTTCTCATAATCTATTGCCTGTTACATTTGGTAATAAAGGCGAAAGCTACGATTTTTTTGCATTTCAAAAAGCATTTCTGTTTTTTGGAAAAGAATTATTTTGTTTCGCCTCGCAGAATTGTATTTGGATTCCAACTACTTCTATCTTGAAAATCAGCGCCGGTAATGTTTTGAATTACAAATTAAGACTAACTATCCGGAGAGTTACAGGATTTCACTTCGTTCAACTGACCACTGACTACTGATTACTGACCACTATTTTAATTTTCTTACTTTTGTTACTATTATAAATTGATAGCCATGAACGACATACGTTACAACTGGACCAAAGATGAAATAGCAGAGATATATAATACGCCCTTGCTGGAACTTGTTTTCCGTGCGGCAAGTTTACACCGCAAGTACCATAATCCATCAGAGGTTCAGATTAGCTCGCTAATTTCTATAAAAACCGGAGGCTGTCCTGAAGATTGCGCTTATTGTCCCCAGTCTGCAAGCCACCAGACCGAAGTTAAAGTACATAAGTTAATGGGCGTGGATGAAGTAAGCGGTATTGCCGACCAGGCTAAGACTATGGGCGCATCGCGCTTGTGTATGGGCGCTGCATGGAGAGAAGTAAGGAACAATAAAGATTTTGACCAGGTGCTTGAAATGGTGAAAGCAGTAAATGCCAAAGGCATGGAAGTCTGCGCCACACTGGGTATGGTTACTGAAGAGCAGGCGCTGAAACTGGCTGATGCAGGCTTATATGCTTATAACCATAATGTAGATACATCGGAAGAAAATTACGGGAACATAATTTCTACCCGCAAATATGAAGACAGGCTAAACACATTGCATAATGTGCGTAAGGCAGGGCTTACCGTATGCTCAGGTGGTATAATAGGAATGGGTGAATCAATTAGTGACCGCATCGGAATGTTGCTTACCCTTTCGCACTTAAATCCTCACCCTGAGTCGGTGCCAATTAATGCCCTGGTTCCGGTGGAAGGCACTCCTCTTGCCGGTATGCCTCAAATAGAATCCTGGGAGATGATACGGATGATTGCCACTACACGCATAGTAATGGCGGACTCGGTAGTGCGTCTTTCTGCCGGCAGGGGAGAAATGAATAAGGAAACCCAGGCTTTTTGCTTTATGGCAGGGGCCAACTCTATATTTATGGGCGAAAAGCTTTTGACAACTCCAAACCCCGATGTAAACGAGGATAAGAAGATGTTTGAGGAACTTGGCCTGAAGCCGAGAAAGGCTTTTCATAAAGAAAAACAGGGCAAGGTAGAAGCATAGGAGGCTCCTTTGAATCTCCATGAATGGGAGACCCAATTACATGGTAACTTATACCACTAAAATATTGAAGTTTAAAGAGCAGGGTGAAAAAACCGGCTGGACTTATATTGAAGTCTCAGCCGCTATTGCCAATAAAATAAAGCCCGGTACAAAGAAAATATACAGGGTAAAAGGCAGGCTTGATAGTTTCTCCATTGAACAAGTTGCCATAATGCCAATGGGCAATGGCGATTTTATTATGCCCCTCAATGCAGCAATAAGGAAAGGCATCCGCAAGCGGAATGGAGATACGGTGAAAGTGTCTTTAGAGGCGGATGACAGGGAGTTAACCCATGATGCTGACCTGATTGAGTGCCTTGCTGAAGAGCCCGGCGCGCTGGAGTTTTTTCAGAGCCAGCCAAAGTCGCAGCAAAACTATTTTTCAAAATGGATTGAAAGCGCCAAAACCGATGCTACCAAAGCCAAACGCATTGCCCAGATTGTTAATGCAATGGTAAAGAGGCAGAATTTTCCGGAAATGATAAGGGCTTTAAAGGCAGAGAAAGAAAGAGGCCTATCCTGAATCCTTCCCAAAGGGAAGGACTTGTGCTTACCAAAGTTTTTTATTCCCCCTTCCCTTTGTGAAGGGCAGGGGATGAGCTTTTCCTTCTTATATAGAGCACCACTGTAGCAATAATATTTATAATAATTAAGGTAATAGGATAAAGCGCGGTAATTACTGAATAGCTTGATAAGGCAAGCATGGTAAAGACACCGGATAATGAAAAGAAAGCATACATAGTTATGGTTTCAGAATAGGGCTCTATATAAGATTTACGAAGGGTAGGGAGGAAGCCTACAAAATCAATTGCTGAAATAAGGATGATAGACAGCAAAGGGTTCTTCATAAAAATATAGACAGCTATTGAGCCCAGGGCGCCTATAAGACAAATAGTATCGAAGCTGGTGATGTTCTTTGTTCCATATTTAATGCACAGTACACAAGTGTAGCCGCAAAGTATGGCGCCTGTAGCCAGTGCCAGTATTCCTATGCCCGCGCCATTGGCATACATGGCAATAACGCCTGTTACCTGCAATATAGTCCATATAAGCCAGCTATATATATGAGGCCTGGTTTTCTTTTTGTAGATATCCTTTATGTAAGGAACAAAACTGCCTGTACCAATGACAGAGGCGATAATACCGCAGGCTGTTTTATACGTTATATCCATAGTGAAGAATACTAAATACAGCCATTGGCCAATAGCTATTAGCTATAAGCAGGTAATTAAAACAGCTTCTCTTCCTCAAGGAAATGGGTATTATAATCTCCTTTCTGGAATCTTTTGTTTTCCATCAGCTTTAAATGGAAAGGTATGGTTGTCTTAATACCTTCAATTACAAACTCTTCAAGTGCCCGCTTCATTTTAGCTATCACCTCATCTCTTGATTGGGCAACAGTAATGAGCTTGGCTATCATTGAGTCGTAATTTGGCGGAATTACATAACCTGCATAAACATGCGTATCTACGCGTATTCCATGCCCGCCGGGTACGTGGAAGTTCAATATTTTACCCGGGCTTGGCCTGAAGTTGTTTGCCGGGTCTTCAGCATTTATGCGGCATTCCATAGCATGAAGCTGGGGGAAATAATTCTTGCCGGATATTTTAACCCCGGCAGCAATCTTTATCTGCTCGGCAATAAGGTCATAGTTAATTACCTCTTCCGTAATGGGATGCTCAACCTGTATGCGGGTATTCATCTCCATAAAGTAGAAGTTGCGGTGCTTGTCAACAAGAAATTCCACGGTACCCACACCTTCGTAGTTAACTGCCTCACCCGCTTTTATGGCAGCCTTACCCATTTTATCGCGGAGTTTCTCCGTCATAAAAGGGGATGGGGTTTCTTCCACTAATTTCTGGTGCCTGCGTTGTATGGAGCAATCTCTTTCCGAAAGATGGCAAACCTCGCCGTACTGGTCGCCTGCAATCTGTATCTCTATATGGCGCGGTTCTTCAAGGAATTTCTCCATGTACATACCGTCATTCCCAAAGGACGCAGCAGCCTCCTGGCGCGCCGATTCCCATGCATGTTCTATTTCTTTTTCATCCCTTATAACGCGCATACCTTTTCCACCACCGCCCGCAGTGGCTTTCATCATTACAGGGTAACCTATTTTCCTCGCTATTTTTTTAGCGTCATCAAGGTCTTTCAGCAGACCATCAGACCCGGGAACTACAGGCACACCCGCTTTTTTCATGGTTTCCTTGGCAGTTGATTTGTCACCCATAGCCTCAATCATCGCAGGAGACGCGCCTATAAACTTAATTTTGTGTTCTTCGCATATATGCGAAAATTTGGCATTCTCCGAAAGAAATCCATACCCGGGATGAATGGCGTCAGAGTTGGTTATTTCGGCGGCGGAAATAATACTGGGTATATTCAGATAGGAATCTTTGCTGGGCGGAGGGCCTATGCATACAGCCTCATCGGCAAAGCGCACATGCAGGCTGTCTTTATCGGCAGTAGAATATACGGCTACTGATTTTATTCCCATTTCCTTGCAGGTACGGATGACACGCATGGCAATCTCTCCCCTGTTCGCAATAAGTATTTTTTTAAACATTTCTTTATTCGATTTTAAAGAACCATCCTTGCGGAAGGCTGTAACCTTGATTTTACTTGTCACGGTTAACTGGGGTCAATGAGCAATAAAGGCTGGTCATATTCAACGGGAGACGCGTCATTTGCAAGCACCTTCACAAGTGTACCCGATATTTCGGCTTCTATTTCGTTGAATAGCTTCATAGCCTCTATTATGCAGATTACTTTTCCTTTTTCAATTTTATCGCCCACATTTACAAATGGCGGCTTATCGGGCGAAGGAGAACGGTAGAAAGTTCCTATCATAGGAGATTTCACCGTTACATATTTTGATTCTTCCGTTGCAGCGGGCGTTTCGATAACCTGGGCTGGTGGGGCAGCCGGGGCCGGAACCGGTATAGCGGCAACTGTATTTACGGCAGCCGGAGCGGAAGTAACCACAACAGGGACCTGTACATGTTGTTCCGTACCTGCTTTGGATGTTTTAATAATCAGCTTGATTTCTTTCGTCTCCAGTTCAACCTCGGTAACATTGGCTTTGGAAACAAAACGAATGAGTTCTTCTACTTCTTTAATGTTCATAACTGGGTCGTTTAAGAGTTCTTAATGGCAAATATAAATAATTGAAGCAATTAGCTGTTAATTGCCCATTTCAGGTAAATAGCTCCCCATGTAAAGCCGCCGCCAAAAGCGGAGAGTATGAGGTTATCGCCTTTTTTTAATTGTTTTTCATATTCCCACAAACATAAAGGAATAGTGCCTGAGGTGGTGTTCCCGTATTTCTGTATGTTCAGCATTACTTTGCTTGCGGGCAATTCCATCCTGCTGGCAACTGCTTCGATAATGCGTTTATTGGCCTGGTGTGGGACCAGCCATGCTACGTCATCTGCTTTCAGGTTGTTTCTTTTCATCATCTCTACCGATACGTCAGCCATTTGTTTTACAGCAACCTTAAATACCGCTTGCCCTTCCTGGTAAACAAAATGCTCCTTCTTTTCCACAGTTTCTATGCTGGGCGATTTAACCGAGCCACCTGCTTTTTGATACAAGTGCACCCTCCCCGAACCGTCAACCCTGTGCTTATAATCAAGAATACCCATGCCCTCGGTATTGGGTTCAAGCAACATTGCTCCAGCTCCGTCGCCAAAAATAACACAGGTAGAACGGTCGGTATAATCAATAATAGAGGACATTTTATCTGCGCCCACTACAACTACTTTCTTATGCGCTCCTGATTGTATAAACTGTGCCCCTGTTGTTAGCGCATAAATAAGGCCTGAACATGCGGCATTAATGTCGTAACTCCAGGCATTTTTTGCCCCAACCTTATCACAAACTATATTGGCTGTAGCCGGGAATATATAATCGCCGGTTACGGTAGCCAGTATAAGCAATTCAATCTCTTCGGGCGATATTCCTCTTTTTTTGCAAAGGCGCTTTACCGCTTCAATAGCCATAACCGACGCTCCCTGTTCCTTTCCTTTCAGTATCCTTCTCTCTTTTATTCCTGTCCGGGACATTATCCACTCATCGTTCGTATCCACCATTTGGGAAAGCTCCTGATTGGTTAACACATATTCAGGAACATAACCTTCAACAGCGGTAATTGCAGCAGTAACTGGCATAGGCACTATGGATTAAAAGCTTTTTTTATTTTTTCGGCAACTCCCGCTTCAACTATTTCCCTGGTAAGCAGTATCATGTTTTTTGTTGCCACCTCATTTGAAATGCCGTGGCCTATAACAACAGTAGAATTAATACCCAGTATAGGAGTGCCGCCGTAAATCTCGTAATTAAACCTGTCGAAAAAAGAATCCGATATTTTCCTCTTCTTTATAAGCCTGTATACACCCTCTGCTTCCTTCAAAACTATATTCCCCACAAATCCTTCGCAAACAACAACATCGGCAGAATTGCTGTCGAAAATATACCTCGATTCAATATTACCAACGAAGTTTATCTGCTTCATCTCTTTTAGCATTTGGTAGGTAGCCTGGGCAACCAGGTTGCCTTTTTCTTCTTCTTCGCCAATATTAAGCAAGGCAACCTTCGGGTTTTCAATTTTGTAAATGTACTTTGAATATATGGAACCCAATATGGCAAACTGGCAAAGCACATCGGGCCTGCAATCGGCATTGGTGCCTACATCAAGTATAATGCCGACGCCGCCGTCTTCTTTTGGCAGAATGGTAGCGATGCAGGGGCGCTGAACGCCTTCAATAGCTTTAACGCTATACAGTGCTCCCACCATCATTGCTCCCGTATTTCCATTGCCGGCAAAGGCATCCAATTCTTTGTTTTTCAGCAAATGAAACCCGATGCCAATGCTTGAATGAGGCTTTTGGGTTATGGCTTTATGCGGAGGTTCCGCCATTTCAATTACTTCGGTAGTATGAACAATGTCAAAATCCTTTTCATTAACCTTATGTTCATGAAGTATGGGAATAATCTTATCACGGTCACCGATAAGTACAAGCCTTACACTTGAAGGAAGATTGCGGAATGCCAATATAGCGCCCTCAACAATTGTTTTAGGGGCATAATCGCCACCCATTATATCCAACCCTATTCTCACCGGCTAAAAATTAAGCTCAATGATGCCATTAAGGTCGCTGGTTAGGCGGATACGCTCTTTTCTACAGCCTTCTTTCCTTTGTAAAACCCACACTCCGGGCATACACGATGGCTTAGAACAGGAGCTCCGCAATTGCTGCAGGTTGATAATGTTGATGCAACCGCTTTATAGTTGGTCCTGCGTTTTCTTCCACGGCTTTTCGAGTGTCTTCGTTTGGGATGTGGCATAGTTATTTGGTTTTAATTAATTGTTTGTTGGTTTTTCTGTATGAGAAGAACGCATATTACCATTGGTAATATACTTTTCTTCGTTGCTCTTTTTTACTTCGAGGCGCTTAAGCTTGTTTATTATTTCACTGTTGCACTCGCTTTTCCCGTTTTTATCGTTAGCATGAATCCGCTGCATAGGCAATGAAAGCACCACAAATTGATATACAAACGGCGCTATATCTATATCTTTTTCCCCGGTAGCCAATGATACCATATCATCCTCTTCCTGGTGCGTTTTGCACTCGGTTTTTACAACAAGCTGGCGCTCAATTTTTGTAGGCATTTTAAAATCATCTCCGCAACGGTCGCAGGTAACTGTCACTGTCCCCTCAACGGTAAAATTAAACATTAAAATAGGGGAGTTCTTATTGAATGTTATAATAGCCTTTAAATCAGCTTCATGTATGTCTTCAAAATGATTCTCCTGAAACAGTTCCCCGTCTATGGTAAAAAGAAAGCTATGCTCCCCGTTTTTAAGGGAGGCAAGCGAAATTATGCATTGTGTATCCTTTATTCTCACTTTTTTATAAAAAACTTTGCAAAAATACTATTTTATTTTGATTGGGGGACACTTTTAATTACAGGAGTTTTTCCCTGAAAAATTGCAGGTATTCATCGGCTTTTCTATGGCTGAACATAATATGGGAATTCTGTCGTGAAATATAAAATGTCTGGTAAGAGTCAGATGACAAAGCCCTGAAAATGTCAGGGTTGCCATTAAGGTACTGGTAATAGTTTTTTACTTTTTCGAGGCTGGTAAAACTTTTCATGATAATTGCAATCTGTGTGGGATTAAGGAATATTTCATCTGACTGCAGGGCATCCTGGCTGAATGTTTTACCATTCATATCGGTTAGGCCTGCCAGGATGCCGCTTATTTTGGATGATTCTTTATTATCTACCAGTATAACCCAGAAATAAATGCTGTCGGGTGACTGACTATAAACAACTGTGGTGGTATCCTGCACTGCAATGGTTTTTGGTTTTCTGTTAAGATAATCGAGAATAGATTGCGCCAGAAATTTTACCGAATCTTTGGGGTAAAGGATAGTAATGCGGGTCAGGGCATTTTTATAAGCATCTAGCCCTTGTGCCGCGCCTGTAGCTATGGCCCGCAGGAAATCAAATTTCGGTGTAAGCTCACTTTGCGGGAACAGGGAATCGGCCTGCTGGCAATTGCTCAATACCTGGACGTAATTTTCACTGTTATATGCCTGCATGGTGGCGCTATAAAGCCTGAGCATTTCCTGCCTGTTTGCTTCCCTGTTGCGGGCATATTTTTCAGGGTCCTTTATTAAAAGAGCGTATTGTGTATCGGGATATTTGGTCAGCAAAAGGTCTTTATAATAATTCATCCGTTCATCGTTGTGCATGTCTTTATATATGCGGTATAATTCATAGTAAACAATCAGTTTGTATTTATTATCGGGGAAGCGTTTCAAAAGCTCTTCGAAATCGGCAGATGATTTCCGGTAGTTGTGAAGATATTCCTTATATATGGCCCCGGCGTTATAGTATGCGTCAATAAGGCTGTCTACTGACTTTTTCATTTTGGCATCGGTAAGCGGAATGTCTTTTAAGTAAAAAGCCCGGCTGTGCTTGTTCGTCAGGGAATCTCTTCCCGCTTTTCCCTTTTTTGTTTTTGAGGTGTCGGTGGCAGTTGCCTCAGCCACCTGCTGCCCGATATTATTTGCATTCACAGCTTTATGGCTTCTTCGCCAGTCATCTTCCAAAGGCCGGTTGCCCCATTTTTGGGCAAATTCAGTAAGGCCCTGCTGCAGCGAGGCCGGGTTATAAAAATACCATTTACCGTTGGCGGCGGCAACAGTAGGCTGGTTATTGTTCTGGTTTGCCGAATCCCTCGCTTCCTGTTCTTTTTGCTTTTTCCTGTCCGCTTCAGCCTTTTTTTCATTGGATATAAGGTCGTCAATATATTTATCGAGGTCTTTTCTATCCATATGGGCCAGGCGCTGAACACTGTCCTGGAATGCAATAATATCAAGGTAAGTAACCAGCCTCGACAGGTTTTCTTTTTTTGCTACAATGGAGTCGCGCCCCCGGAATTTTTTAGGCAGTGAGATTAATGTGCTGTCGAAATATTTTTTTGACCGCACATATTCCTCCTTATCAAAGTTGTAATCAGCCAAGGTAAGAAACGAAATTGCCTTTTGCAACTGGTTGGTGGTGCTGGCGCGTACCGATTTGTTAAGGTCTTGTATAAAAAGGTCTGTGTCTCCTTCTTTTGCAGCAATCTTTGCCAGGGCATAATATATCTGGTCCCTGTAATCAAGATACTTGGTAGGCTTGAGCATTTTTACCAGTTCTTTTTTTACCCGCTGGTTTTCTTTATCTCCGCCCATAAAAAGCATAGCCCTGAAAATGGTAGCTTCAAATTCCAGTTCGGGAAGAGGCTTGTTTTTCAAGGTTTTGGTAAAGTATTCGTAGGCTTTGGCATTCTCGCCTCTTTTCATGGCAAGCTGGCCCAATATAAAGTAATAGCGCGCACGCACCGGCTTCTGGGGTTCTGATTCTACTGCTTTATCAAGCCACTTAGCAACATTATCCCAATCGCCTGTGCGTTCGTAATAATCGGCTATAACGGCATACAACTGGGGATATAACTTTTTAGGCACACTTGTACTGCTTTTTAAGTAGTCAATCAGGTCCTCTGACTTAGATACCGCGCCCATCTGGTTAAAGGCACGAGCCTGCCATATCATGGCGTCATATTTCACGGTGGTCTTCTTATATTCCCTCGATGTGTAATCAAGCTGGTCAATACAGGTAATATACTCGTTTTTATACAGATTGGCCTGCGCCATAAGCAGGTAACAGTACTTGGTATAGCGGTTGGCATCGGCAATCTCGTGTTTTTGTTTGTCGGTAATAGTGTGGTTTTCTATCATCGTCTGGCACTTCTTTATGGCCCTGTCCATCTGCGGGTATATGCTTTGCGCCTCCGTTGATTCGGCATATACATAAACGGGTAAAACATCAGAGTAGTCGTCTTTATGCGTTGTGTTCAGCTTATCAATCCCTTCCTGGTATGATAGTTTGCCCCAGAAATAACCGTTAAAATGGGTGCAGGTAGTATGGAACTTCCTTACAAGCCAGGTGTTCTTCTCGGTTGTACATGAATGTAACAGCACAAGCAGCATCAGCCATGCAACAGTAGGGGCAACCTTCGCGGCTGCTTTTAAAAATATTTTACAAATCTGGGTCAATGATAAACAGTTAAACTAATAATAACGGATTTTCCCGGTAAATAGTGTGCAAAGGTAGAAGAAACTGCCAAAATATCTTCATCCTTGATTTCCAGGCATAACAGGTAGTTTATACCCAGACAGATTGAGATTTGACCCTGAAGCTAGAGAAACTCTGCTTCAGAGGGTCAAATGCTATGGTATAAGCAAAACTATGTCAGAAAATCTCCTGAATTCCATTGATAATAACAACATAATACTGTTCCCGCAAAAGGCGGCAAATATTTATTTTGCGAATACTTGCGAAAGCCATATCAGTTCTATGTTTTAGCACTTCTGACTAATTTATTGCATCTTTTTCTTTTGCATCAATTATTCTGCATTTTTCCCCTTTTTGCGACCATCTTTTGCGACCACTAATTTAAAAAGATATTTGTTTTAGAATTATTTATTAACACCCAATTATTATGGAAAACACACTAATTTATAAACATAAAACCACATTTGGAACAGTATTTTTAAAAGGCCGTAAAAATGGCCTGAACCCTGAAAGTCTTTTTCTGGAAATTTATATTAAGGAAACTCAAAAAAGGCATTTGGAGTTTTTAGGTATATATTTTACCGGAAATCCTATTACTGATGCAAGTATTAAACAGGATGCCATAGGGAAGTGTATTAATTATAAATACGTTGCAAAAAAAGAAGAAATAAACTCGTTTACAGCCTTTTGTGAAGAAGAAATACTTAAAATAGATAAAAAACAAAGCAAAAAAAGCCCAAGTTCTGCACTTCAAAAGTTCCGTCAATTTGCCAAAAGGGATGAAATACCCTTTTCTTTTATCAATGAAAAATACCTGCTATTATTCCGTGAATGGCTTTTAAATGAGGCCCAAAATAATTGTAGAAAAACACCGGATGGGAAAGAGTATAAACAAATGGAAAGAGGAACATGTGACGGTTACCTGACCATTATAATGAGGTATGCTAACCGTGCACAACGTAAAGGGTATATTTCATATACAGCGTATAACAATAAAGATATACCCGCTATTGGTAAAGATATTAAAGTACCTATAACTTTAACAGAGGAAGAAATAATAAGATTACAAAGTACCCCTTATGAGAAAACAGAAATATGCAAGGCCCTTATGCTGCAATTTGCTTGTGGGCAGCGTTGGGGCGATGTAAGAGACATGGCCTGGGAACAAATAATTTTTGAAGATGGCCAGTATAAAATAGTATTAAAACAGGAAAAGACTGATAAGGTTTTGCCTTCCTTTATAAGTAAGGAATTAATGAATTGGGTAGCTGGGGATAATGTTCGAAATGGTAAAATATTTACTGCTATTCCATTGGATTGTCAAACAGTAAGAGAACATCTTCAAATATGGTGCAAGAGAGCCGGTATAGATAAAAAAGTTGGTACGCACACCATGCGCCGAAGTTGTGCTACTATATTATATAAAAAGGGTGTTGAATTACTTACTATTAGCAAGATACTTGGTCATAGCAGCACTGAAATTACAAGGCGATATATAGGAATAGACGAAAAGGATATAAAGAAGGGATTAGACAAATTAAAAGAGGTAACAAATCGTTTTAATTTTGGAAAGGCAGCATAAGTATTTCGATATTGACTGAAATAAAAAAAGAGCCCCGCAATTTTTGCGGGGCTCTTTTAATTATAATTTGATTTTTTACGCAAAATACTATTTCCAGGTTACGCTAAAATGACATTATTTTCCAATAGGGAAAATATTCATGAAAATACTTGCATTTATTTTATTTCCTCCATACGTTAGCCACCTGAATTTGAAATACTGCTCATAAAATATAATATCACTAAAAAACTACACCATGAAAACCATCACTAACCCCGCGAAAAGAATCGTTTTGCTCTTTTCACTCTGCCTTTTTCAAGTTACACTTTCTTTTGCACAGCCTGCTTTGACAATAACCGCATCGCATGATTCAATATGCGCGGGCAGTGCAGATACGCTTATTGCAACCGGAGCCGCAACTATGTACTCATGGAGCGACGGTGAAACCACAGATACCATTATTGTGAGCCCCCGTATCACCACTATCTATACTTTAATAATTACCGATTCACTCGGTAACTCCGATACTGCCACGCAAACAATTGCTGTCTTCAACCCTATGGTAAATATTTTAGATTCAATTTTTTCTGTTTGTCCGGGTAGCCCGGTTACACTTATTGCTTCTGTAATGGATAGTATTGCGCGTGCGCCGGTCAAAAAAAGAGCTGACCCCACTTATTTATGGAGCACCGGAGCAATTACCGATACTATTATTGTAAGCCCGATAACTACTACTATCTATTCCTTAGTTGGCGCTGATGCATTCGGATGCAGCAACAGCGCATCGCAAATTATTAATGTAACAATACCTACCACAACTATCCTGGCTTCAGCCACTTCAATTTGTGCAGGCAGCCCGGTTACACTTATAGCAAACTTAACCGATAGCGTTCCTGCACCACAAAGGGGTTCAGGGCCGCCACCCCATCAAGGTCCCAGGCCTAAAGACCCGCCTGCAACCTATTTATGGAGCGATGGAGAAACAACAGATACTATTGTAGTTTCACCTGCTGCAACCATTACCTATTCGGTATCGGGTACCGATACCAACGGCTGTGCATATTCCGCTTCGCAAACTATTAATGTTACTGGCCCTGTAGTAAGTATTTCTGCTTCAGATACAGTTATTTGCCCCGGCAACCCGGTTACCCTTATTGCAAATATTACTGATAGCACCTTACCGGCACGACTACTTTCTGCCACTTCATATTTATGGAGCGATGGGGAAACTACAGATACTATTGTTGTCAGCCCTAACTCTACTACTACCTATTCGTTGGTTGGCACCGATGCTAATGGTTGCAGCAGCACAGCCTCGCAAACTATTACTATAAGCCCCCTTATTTCAGTAAGTATTTTGGCATCTTCCGATACTATATGCTCAGGCAGCCCGGTGACTCTTATTGCCATTGTCAGCCAGGCAACCAGGGTATCTAAAGCTGACCCTATTTGGAGCACCGGAGCCACTACCGATACCATTACGGTAAGCCCAACTACAACCACTACCTACTCGGTAACAGCTACTGCCGGAAACGGTTGCAATGCTACTGCATCTCAAACTATTACTGTAAATCCTAATCCGGTAATAAGTATTACTGCTTCGGCAACTACTATTTGTACAGGTAATTCAGTTACTCTCAGCGATGCTAAGGCAGTTAAAACAGAATCAATTAATAGCTATTTATGGAGTACAGGCGCTACCACCGATACTATTACAGTTAGCCCTGCAATAACTACAACCTATTCAGTAACAGCCACAAGTGGATATGGTTGCAGCGGCACGGCCTCGCAAACTATTACTGTAAACTCTGCACCCGTAATAAGTATTGCTGCTTCTTCTACCACTATATGTGCGGGCAGTTCGGTTACCCTTTCAGATTCTGCCGTACTGGAAAGACAGGGTCCCTCAATAAGCTATTTGTGGAGCGATGGGGAAACAACAGAAGATATTACGGTTAGCCCCTCGGTTACCACTACCTATTCGGTAACTGCTACATTGGGTGATGGTTGCAGCGGCAGCGCTTCGCAAACCATTACCGTAAACTCTGCGCCCGTAATAAGTATTGCTGCTTCGGCTACTGCTATATGTGCGGGTAGTTCGGTTACCCTTAGCGATAACTCAAAGAATGGTGGTATCCCGTCAATTACATATTTGTGGAGCGATGGTGAAACAACAGAAAATATTACCGTTAGCCCTACGGTTACCACTACCTATTCGGTAACTGCCACATTGGGTGATGGTTGCAGCGGCAGCGCTTTGCAAACTATAACCGTTAATGCCATTACATCAGATTGTTCAAATGCAATTGCTTTGTCAAATAAACATCTAGATACTGATTATTCATTCAACTCTTGTGAAAACGCATTATGGTTTTCATTTGTCGCTGATTCCACAAAAATGTTAATTGAAGTTACACAGCCAGTTTCGGCGAATGATACACCATTTGTTCATTTAGATTCACTTGCTTTATATAGCGGGTCATGCGGCAATCTTTCAATTATGAATGTATCTGTTAATAATCATCTTGACTCCATTGATTCCTTACCGGGTATCCAGCCTTTAAATTTAATAATAGGCAACACATATTATATTAAGGTAACTTGTTATCCAACAGCATTAGCAAATCATCCAAGTTATTTTGGTTTATCACGAAGATTTCTGCCACGTTCTGTAATTCCTGTTCCATGTGCTACTTCAAGTTGTACTTATGGGCCACCACTGATATGCAATGGAGATTTTGAAATGCAACCTTCCTGGAGTTCAGGAACTTCATATCAAATTAATTCTACTGATTTCAGTGGCACTGTCGACCCTTATAGTGGTTATTGTATTATTTCGCCTAATACCCGTTGGAATAAAGGTACCTTTGCGTCACCACTTCTCGGCTGTAATGGACCCGATTGGACAGATGTATATATTGTAGGTACCAGCATGGGACCTAGCACATTTTATAACAATTCAGCAGAACATGGTAGTTGGTTTATGGGTGTTGATTGCCCTTCTAATTATTGCAATGAATGTACTTCTTCACCTTGTGCCGTGAGCCCGGTAATTAATACTGGAATTTCTGGTACATCTTGGGGTTGCATACCATGGGAAGAAAATTTATCAGGTTTAACTCCTGGAGCTACTTATCTTTTTTCAGCATGGATAGAAGATCTGGATGTAGATCCATCTAATCCTGGTGCTACAGTTTCAATGAACTGTATAGGTTGTACAACTAGTCCATTCTTTTCAGATCAGATTCAATCTTCTAATGGATATTCAAGTTGGGTACAGGTTTCTGCATGTTTGACACCTTCCCCTGCTGGCACAGGCTTTGTTACTATTTCAGTTTCTGCAACTGGGGGAGCTAACAGTACAGGCTTTGACTTTGGCCTCGATAATATTTCATTATATGCTGTCAATACAAATACTATAACTGCTTCAGCGGCACCCCCTTCAATATGTCCAAATGGCACTTCAACTCTTACGGCAACCGGGGGTGCGACCGGAACTAGCTATACCTGGAGTCCGGCAACTGGATTGAGCGCTACAACAGGAGCTACTGTTATTGCTGCTCCATCTACTACAACTACATATACTGTTACAAATTGTGCCAGTACAGCGTTTGTAACTGTTACTGTAAATCCTCTGCCCGATGTTACGGTATCTCCTTCTACTACAATATGCCCTCCCAATTCCGCAAAACTTGTAGCAAGCGGGGCAAATACTTATTCCTGGAGCCCAAGTATTGGATTAAGTCAGACAACAGGAGCAACTGTATCAGCAAGACCCCTTGCCACAACCACATATACTGTGACAGGAACAGATGCAGCAGGTTGTGTAAATACTGCTACTGTTACTGTAAATGTAGGCACCACTCCAAGAATTACTGTCAGCCCTAGATTTTATACTGTTTGTGAAGGTACAGGTGTCAATTTAACTGCCGGAGGAGGAGTAAGTTATTCCTGGTCACCCGTTTCTGAGGTGAGCCCAAGCACAGGGGCTACTATAACAGCGACTCCTACAGCTACAACAACATTTACTGTAACTGGCACAGGTTCAGATGGCTGTACCGGTACTGCAACTGCAATTGTTTCGGTTGACCCTTCGCTTTCAGTTTCAGTTACCTCGACAAATGCTTGTGGTAGCGGAACAGGAAGTGCCAGCGCCTTAGTAACTGGCGGTACACCTCCTTATATATATTTATGGAGTAATGGCGCAACCAAATCCTCAATAAGTGGACTTGCTTCCGGAATATATACCGTAAATGTTACCGATAATATTTGTACCGCTTCTGCAACTTTTACTGTTAGCTCTGAAGGGCTTCCTCCTCTTCCTGCTTCAAATTATACTACATGTGCAGGTATATGCATACAAATTGGAACTGCAACTCTTCCGCCAAACCCTAATCCTCCATATACTTATACATGGTCACCTTCTCCCGGATTAAGTTGCACTAATTGCTCGTATCCTACTGCCTGCCCTACATCAACTACTACCTACAGTGTAACAGTTTATGATTACCTAACAGGATGTTCTAATTCAGGGCCTGTTACCGTAAACGTAAATACCAACTGTTGCTCGGCGCCTATACAATATACTTCCACTTTAACAGCCGTAAAAGCATCGCAGATAATAGCGAAACTCGGAAGCAATGTATTAACCGAACCCTTGGTTAGCTTTGATGCTATTGGAGGAACTTTTACAGTTGACAAAGACTATAACATTGTTGATTGCCCAAGCGTAGCTATGGCAAAAAATTACACAATTATTGTTCAGGCTCCTGAAACTTTAACTATTACAGACTCCCGTTTATTTGCGTGTGGTGAGATGTGGACAGGGATAATTGTTGAGCCGGGTGCAACGCTGATTGTCAATAGTGATGGGAATGCTAAAGTGAATAAAGATGGACAAAGTATTATTGAAGATGCTACTGTTGCTATAGAGGGGCAATCTAACAGCAGCAGTAATAGTTCATCCTCAGGGACAATATATGTAAATAATTCTATGCTTAATAATAACTATAAAGACATAGTTATAGACCCTTATAATTATTCGTCAAATTATCCTTTAACATTACAAGGGAGCCTACTTACAACCAGCCTTGACGGCGGGTTTTCAGGGCCTCTCTTAAAAACTCCATATAAAGGAGATTTGACATATTGTGGTATTTATCTTAATAGTGTAACTTCTGGTCTTCAATCAGGAATAATTGTTGGCGATGATGGAGCATCTGCATATTTGAATATTTTCAGCAATATGAATTACGGGGTTTATGCGCTTAATTCTAATTTTACAGTTTACAATAATGAATTTGACAATATACAGGGTAGCGGACATCAATGCGTATCTTGCGCTTTTTGCACACCATGTCCTCCTCCAATTGGCATTGCGGTGTTTGCTAACAGTACCATTAGCCCAACAGCCCAAAATCCATCATATATATTAACAATTGGAGGCTCAAGCCCTAATCAGCCTAATAAAATGATTAACTGTTACAGGGGTGCTGATATTACCAATTATTATAAAAATTCTGTTAATAATAACATAATGTGGAACTCAACTAACTTAGTTAGCCCGCCGTTTACTGCCGGAAAAACTAATATTTATGGCGACCATGGGATTTACATAAAGACAACTTGTGAGTATGGCATAGACATTAATAATAACAGAATTGTAAATTTCCAGAATGCCATTCATGTAAATGGTATTGGGGCAGGATTGTCTGCCGAAGGTGAGGCAAATGTCAACTACAATAATATTTATGTTACTAATGCTGTGGATGCTTCCATGAATAATGGTGTTTTGGTTGAAAATACTTTCGGGTATTTTTGCGGCCCCTATGGTTTCCCTTGTTCCGGCAACCAATGGTACTTATCCTAACCACGACGTTGTCGGAGACGCCCATGACCCTAGTCATCGGGATAAGGAGCTCGCCTCCGTCGTTCTTCTCAACCACCAGCGTGATCTTGCCGTCGAGTGTAAAAGTGACGTCGGTGACCTTGCCGGTGT
>JBKQUY010000027.1:0-23963 GCA_052325425.1 Bacteroidia bacterium | reverse complement strand
ACAGCCTGTTGGGCCGTTCATGCAGCAGGTATTCTTTCAGCTCTTTTACTACGCCCTGCGCCATAGGCACCGACCGGCTCTTGTTGTTTTTTCCTTCCCTTACCACAACCACGCTTTTTCCAAATACTAAATCACTTACATCAAGTGCGGCGCATTCGGCGGCTCTCAACCCACAACCATAAGCACAGGCTAAAACTGCACGGTCGGTTCTGTCTTTACATGCTGCATACAACAACTTTATCTGTTCTTCGGTAAGTGGCGTTCTTTCCTTACCCGGCGCATAACTGAAACGAGGCAAGCTGCACGGTAGATTTTCTATGCGTTTTGTTTCCAGCAGGTGATCGAAGAATGTGCGTATAGTTCCCATCTGCGCCCTTACATAAGAATCAGATAAGTTTCCTTCACGGCCCATATTGGGACGTTCTTTCAGATACTCGTAAAAAGCGATAACGTCTGCGGTGCGTAGGTCATTTATATCTTCAATCTTTTTCTGTTCAAGAAAAAAAAGAAACTCCCTCGCTCTGCGGGGATGCCCGCCTCTCCCGCCGCTGTGTGCACGGGCCATAATTACCTGCTCGAACTCTTTGAGCATTTCAGTATAGATTGGGTTATTGATCGGAAGGCACATCATTTTTTCGGCTTGTGTTTTTTAGGTTGTGTCTTATAGGTGCGCCCATCCTCGTTCATGAAAATCGGCGCGTGCGTAAGAATTTCTACGCTTCTTGGAACACCAGACAAGTTCCCTTTGGTATCAAGGCTTGCATGCGTTCCTGATGTTCCAAACTGGTGTTCTGGTGTTCCGAACACCAGATTTGTTTTAGGAGCGCCAAGCTTTTCAAATTGCGTGTTCAACTCTGTTATTACCTTATCCCGCTCGCTGCGTTCTTCATCATAAACCACCACCTCGTATTTAAAACCCCGGTTGGCGTAACCTGTACGCTTTACATACTCAAGCTCCTGTAATTCGCCCATGAACCTGAAACAGCTTGTCTTGGAAACTTTTAATTGTTGCCTTATCTCACGCATAGTAAAGCCATAGGCTTCCTTATTATCACCTTCCATTCGCTTAACGTATGCTTTAACAAGCTCATAAAATCGCCTCAAGTCATGTTCTAACTCTTCGCCTTCCATTATAATATTGCTGAATAAAAGTTCGGCAGCGATGCGCATATCTTCTATTTCGGCGATGATTCTGTTTTGTGTATCACGCTTGCGTTGGCATTGGTACAGCAGGCACACTTGGTTAACCAACGCTTGGTATTGTAAGGTCATTTGCAGTTTTACATCTTCATGCACAGGTAAGTCTATTTTACCGGCATGGGGGTTTATTACCTCTGCGGGTTTCAGGCAGCGCACGATGTTTTGCAATAGTTGCTGCGCAATTTGTTCCGCTTTTCCGTCAATGCGCCCTGCTACCTTATTATTATTGTATTCAATAGCGCTATGGGTAGAACTAACTATGTTAGCCATTATCATATTGCCTTCGCTCCCTTCTGCCGAGGCCATATACATGATAGATGCAAAGTGGCTTTGTACCTGCTTGAAGGCCGCAACGATATTGCCTAACTTGTCTTTGCTCGAGGTTGCGGTAGTTAAAGTCTCGCCTTGTTGCAGCAGGTTTAGTGCAGGTAATGTCTTTTTGTCTATTCCGTGTGGTAACAGCATTACCTTATTCATTAACTGTCCGTCGGTACAATGGTAAAAGGACTTGCTGCTGATTTGATTTAACAACAAGGTGTCCTGCGGTGGCAGGCATTGGCCTATACTATTAATAAGGTTCTTTGCCGAATTAGCATTGCCTCTTATTCCTATATGTAATGGGTTCTTGTTTTTGTAACTTGTTCCTATAACATATAAAAGCAACCTCTGGCCGTCTTGTATGCCTGCCTGTTGCAATAGCTTATCCATTTTCTGCATAAGGTTGGGTTGGCCTAAAAACTCTATGGCTGCCTTTTCGCTTGCCGGTAAAAGGGGCGATTGAACCTTGCTGACCTTATATTGTGCCTGTTGGGCCTCTACCTGTAAATCACGGTATTGCTCCAATAAATCCGTAAGTTGCAGTAACTCGTTTAAAACAGCCGCTTCATCGGTGTAGAAGAAGTTGGCAATGTCCATTGCATTTTGTTTACACTCTTGCCGCTCGTACAAGTCGAGCTTATGCCTGCATCTTTTATCGGATGTATCTTCGGTAACGGACAATGTTACTGTAAGCGAAGAAAAATCCATCGGCAATGCCCCTAATACGTAGTAGTTGCAAAGCTTACCCTTGAATAATAGCTTTTGATCATGTATCGCCGTCAGAGACGGCTTTTCTTCTGCGGGGTTAGCTCGCTGTTCTACTATAACTGATGCAGGTGCCGCCACCGCATCGTGTGCGATGGCTTTGCCCTGTCCGCTTTGTATCAATTCCTGTAACTCTTTCACCCTGGCCTCTTTTGTCATGGCTCAGTTCCCTCTTGTTTAACACGCGTTAGATTAGAATAAATTTGTAATTATAAACTTTATACCTTATAGCAAAAAATATCAGCCCTGTGTATTGCCTGTCGTTGCTGACTTGTGGCTATTCCTATTCATCGAATTCATGCCATTTGACTTTCCGCATTATAGAGGGGTCAAGCTTTAAAGCTTCGGCATATATTTCTTTTGCGGCTTCTTTGTGTCCATTGGATTCTTCAGCAAAGCCCTTTAAGAATAGCAGATATGCTACGATGTCAATGCTAAGGTTATTATTTATAGTTAATTTTTTGGTAACCTGTTCAACAAAACTACTGTCGCCATTACATGCCATGTCAAGCACCTCACCCTTTAGGAATGCCCATAATTCATCTGCATCCATTATTGCCTCAGGATTAGTCGCATCGCCCAATAAATAATATTCGACTTTTCCGCCAAATAAAAGGCTGTCATCTTCAACGTCCACTTCGTCGCCGAATAATTCTACCAAGTCTCTAACAGTATTCCGATAGAAAAATAAACTTTCGGAATCGCGCGCTTTGGCTGCTGCTTCGTAATTTTCCGCCTTTACCATGCTATTAAGGAACCATTTTGCGCCTTCATCCGATAGGAGCAGGCCAACCATTGGTTTCTTTCCGACCCTTGCATAAAAAACATTTTTTCCTAATTGAACCATCAGACAAATGTCCTCCGAATTTGGGTTAAAGGGGCCGTCCACATTGACTCCCGAATGAATGTCCTTATCCGCCCGAAAATTTTGGGGCATAGTAATAGAATCTTCAACGAATAATGAACAATTATTCTTTCTCTTGCGCTTTGCTACTTTCTTCTTATTGGTCATTTGGTTTAAAATTTAAATTTGTTTTTATTTCGATTTATTTTGGATTGTAATTGTGTAATTAGGAATGGTGCAGGGCCATTTGATAAGCCCTGCACATATTCCCTTTACTCTTAGCCGAGCGTATAACCTATTGCAAGCACCGGCTGCATCATTCCATGTACAGGCATGGTGCACCCTTTTGGCCAGTAGTTTATAGGCATGTATATCTTAGCGGCGCCTTTACCGTTAATTACATAGCCTGTAAACTCCGTACCATCCACCAATAGTATATTGATTTGTTGCCTATCAGGTATTTCATCGAGACTGGCACCGAAGCATTTTTTAAATGCAGTGCCATGTATCGTAACACCTTCTGTAGGATGTTTGCTACTGCGCTTGAGTTCAAGCTCATTAGGTTCTTCGATTGAAAAAGCCACAATACCATCCCTGTGAGGGTTGGTCAGCGGCCTCCATGCGGTTCGTGTACCGTTAGTCTTTACAGGGCTAAGGAAGGCATTCTGACCTGAATGCTTCTGGTGAATGGCTTTTATCGTGGAGATAATCTCCTGATAACTGCGTTTGGGCTTGGTGCTTTCTTCACCTGTTTCGCCCGTATCACCTGTTGCAGTTGCTTCCGTATTTGTTGCTTCTGTTGCGCCTTCAGCTTCTTGGTTTTCGGCTGGTTGGGCGACTTGGTCATGCAGGTTGTCCTGCGCTAAATAATTTTCCATTGTTTTTTAAAAATTACACTCGTTGTTTTTTAGTGATTGGTACTTCTCGGCACCCTCGCTTTCGCCTAGGGTGACCTGCATGTTGATGTTTTTTTCATAGCAATTGATTTTATTGGTTTACTTACTTTTATACAAGAACACTTCACCTGAAGCCATGAATTGCTCCTGGTGTTATCTACGCGTACTAAAAAAAGAAACACTCTACTTATTTTGCACCGGAGGGTATTACTACCGCTACCCGTGCTGGCGATCTCTGCTGTTTTTGCTAAAACTTATCTCTGATGTGTTTTAGCTTGCCGGATGAATTTATCTATTGAAGCCTAAATCAGCCCGACATTTTCAAAGATACTATTTTATTTGAAAAAACAAACTTATCTGAACATTTATTTTTTTGCGCTTATTGATAACATTCTGAAACCCCCTGTTAAAAGGCGTTGTACACAGGTTCCATTTCTTTATCATGTATTGCTTCTTTAGCTATCCTTTCCAGTTTGCCTGTACTGAACGCTATACCACCAATTGGAACAATCCTTCTTACGTAACGCTTGCCCGTGCTTCTCACCTGCTTCAGTTCTACTTTGAGTAAGTGTTTGAGGCTGGCCCAGAATGGGCGTTCTTTTAATCTTACCGGCTTTAACCCCATTAACCTGATGTGGTTCTTCGCCTGCATATACAACATGGGCTTGCTGATATTAATGGTATAGTCCATGCTCAGCAGAAACTCCACGACGGCCTTATTGGTTTCTGATATGCGCTGTTCTTTTGCAGTATCGCCACCCTCTTTTACAGATACCTGCATATCGGCCCTGCGTTCCCAATAACAGAACCGTTGACCCGATTCTATCGTATCGTAGTCAACTGCATTGTACTCCCACATCTTGATATACCGCTCCGTCCACTTTTGCCATTCTTGCGTAAACTCTAAGTGGCCATGTGCATTTACCCACTCAACCATATCAGGTGTATAAAGTTCCTTTTTGTGCCTGCGACGGTCTTTCTTTTTCATACGGTGTTCCCGAAAAGCCATTATAAGTTCGTGTCCCGCATTTTTAAATGCTTCAAACGGCAGTTCCTGTTTCTTTTCATTCTTACCGCTATTATCGGTTAAGCTAATGCCTGTTATTTCAAAATGTTTAGAGAGTTCGGCCATCCACAAATCCCTTTTCTTATGGTACAACCAATGCATATACCGTTCCATGACGGCGGCCTTTACCCTGTTCTCCCTTACCATATACCGTTCCGCATTTCTATCCCAATATAGGAACTGCTCATCGTCCTCGAATGCGGTGTAAAGGTTTTCGTCACGGTCATACTTCATGGCTTCATGTAATTCGGTAAGCTTTTGGGCTATTACTTCCAAACGGGTCAGTTCAGCTATGTACTCCCTCACTATATTAAACACCCATATACCCGGGTTATATTCTGTCTCCCTTAGCACCAGCTTTACCATCGGTATACATTTGCGCGGCCTTGCCGATGCCTGCCGTATATTGGTGATGCTATAATCGTCTACAATGTTTATTGCAGCAACGCTATCATTAAGTACATTGATGCCTTCTGAAATATAACAGGTGGCCAAAGCATGTGTGCTGAGTATGCCCTCTTTTTTCAACTTCAACTGGTGGGGCTGTTCGCTTGTATCCCTGTTATACAGTTCGGCGGCTATACCTTCTGTCAATAATACATCGGCCAACCGTTCACATTCCTGCTTGTGGTTCCAAAAGGTGAGGCTGCTGCTTTTGCCGACTATATTGTTTTTAGCCGCAAGAGCCAGTGAGCCTTTTACCTTTTCAATACTCAGCTTCGGTTTTACCGCATCTTCTTTTATGCACCTTACATAATAAACACCCTCCAACGTTTCCGGCAACAGTATCTCTGGTGTGGCGGTAATAAGTATGCGTTTCTTGCAACGGATATTTGCCAATGCTTCCATTGCCTCTACCCTGAACTGTACCTGTGCCACCATATCGTGCGCTTCGTCAATAACAAGGGTTTCTATGTTCCATATCCGTATGGCGCTGTCGTAGGTGGAGCACCATAGGTTCTGCCTTCTCTCCTTCAATGGCCTTTTCGCCTCTTCAAAAAGGTTGCCCTGTATTAGTTCAATTGCTTTTACTATAACTTCTTTTTTGGGCTTTGCCTTCTTGGGCTTTTTCTTTTTCAGTTTCTTCTTAACCTTAGACAGGTTCTTATCGGCCTGTTCGCCGCCGTTCAGTATGCCTATATCGAATTCATCGTCGCTGTTTTCGTTCGCAAACTGCTCTGCCATGGATGTATAGGGCAAGGCCAGTACATAGTTTTTTGTGGGGTTCTTCCGAGCTTCTTCCTTGAGGTAATTGAACAGGGTTCTGGTCTTGCCACTGCCCGTAGGCGCTTCTACCAATATGTGCTTATTGGTGTTGAACACTTTGGTAATTTCGGGTTCCACGTTCTGTAGGTATCCTGTAAACCTTAGCTCCTTATCGGGTTTATAGGTGTAACCGTATTTCTCCATGATGAAGTAAAGGCTGTTGATACCGATATGGTTGCCTTTGTATGTTTTGCTTACCGCCTTTTTTACTTTCTTATATTCATTCAGCAGGAACTTCATGCTGTTTTCAGCATGTTCTTTGGCACGGGCTTCGTTAAACCCTGCCATTTGTTCAACATATTCTGATGGTGTGGCTTCCGGCCATAGCTGCATAAATATGAGCGACAGCCTGAATATGTCTTCGTATGGCAGGCGCTTACCCTCCTTTTGGCAATACTTACCGAAACGTACAAAACTTAGCCTGTCAAACCTGTGAATGGTTCTTGTGTGGTAAGCAATTTGAGCACCATCGGTTTGTTCGCCGTATTCCGGCGTGGGGTTATACATGGATGCAGGGGTTACCCTGCCGGGGTTGTATATCGCCTTTTCGTCTTTGCTTAAACCCAACGCCTGACTCAGTCTCATCATGGCTGGGTCGGCCATATACGTATAATATAACCCGCCCATTTCGTTGAGGGCTTTATTGAACTGGTGTATTATCTCCCGTTCATAAAGGGCTACTTGGCCTTCGGGTACCCCTTCCAATTTTACAACGACATGTAACCCGCAGCCGCTGGTCGATTTTTTACAAAAAAAGAAATCCCGCTTGCCGGCCGTAAGATAGTCGAGCATCACTTCAATATCGCTTTCGACCTTTACCCTTTGTTCATCGGTAAGATTGTATTTTTTTAGCCCGCTTGCTTTTTGGTCTATGTCTATATCAATTACAATATAAGGGCTACGTTCCCCTTTAAAATTATCATTGCTGCGGTGTTTCCCGAAATCTCCCTTATATGTGATAAGTGGGCGGTCTTCCTTCTGCTCGGGCAGGTAATACTTTTTACCGTCTGTACCGGTTATAGTACCTGTATAGGTTGCCTCGGCTACCTCGTCCCATGAAAGGTAAAAAGGTATCTCGGGTGAGTGCCAGTTGTCGTTGTACCCAAGTGGGTATTGGGCTGAATAATGTTCCTGCATGGCCTGATATAATTTGCCCCTTATATGAGCGGCCCAGCATTTGGTTGCAGCGAACTTTATATTATGAAGCATTTGCACTCCTGAAATGCCTGCCTGCCCCTTTGCCATTAACTGTTATTGGTAACATAACTTTGCAGCCCCGCCTAATAAAGACGATGCCTTACCTGTTACATCCTTTACTGCATTTTTAACAATACAACAGGTTGCCATTCACCTGTGGCCTACCCAAAACCATAAATTTATATGCCATTTACACAATAACATATCCGGCGCTCGTCCGGCATATAAATGAATTTGTAAATCTGGTGCTGCCTGTTACTGTATAGGTTGCGGTGCAAGCGGTAGCACTTCTGGTTACATCAACCGTTAAAGCCAATTTCATATTATAACAGCCACTGTTCCGGTAGTACCTCCGGTAGCCGTATAAGTTGTGGTGTAGTCGGTAGCACCTCTGGTTACATCAACCATTAAAACCAATTTCGTATTATAACAGCCACTATTCCGGTAGTACCTCCGGTAGCCGTATAAGTTGTAGTGCAAGCGGTAACGCCTCCAGTTACATCAACAATTTCGTATTATAACAGCCACTGTTCCGGTAGTACCTCCGGTAGCCGTATAAGTTGTGGTGCAAGCGGTAGTACCTCTGGTTTCAGGCCGGCCCAAAACTGCCTTTCTTTTAATATTGGAGTACCTTCGCTACCTATTGTCGCCCGAATGCTATTATCTTTGCAAAATAATATAAGATGGATAACGATACAAAAATAGCTTGCTGGGAAATATTACGCCAGGTAGTAAACCAATTAGATTTTGATAAAAATCAAACAGAACAACAAATAAGAATTTGCATTTTGCGCTCAATTGAGGAATTTCTTAGCTTAGATGGAACTTTGGAAATGTTGCCCCGTAGTTTTGAGCATTTATCTAAGGAAACAAGGGATGTCCTACAAATTCATAAAATAACCCCCGAAGATTTGGTTGAATTTGCATTAAATGAATTTAGGAAAGTGCCATACGACCAATTGCAGAACTACATTTGGGTTAGAGAAAAATAGGCATTTTGCCTCTTATTTCACACTGTTTTTAAAATGCAGCCAAACAATGGTCAATCTCTTATCTTTTATACAGCATTTTTAATCCTACAGCAGGTTGCCATTCAACTGTGACTGCCAAACCATAAATCTATATACCTTTTATGCAATAACCTATCCGGCGCTCTTCCGGCAGCTAAAGTAGCAGTGGTTATGATAGCGCGGAATGTTCGGCAAGAGTTGCTCCTGAAACAGGGTTTTCCTTGCAACGCAAATATTGGGCTTGGGGTTAAGGTAACTCCTTTTTTTGACCAAACAATAAACCATTTTTATAATATTCCTGAACCTTTAACTTACCATGAAAATATAATTTCATGAGCCCGTGTTTTTGTCCGCTCTTACTATAGCTAACTAAACCAAAAGATGAATCTCCATACTGTTCCTTCAAAATAACACCACTGTGATTTTGCCCACTAATCTGTTCTCTTGTTTTTTCTTCCATATATTTTTTCTTGCTTTATTTTCTTTTATACGTATTCCATCAAAAAAATGTTTCTTCCACATCATATAAATAGCTTGCAAAACATTTAACCTCCGCTACATTTTACTTATAACAGCCATTCATTATTGCCTGCATCCTTATATTCATCTGAACTGTCTCCCTGCTGAAACCTATTGCCATTGGGGTCTGTAATGTCCAACAGCATCGAAAGCGGGTCTGACCCTCTCATTCTTTTCTGCCTTCCATCGGCCACAAACTTCAACCGCTGGTCATAGTTCATACCATCCCATACAGTTGAGGCAAGTTGGTAAAAGTTTTTGTCTTTGCCGTCTCTTAATAGTTTTAAGCTTTTACTATCAATCTCTGCCATAGCCTTTGCATACATCACAGCATCATATTTACCGGATTTTAAATATGCTTCTGCTTCTTTTACCTGCTCACCATGGTTATAGTTGTCATACATCACTGCATCCCAAGCTATGTTAAATTTCATATCCCTGACCGATATTATTTCTGGCAGGCAAAGCTCGCTCCACAAGCCTACTATATTGAAAAGCCTGTTGTTCTGCCTGCCTCTTTCAGGATAAATGGCCTGCATATCCTGTGCATTGATATGTTTCAGTTTTTCTGCCAGCAATTGCCTTGCTGCCGGTTCCATTCCATGTTTGTCTTTCATACTTTATTGTTGCTTTTGGTTGCACTCAGTCTACATCCGAATGACAAAAAGGAGTTTATCGCTCTAAACTACAATTGACATACAGATGCTGCATTCTCCTATTAAACTTCTATTGTCATTTAAAACCTGTTTTACATACCGGATCTGTTTATTAAGCCTTGTATTATTATGGATGAACTTTTCTTCATGGCTGACCGTGAAATTTTCTTCATACCACTGTAACATTGGCTATGGTAATTATCCTGCGTTTGCCATGTTGTATCTCAATGTATTTATGCAATGGTTTTTCTTTGTCCTTACCGCCTGACAGTTCCACCAGCCAGTTTTGTACTTGTCTGGTGCTGACTTGATACTGTTCTGCGAAATATGCGTTTGTGGCCCAGCACTTACCTGTTTTGCTACTCAGTGCCGCAATCTCACCGTAAAGTAACCTTGCACCGAAGCTCAGGTTATTATCAAGCCGTACCTGTGCCGGTATGTTCACATAATAAGTTGGTCTCTTCTTCACCGGATAATAGAAAAGCCCATCAGGTATTGGCCGGTGTATTTAATACACTGTGAAGAGGGCCAACCACTGATGGGCAATATTTTATTTTATCCTGCGGGCTCTTCACTTCCACATACTATATATCTTCAAAAGACCATCTTGTTTCACAGGAAAGAAGCATCTAAAACACTTAAAAAGCACTCGAAACAGCCCTAAAATCAGCTCCTTTTCATTATTGGTATAACGATTCATTACCTGCTGACGATGCCTTAAAACGGCCACCCAGCTTTATGGTAAATCCTTTGCAATGATTGAATTATATGAGCGTGTAAAAATATACACTGCCTCGGAAATCGATAGTAGTGAGCAATATAACTACTTGGTCTGTTACCTAAAGTAAGGCTTTTCAGAAATAAAATATTATGGATGATGTTATTCCTATTTCCTTATGATGCCGTAACGCATGGATAGGCTTTTGGCCTGTGAGTAATATGTTTTATTGGCTCAAACAAAAGAGTGCTTCCTACAACAATACCATCCTATATTTTAACCACTCGCTGAATCACTTCGTTTTTCCATCATTAAGTAGCTCAAACAAATTGGATAACTCATTATCTTTCTTGGGGTTGTTATCAACGTGTGAGTAGTAATTTTGATTATTGGGTGCCCAATCAAAATAAGTACCTGCCTTTTTAGTTGTCATTTCTTCCTGAAATTCTTTTGGCAGATGTAGCTTCTGTTCAAATATCATCATCGGGCTCTCATCAACGGTTTCAACATACACCTGCAAAATGTAATCGCCCGATAAAAAAGAATAATTACTTCCATCTTTAGGTAGTAAGAAATGATGGTTGCATGCAATCCCATTTTTATTTACAAATAACCCGCTGCCCCGAACAAGTCCTTTGTCGTCATAAACCCATACGTTAAAGTTTTGCACCGATTCCCCTCGTTGTAAACGAATAAACATGTTCTGAACATATTGCCCTCTGTCCGAAGTGCTGTAAAGTAAAGTCCGAATAAATACCTTATTATGTTTTTCTCCCCCACCATCTGGCCCAAAAAATATAATGGTAGGCCTGGTCATTTTTACTGTTCCTTTTCTTATCCGTGTAAGCCAAAAGGTTAATGACGAAATCAATAACGCAATTAATGCTATGATAATGCTTATGTAGTTCATGAGATTATGTACTTATTTATTTGTTACCATATCAGGCGATTTGAAATGAAAGTTTCTTGAAAAGGCACCTATATTCATTTCTTCAAATGTTACAATTTCAGGCCATCTGTCTATGTTATTCAATATCCCTCTAATTTCCTTGATAATAGTCATATCAAAACCGCTCAAATATCCATTTTTTGTTTGCCATTCACTTAATTCACAAAACAACAAGACACTATAAAACACAACGAAGTAGTTATTATAATGCTCGAAATGAGTTGTTGAAAAATCACCGTCGGGGAAATTTCCCCACCCCATCCTAAATAAGTTTTGGGGATGAAAATGAACAAAAGTTGATGTAGCGTGGTACAAATAATTATAAAGATCAAGTAGTTCCGTCTCCTTTGCCATATAGTAAACAGATGGAAAAGGCGATGATTTAATATTAGCGTTGGGCAATTTCTTTTTAAAGTAGGATTTCATCCCCTTTTCCATTTCTTTTAACCCATTGGGAAAAGTGTCTTGATAGTACAGTCTTTGATCAGGCTTATTTGCTTGAAAATATTTCCATTGCGCTATACTTGATTTTAAGACTTCATGCTGCTGCCAGATTTGAATAGTGAATCCTCTCTCTTCAGCATCAGTAAATTTTTCAAAAATGAACTTCTCAACGATGTACTCTTCGCAGATACCACGCAATGTAGGCATCATAAAAAATATGTTAGGCCCTTTTAATGATATTGCGGATAAACTAAACTGATATGATTTAATGATGGTCGCCTTTGAAATCAATTCAAATACTAAGTCAAGGCCGCCTTTCTCAGGAAGTGTATGTTTTGAGTATTCATCAAAATACTCTTTCATTTTCACGAAGAGTGGTAAGAGGTCAGTGTTTATTTTATATTTTTCTTTCTCCATTTAACCATTATTATTTTGAAAGCCACGGTAGTTTTTGCTTTTGATATTCACCAAACATCTTCAAAAAATCCTTTGCCCAATCAATTCCTGCATCTATTTGCTTCTCTAAATCGCCATCAGTATATTCAAATTTCTTAATACTTTTTAGTCTTGGGTAAAGGTCTTCAAACATCCAAGTAGAGCCCTCTCCTTGTCTTTGTAATACTATTGTAGTCAACTCGGCTAATTTAGCAATATGGGGGATTTCATATAAGTGCCCTGCCGGTTGACTATTTTCAACAACTACAAATCTTGACGAAAGGCCATAACGCAAAATTTTTTGCATCACACTTTCACCAATAATATCAGGCTGTTCCTTGATAATGTATGTATAGAAGCCTAAGCTCTCAAGATGTACTTGAATATGTTTTAGTAACTCAAGTCCCTCTCCTGTATCTTTGCCAAGAATTAAAACGCTATCTGAATTTTCAAGCATTGAATTAGCCCGTGCAAAAACACTATCAAATGCTAAATTGATATTTTCTGCTAAAGCTTTGCTATCAATATTTGATGGCTCTGTAAGCGTCCATCTGACAAAAAAATGAACTTCATCCTCATCGTCCATTTCTTCACCAGAAAATGGTGCTCCTTCAATCCTAAGCCTCTTTATCGCTTTAAGCATAGCATCAGCAAATACAGAGGCGTGATATTTATGGTACCAATATTTCGTGTAGAAAGGCTCCTCAATTCTTATAAGTAACTCATCACCAACTCGGGTAATTGAACACTCTGGAAAATTATTCTCGAATATATGGTAGGAGACACCTTCATCAATGTCCGTTAAATCAAGACTACTTAATTCGGAGAAACTAATCTCTTCATAGTCATCAAAACTATCTTCGTCTGGTATGTTATTATCTTCTGCCATATAATTACTGTTACCTTCCAACTTTTCCGGCAGCTTCCTCAATCCACTTTTCTATATTATCGTAGCCATCATCTTCTTCCCAGCAATATGTGGAGAAAATATCAGATAATCGCCTGTCCTGTCCATTAACTATAAAAGAGAATGTGCTCAATGGGTTGGTTCCATCCTCGTCAGTCTTGCCATTAAAATGTTTCATTCGATGTACATAAATCCCCACAATTCCTTTGCCTTCTAAATATGCTTTCCTTATTTCGTAACGCACCCATTTTCTTTTGTAGGTTTCAGTGCCAATGCAAACAATTAGCACGGAGGTGCCAACCATTTGCGTATCAATCCATTTCATTATGGCACTATCACCTTTCTTTTTAACCTCCTCCCATTCAGCCTTATCCATGAATGGTTGTGATTCATCTAAAAAGGCTGCACAGTTCCGTATCCGCGCCACCCTTACTATATCTCTGTCGTAATGAAAACTAAAATATACTTTCCTCGCCATGAGTTGTTATTTAAACATGCAACAAAAGCAGAAAATCTTAACGAGTGCCATAATTACAATGGCTGCTAATGGGATTCCATAAAACACCCGCAATGTTTGCGAGCCCATCACTTCATATACATCACCTATTTTCTTATCTGTTCTTGGAACAGGGGCCAACTCAAATATATGCTCGTCACTGTTCAGCCTATTCTTTATTACCCATTCATAAATATCCCTGTATATCCTTTCCAACCTAAGAAAATAAGCATCGAGATACCAGAAGGTAAGTATCGGCACCAACAAAAATAGCGGCACATACAAATCTTTCAGTATGCTGTCCTTTGTTAGTGCAATCACAACGGCAACAATTGAAATCAGCCAGCCTTTCAGCAAAAAGGAATTATTTGCCATCCTGGTAATAACTGTCTGTATCAAATCAATTTCCTTAAGCATTATGTCTTTCTTTTCCATTTTGTTATATGAGGTATTTGTTGAAATTATTAACTGCAGTTTCTTCTCCGATCCTTGTTGCTGCTGCTCCAATTAGTCCCCCAACAATAACTCCCAATGGCCCGGCTAAAATACCTATCACGCCACCGGCTCCTGCACCGGGTAAAGCCATTACATTTTCAGATTCAGCAAAAATCTCATTGGGGTGATGTACAGTATTGCAGTTACAACGAGGGCATATAAAACTAATTTGTAGGCCGAATTGATTTGCAAGCCCCCTGCGGCTCTTCGCTTTGGAGTTATTCATAATGAACTTATTGCGACAGTTGTTGCAGTATACAATCAATTTCATGATTCCAAGAGTTGTTGTAGCGTTTCCATAAAGCCTTGTTTGTTCTTATTATTCTGCCCCCAGGTGTATAGTTGCGCATCCGAAGTTGAATCTATGCTGACTTTTGCGGTAGTTTCATTTACTTTAATAATCCAAATCTTTACCGTTCCTCCCCATGAAAATATCGTAAGCCCTGTTTTAAACTTTATTAACCCCTCCGTAATGCTCTCATGGGTTATATTAAAGCCCATATCCTCAGCCGCTTGCAGGCTTTTCACATATAGCAGGTCATACCTGACCCTGAATTCTTTTTCCATAGATGAATCCCTTTAAACAAATTTACCTTTTTTATCCGTACATTTTCCAAGTAATCCAATTAGTTTGATAAGCTTTTTTTCACTATATTGATGTCTTTAAATTCATCTTACTTATGCCAAAATCTATATTCATTAGTTGCGTACACGAAGATGCGCAACACCTTTCTAACCTTGAAAAATGGGCAAAAAATAATCTGCTCGGTGAAAACGTTACGATTACCCATGAAACTGTTGATAACCGACACCATGGATACGATGCTGTCTTTAATCATATCAGGCCGAGGATTGAAGGTGCATCAGCAGTATTGGTATTAGTCGGGCAAGACACTCACAATCACGATTGGATTAGGGCCGAGGCTGAATTAGCTAACAGCTATAATAAAAAAATAATTATTGCTCAGATCCCAGGAACAACCGGCGGCACCCCTCAAATATTAAAGAATAAGACTGCTATTCCATTTGACCCGAACTCAATTAAAAAAGCCTTGCTATAAATACAGTTGCAAATTTTTAAAATATATGTTTAGAGGGTATAATTTAGATTTTAAGCCTGAAGAGGATGAAACATTTAATAAATTCCATGCAATTGGCAGAAAAATATCAATTGCAGATAAAGGCCAAATTATTAATACAATAAATAGTTTTAAATCTCCTGATGGCACTTTAGATGGCACTAAATTACGGGCAAACTGGTTCCCATCAATTGATGCGCAGGTTTTTATCTCTCACTCCCATGATGATGAAAAGAGAGCAGTATTTTTAGCTGGGTGGCTTTATGAAAATTTCAAAATTAAAGCTTTTATTGATTCATGTGTTTGGGGATACGCCGACAATTTGCTTAGGCTAATAGATAAAAAATATTGCGAAACCAGTCCAGAACTTTTTAACTATACACTTCGTAATTATTCCACAAGTCATGTCCACATGATGCTTTCAACTGCTTTAGGTTCTATGATTGATAAAACAGAATGTTTGTTTTTTCTTAATACTCCTTTTTCCATTTTACCTTCAGACGTGATAAATAAAACAGTTTCGCCTTGGATTTATTCTGAAATTTCCATGACCCAATTAATACGACAACGAAGCCCGGAAGACCATAGACCAAAATTATATAAATCAAAACATTTTTCTGCGGATGGAAAAAAGGCTAACCTATTGGAAAAAGCCGAACTGACATTTACCTATGATGTAGATTTAAGCCATTTAACAGATATAAATATTGATGTTTTGAATAAATGGTGTGAAGACGATAAAAAAGTCAATTTCCCTTTAGATAGACTTTATGAGTTGACATAAAAGTACGATTTAGTGGTTTGAAATAACCGTTGCTCAAAACGAGGCCATGCAATAGTATCTTGGCCACAACTAAAAAATTGCAAAAAACAGCTAATAAAATCTTTAGTTTTATTTGTACCTTATATTTTCTTTAGCGGCTTCACAATATGTTCAGATAACTTTGGCACGTTTTCAAGACAAGGGCTACAGATATAAAAATCATATTTAATATTTTCTATTCTCAACTTATTAACTTCATCTCTGTTGAAATGCCCAGCACATTGGCAACAGATTACAAAATGTTTTCCTTTTTCTTGAATATGGTTATTCTCCTTTTTCAACAGCAAGAATTGTCATTGTTAGCAACAATGACAATTGCAAATATATAAATTGGGCAAGCAGTAAATCAGATGAGTTTTTTGATTTTAATAGCAGTACCTTTGCTTACTTTATGCACTATTTTAGCTGCGTTTAATGACATCCCTTTATTTAAGTCAGCAGCCAATCGAGAATATTTCTTCAAAAGCGTATCCTTATTTATACTACTTCCTTCAGGCCTACCAATGTGTTTACCTTTTGCTTTTGCACTCACCAACCCCGACTTGATACGCTCAGATAGTATACGCTTTTCCTCTTGTGCTAACTCACTATAAATAGCTATAATAATATTGGTAACAAAACTTTCATTGCCATTATCATCAAGACTTTCCAACCCACCTAAATTCTTGAACACGATGCTTATTCCCTTATCGTGCAGGAAATCTATGGTGTGTCTTATATCCTTGGCTGAACGACCAATGCGTGAAATCTCAGTCACTAATACCTTATCGAATAAGTTGGCTTTAGCCGCCTGGAATAACTCCTGTAAATCCGGACGTTGCTCATATTGCTTTACACCTGATACTTTTGCGGATATAATTTTAGTTATCGTAAAGCCTCTGCTCTCACAATATTGAGTCAGCTCCAATTCCTGCCTGTCATAAGATTGTTGGTCGGTGGAAACTCTGAGGAAGAGGCATACACGATTGCTTTTATTTTTCATACTGGTTAATTTAAAACTATTGGTTATTTCAGCTTTGTTTCGCATTTTTTGGGTTGTGGCCAAGATTGAGTTACCTGTCGTCATTGGATGCAACGGTTATTTTGAACCACTTTATGATTCCTGATTCTTTCATTTAGTTGCACATTACTTTGATGTTGCCTCTGGCTTCTACCAGTGCTTTTGGATATTCCTCGCAGAAGTCATGGTAGGGGCAGGTGGCAAATATGGACTTGATACGGTCGTCCCTATCCAGTATTTTATCGAAGTCGAGGTCGTCCAGTTCGGGTTCGTCTAATATCAAGAAAAGTTTTGACTGGCATTTTTCGGTAAGCATAAACAAGTGGGCCTTGTGCATCATCGCAATGTATTTCTTCAAACTCTTTTGGTACTTCCTCTTGTAGTTGATTATTTCCTGCTCATTTTTCTCCATAGTCATTTTGAGTTAATGATTTATTTTGCAATTACTTATTCCCATGCTTTTCCTCCATCTTCAAATCTTGAACCCAGCGACCGGCCTCCTTTGTATTGCGATTCCCATATTAGTCCATCTCTTAGCTTTTTCAAATCAATGCACACATCATGCCTGCTGATGTTATGGAAATGGTTTAGCAGAACAGTAACAATTTCTATCCCGTCAATATTGGTATCAGACAGTTTCAATCCTACATCGAATGAAAACATGCCGGTATTGGATGTTCCCCACTCCTGATGGCCGTCATACTCCTCCCACATAACCTGACAGTTAGCGGCGAAGGTGTATATCACATGCACCTGGTAACAAAAATTACTCAGGCCCTCCTCATCCGGTTCAGATATGGGTGGCCTATTTAATGCCTGTTGCAGTATTGTGCACTTATCAAACTCATCTTTTTCAGCGAAGTGTTTGAACATACTATTGGTAAGTGTTACCATATTCACTTCATCCACAGGCCAGTTGATGCCTTTCAAATCCTTTATCATTTTACCCAACCCGCACTTCTCCATTAAGTGTATGCTAAGGCCGGGTGTCCTGTACATGGATAGAAAGGATAGGCACCTGCCAAATGCGCCTTCGTAGTCCATTACCATTTGCGCCTGTTGGTCGAACTCCTTGCATTCCTGCTGAAACTTTTCTGCCGGTGTCATATAATAGTAAATATTTATGTTGGTTTACAAATGACAAGGGGCGCAATCTCCATTGATGCGCCCCTTGTTTAATTTATGTTAGCTGTTACTTCGTGATACTTACCTTATAACCTAACGTTTTGGTTATGGCCAGAAATGGCTTGAGCGAATCGGCACCCCATTGGTTTGTAACGGCGGCCTTTTGGTTGCCTACCTTTATTATATCTTCTGGTTTCAGAAAGTACCTGTCCCTGTTGTTCTTGGTGTGCTTCTTGGCCTTGCTTACTTCTTCCAAAACGCCGTACCTTTTCTGTATGTTCTTGCTGTCGAATACCTCCTGCACTTTTGCAAGGCTTGCTTTCGGATTGTCCTCCACATATTTGCGCACTACTGCAAGTACCAGCCTGCCTTTTGACAACGCCTTCTGGCCATCGAAATCATACTTGCTGTTATCTCTGGAATGCACTGTGGCTGGGCCTAATAACTCTTCCTCCTTTTTCTTCTCTGTTGTTTTACCTGCTTTGGGTTCAGATTTTACAACCTCCTTTTTATCAATCTTCTTGGATTCAACTTTTGATTCAACGGTAGCGCCATTCTTTTTAGAGATGAATGTATACCCGCCATCATCGCCGACAGTAAGCAGGTTTTCTGCCTGCAAATCTTTCAGCACCTTGCGTACCATTATATCCGATACTTTCGGACATCCTTCTTTAATGCCATCAATTGTGGCTCCTGCATTGGATTTGATGAATTCCAAAATTGCATCCGTGTACTTTGAATTTGTGTTTTTCATTTTGTTTGTTTTAAGTTGTTATTATTTATATACCCTTATAACCATCTATCCAAGTGGCTTACAGGATACTCTATGAAATTATCCATAAATCTTCCTTGAGAGTCAGTCCCAACTCTTCAAATTTGATTTCCAGTAAGTTAGAGTGAGGTACCTGAACCTCGCTTCCAATAAGCCTTTCGGAAATGATAGATTGCTTCGTTGTACCCTGCTTATGGGGATATATACCTTATGGAAAACACTACCGATCAAACAAAAGAATTGCCGCAACCCGATGACATTCGAGGTTCCTTTGCAGGCAGAACCAATGCCATAAAGACTTTTTTCTGCGATACTCATTTAAGTGAAACCTGCTCGGATTCGGCAGAGGGCGGTTACCTGCTAACCACACACACGGTCAGGCGGCAACTTTGGAGCCTGCAATTTGCAACGGGTTTTATTATCGGCATAGGCGACCCGTTTTCCAACGAACAATATGTTGAATACCTGTCCTCTTTCCCTGCCGAGGTTATAGATATGCTAAAGAAGCAATCTGAACGATACGAGTTCTCTTCCTCCAATCCTTTATTGTTTGCTGTAAACAATACGATGCGGTTGATACCGGCTAAAGATGGTTTGTTTTACCTCTGCTTCCCTGATAACAGTTTTGAGATTATAAGTTCCTTATATGACAACCCTGCATTCAGCGATAGTCTCATGCGCAAACATGAATATAATATGGGCGGTAAAATTGGCAGGTGGTTATATGGCCAATTTGCATTTATCGAAAATGTAGAGAAAATATGGAGGAACACCAGGGAATATTTTATAAAAATCCTTTCCAATGACTGATTCAAGCCTGCTCCACAGCACAACTACTATACGCCTGCTCAATAACGATAGCAAAGGGAGTGAGGAGATATTATTAGAGAAGACGGGGTGCTTCCTAAAAATTATAAATGTTGACATGGAGTTGTGGCAATTGGAGACTCACGATGGTGCCTTTATTCTTGGTGTCGGCAATTCGTTTCAAAAAGAGGAACACTTCGAGGCGCTGTGGAACTTGCTGTACCTGAAACAAAAGGGAGAGTTCTTTAAATGGATGAAGGACATTTTTGCACAATACGGCTTCGGCAAAAAAGAGCATCTGTTATTGCAGGTGGATTACACTTGCCGTTTTGTCAGAAGTGCCAAAGGGGTATGGAGATTATTTTTCCCATACGATGCCTATTATATGGGCGGGCCCGAAGAACTTCCTGAATTGGCCTTGCATTCTTCCAGCAAAATGTTCCCTACTGTCGGGGAGAAATTCACTAAATGGTTACAAGAGAAAATAGACAAACTCTATCCCAATGAATAAGTATCACTTTGATTTACGGCCTGACAATTACTGGGTCTTCAGTATCTCAAAAACACGGCGCTTATTGGGCAGGGGCAATATTTTCACCGACAAACACCTGACCAAATATTTGAATGGGCTTGAAAACGGAAATGTATTGATTGCATTGGCATGTATGATTGAACATTACGGTGTGCGTGGTAAGGCCAACCTCATTGATGTTAAAGATGATAGCTTCATGTATATAAAAAACGGAAGGGGTTATCTTTCTGATGCCATTGGGACGGCACTTCAACGATTGGTAGATGAATTGCCTTAAATAAAAATGCACCGGATTGTGGCCGGTGCATTTCCCCACAACAAATGTATATTGCTATTTAATTAGCAACCTGTCGTTATACATTTGCTCCCCATCATCGCTTATATTATCGCACTTATTCTTTTACAAGTTTCCTGAATATACCGTCAACGCTCAGTAGGTAAAGGCCCGAAGCGCCTTGTATGTTCACTTGGTTATGACCTTGTGCCATTCTTGAATAGAATATCATTTGCCCCAATTCGTCATAAACCCGCACATCCTCTTCCTTTGGGAGGTATAGGTTAAAGCTGTTGCTGAATGGGTTAGGGAATGCCGTGAATAAATTATCGTTTGTTATGTTCGGAATGCCACTAATCACCTTCCCAACTTTGTTGCTATGCGACATCAAGATGGCAGCACTCTCTGGTTTCTTGCCCATTGCAAAGGGAGATAAAGGGCACATGTCAATATTTAATTTTGCAGCGACATAATATGTGGCCGTTGTTGAATAGTTAACATCGGTCATTTTATTTTGGGTTCCCGAAACACTGTCAATTATGGTGTCGTTCCGAAATAAGTAGTAAGTAATAACAGGTTGGGCTACACCTTCAATGAGATAGCCCGTTCCACTCCATGAGAATGTGCCGGCTGAGTTATTGATAAACATTGTATTATGCCATGGGCTGCTGATCGTGTCCTCTACATTACCGCACGAGTTCACAGCCAGTAACATATAACGAACTGTATTGGCGTTAGGATTATTTACTGTATCAACGAAGTAGCGACTGGTATCATTGTATGGTTCCTGCGAAATGAATTGCCATTGGTTGCTTGCATTATAAAAGTAAAGCCTCACTGATGTAATTCCTTGCTTAGAGGTGCCAGTAGTATCCCATACAATAAGATTGTGAATGCTAGATGTATCAACCGTCACCCAGCATACTTCACTTGTTGGGACATTTTGAATAAGGTTAATAGTTGTTCCAAAAGCGCCTTTCCCGATGCCTTTCCAATCACCATTAGATAAAGAATCGAAGTGTAGGTATCCTGATTTGAATGATTTATTTGCAGATATAATCGTTAAATATCCATAACCAAGACCATAATCACCATAATAAGGATAGATATGTCGATGCTTCTCTAACACTTTGGCTGTAATGAGTGTATCTGCATTACTATTATTATTAAAGCTGAGATTACCGGCAGATACCGTATCCGCTCCGTTCCCATAACCATAAATAGAATCTATAATTATAGAATTTGAATCACAGTACATAATACTATAACTTCCTCCACTATTCATCAGTGGTATGGCGTACTTACCCATATCTGTTGATACAACTAATGTATCCTGTGATTTACCTAAAGTTGATGCTAAACATAGCATCATTAGAATTAAAGTTTTAATTGTTTTCATGGCGATTTTTGTTTTGATTGTTTATTTTGTTGTGTTCAACATCCCATTGGATTGCTTTTGGTTATTTACTTTTTCTGCTTCATTATCGGTTATCTCTGTTACGCCTGTTACCCCGCCAATAATGAGGCTATTGGTTATTGTGCCCGAACGTTTCATCTTCTTGATCAGGATGGGCAATTCAAGCTGTATTTTCTCCACCAGTATCTCATCTCCTGTCTTTATTGAAACTTTATGGGCTTCCATTACAGCAAACCAGTTCTTGTCCCGATACTCTACTTTCATAAGTGCTACCTTACCAAACCTTACGGTAAACCTCTTGCCGGGTTTTAATAATGCGGAATCTACAGATTCAATTCTTTTATTCTTATTGACCTTATTGCCTGTAATGTCATTCTGCAATTCCTCCCAGCTTTTATATCCTACATATTCAGCTATTACATCAAGTGTCCAGATGCGTGGTTCTCCTTCGGATGCTTTGCTAAAACCCCATAGCCGTTTTAATGTTGATGAAGAAATCTTGTTGCCGCATACTGCATTCATGGCCGAGGCCAATGCCTCGCATTGCTTTGGGTATTTGACCTCCTGCTTATAGCGGCCAATTATCTTCTTTTTTATTATCGGCGAAAGCATATTAGATGTATTAAATCAAAAGTAGCCGAACGGCTTATGCAGGGCTGGATTTGACCGAAATAGTCTGTATGATTTCTGTAGTCTGTTTGAACGATATGAACTGTTTGGTTTTTCATTCGCACATATTGTTTGTAGAGAACTACCATTATATGTGGCAGTCTAACTGCACGACTGTATGCCCTGGATACTTCTTGTAATAGCCCATGACCTTCTCATCCCATTCCCTTTCTGGCATTTCATCCATCACCACCGCCCACCAACCCATACTACCACGCTCCACCCATTTGCCGTCAGGCAAAATAAGTGCAAATGGTATCTTCTTCTCTTTTAATGCCTTCTCGATTGGGCAACTGTTATTCTTAATATTGTTGTTTGCCTTTTCTGCGGCAAGGTTCAGTAGCCACCCAGCAAAGCGCCCACCTATCTCCCACCAGTCCCAATTGGAATCAGGATTGTATGTGGTAAGGATGTTGCCTTTTTTGTCTCTTTTCTTCCCTTCAAAATGATAATCATAGTACTGCTCTGCGGTCATAATTTTATGCTTATCATATTGCTCTTGGCATTTATCGAGTTTGTAGTCTTTGTCCTTGCGGTCAAGTATTCCTTTTAGGCGGCTCAGTTCTTCTTGATGCAGTTTCTTTGCATCCCGCTTGTAATAATATATGTAAGGCTCTAATTCCTTGCCCTCGTCATAAGGGTCGAGCAATTCTTCTATTTTTTCAATGGTTACCTCGTCTTGAGGCAATATAAGGTTTACGATAAAGTGCGACATATTCTTTGGATTTAATTTGGGTTGTTTATTTGTGATTTTGAGAATTCAGAATCGAAACTTCCGTGCTTATCGGGGAACACAATACGTAAAACTTCTCTGCCGTCTTCCGTAGCGGGGTGAATATGAACTGCAAAGCCTTCTATAATGTTTTTATATTTTTTGTTGGCCTTGAATATCTTTCCTTTCTCAAGTTTCCTGACAATATTGTACATTATAGCCTGCGCATTATCTGGGCTTATAGGTGCGCATATCTGCATATCCGGGTGCTTATACTTCTCTGGAAAGCCGTGTGTATGTATGTTTATATTGAATGGATAATCATCATCCGGTGTAACGAAATGTACCATCCATCCATATTTCTTCATTAGCTTATCATGTCGTGCGTGCATGGCTTCCAATCCATTCTTACATCCTTCACATTCGTTATCACTCATTTTAATATTGTTAAAGTTCAAGCTTGGCCTGTGTTACCGTTATTATTTTCCGTTCTTCCTGCTGAGATTCTTGCGCTCTGTTAAAAGGTGCGCTATTATAAATCACTCCTTCATTGGCTGGCAGCTTCCTTATTA
>JBKQUY010000026.1:0-9106 GCA_052325425.1 Bacteroidia bacterium | reverse complement strand
TACGAATTATTCGTATATCTATTATTTCTTTTGGAACTCATGAGTGTAAATTACGCCGTTAAAAATTACGAATTACGATGGGGGGAGGGGGGATAAAAAAAATATTGGCATTGCATAAATTATTGATAATCAGATATATGGAAAAAAGCCTTATGCCAAATAGTGCCAAAAGATGCCAAATCATGCCAAAAAGCGCCAAGTGTTAAAATAAAGATGCCAAAGAATGCCAAACTAAAATGAAAAGTGAAAAACTACTTTAACATGTATTTAAACTCCCCGATAAAAGAGGTCGGGATTGCTCTGATTGAATGGGAAGCAACAGCGGAACTCTGCGTGAATTTACTCAGGCAAAAAAAGGTCAATTGAGGACAAATACCGACAAATGTTAAAATTTTGAAAATATATAAATAACTGAATAACAATAAAATGTATAAAATTAAAAAACAGGGGGGGGGATATTAATTACGAATTAAAAATTACGATGGACTGACTACTGATAACTTATTCCTTACTCCTTACCACTTACCCCTTACGACTAATGACTGATGACTAATTTTTGATAGCTTTGCCTTTAAAGAAATTTTATGCCTAAATATTCAGGAACCATACGCTCAAAACTGCCTGCTGTCGGCACAACCATATTCACCGTTATGTCAGCTTTGGCTAACGAGTGCAATGCCATAAATCTTTCGCAGGGCTTTCCCAATTTTGAATGTTCACCCGAACTGGTTTCATTGGTCAACCAGTACATGAAAAAGGGATTAAACCAGTACGCGCCTATGCAGGGAATAATGCCGTTGAGGGAGATGATTGCAGCCAAAATGGAGGAATTATATGGAACAACTTATAACCCGGAAAAAGAGATAAACATTACTGCCGGGGGAACACAAGCCATATACGCCGCCATAACATCAGTTATAAATGAAGGCGATGAAGTTATCATCCTTGAGCCCGCATACGATTGTTACGTGCCTGCCATTGAATTGAGCGGAGGAGTGCCCATTTATGTTAAACTAATGGAGTCCGATTATTCCGTTGACTGGAACCAGGTGAAAAAATTAGTGAACCAGCGCACCCGCATGATAATGATAAATACTCCCCACAACCCTACCGGCGCCATAATGACTGCAAATGACATGAAAACGCTTGAAAAAATAACCAGTGGCACCGATATTCTTATTTTAAGCGATGAGGTATATGAGCATATCATATTCGACTCCCAGAAACACCAGAGCGTATGCCTGTTTCCTAAGTTGGCCGAGCGCAGTTTTGTGGTATTCTCATTCGGTAAAACATACCACACTACAGGCTGGAAAATGGGCTATGTGCTTGCCCCGGAAATACTGATGAAAGAGTTCCGTAAGGTGCACCAGTTTATGGTATTTTGCGTAAACACGCCTTTGCAATATGCCCTGGCCGATTACATGAAAAACAAAGACGCTTACCTGCAGCTCGGCAGTTTTTACCAGGAAAAAAGAGATTACTTTATAAAACTGCTCAAAGGCTCTAAATTTAAACTGAAACCTGCATCGGGCTCCTACTTCCAGGTGCTTGATTATAGCGGTATCACAAAGGAAAAAGATACAGAGTATGCCATAAGGCTCACCAAAGAAATTGGAGTGGCAAGCGTTCCCACTTCGGTATTCTATCACGAGCCGGTAGATAATAAACACCTGCGTTTTTGTTTCGCGAAAACAAACGAAACACTTGAAAAAGCAGCAGAAAAACTTTGCAAGATATAATGGAAGATATACGGGTAACCATAGTTCAGACATCATTGCATTGGGAGGATATTGATGCCAACCTTGCCATGTTCAGCAAAACACTTTCCGGTATTGTACCTTCATCAACAGATTTAATTGCCCTGCCGGAAATGTTTACTACCGGTTTTACCATGAAAGCTGCATCATTGGCTGAAGATATGAATGGCAAGGCTGTGAAATGGATGCAAAAAACAGCGGCACAGTTAAGGTGCGTTATTACCGGAAGCCTCGTCATAAAAGATAACCATAACTGTTACAACCGCCTGGTATGGATGAGGCCCGATGGCACTTATGAAACCTACGACAAGCGCCACCTCTTCAGGATGGGAGAAGAGAACAATAACTATACCAGCGGAAAAGGAAGCATTATTGTTGAACTGAAAGGCTGGAAAATATGTCCTTTGGTGTGCTATGATTTGCGTTTCCCTGTATGGAGCCGTAATACACAAGCAGGTAACTATGATTGCCTTATTTATATTGCCAACTGGCCCGATGTGCGCAGCTATTCCTGGCGGCAGTTGCTTATTGCACGGGCCATAGAAAACCAGGCCTATGTAATTGGTGTTAACCGCATTGGCATTGATGGCAACGATATGGCGCATTCAGGTTATTCTGCTGCAATTGACCCTAAAGGGCAAATTATCAGCGCCATAAAACCGGGTAAACCGGTTATCGAGACTGTTACTCTTTCATGGAAAGCATTGGAAGATTTCCGGAAGGTTTTCCCGGTTTGGATGGATGCGGATAAATTTAACATTGAATGAAGCCAAATCTATATCAGTTTAGGAACTATGGATATTGAAGTTTTCAGGATGCACTACATTTACCCGGCTGATTATAGCGACAGGTATGCTTCTTTGTACGATAAAATTTTTTAACGCTGAGATACTTATTTTTTTACATTTGTATAATATGTATTTGACTATATGCTGAAATGAAACAGTTTGGCAAGGCATTTGCTTTAATTATTTTTATTCTATTAGGCTCAAATTTAAGTTACGGGCAGGATAAGATATGCCTTCAAAAGGCCCTATCTTATAAGGCCGGAAAATTTTCATTCTCTGCTTGTACAGGAGATTTTAACGGAGACGGGAAGCCTGATGTTGCAGTTGTGAATTTTAATGGCGACGATTTGGTGATACTCATCAATAGTGGCGACGGAACCTTTATGGCTTCTGTAAATTATCCTACCGGACATTATCCAACCTCTGTTAGGGCAGGCGATTTCAATAATGATGGCAAAATGGACCTGGCAGTTACCAACAGCGGAAGTGAAACAATATCCATCTATTTTGGAAACGGCGACGGTACATTCAAACCGAAACAGGATTTCTACGGCGGGCCTTTCCCTTGCTACGTAGTCGTTTCTGACTTTAACCACGATAAAAACGTGGATTTGGCCATATCGAACGACAGCAGCAATACGGTTACCATTATGCTCGGAAAGGGAGACGGCACTTTTGCCAGCGCGGGTATGTTCAGGGTTGGCGAGTATCCTTCACCTATTGCAGTGAGTGATTTTAATGGAGATGGTAATGATGATTTGGCTGTTACCAATACAGGGGGAAACAGCGTATCTGTTCTTTTAGGCAAAGGTGATGGCACTTTTTCAAAAGCAATGGAATATTCAGTGGGCAGTTACCCTAACTGTGTGGCTGCGGGTGATTTTAATGGCGATGGAAAGCCCGATATTGCTGCGGTTAACAGTGGCAACGGAAATGTTTCCATTCTTTTAAATAAAGGAGATGGCACTTTTATGAAAGCTCCGAACCTGCCGGCAGGCGGAGGAGGCCCGATATCAATTGTAGCTATTGATATAAATAAAGATAATAAGATTGACCTTGCATTATGCAATGCCGGAACAAATGATATTTCCATATTGGTTAATGACGGCAAAGGCAATTTTGCCGACCCCTTAACCTTCCAGTCGGGTATTTCACCTGTATGCATACTGGCAGATGACTTCAATAAAGATGGTTATTGGGATTTTCTTACCGTAAACAATAATGAAAGCGGGTCGGTATCCATATTCCTCGGGTGCGATCCCAAACAATAAATTCAGCAGAACATGTTCATACAACAAATATATACCGGATGCCTTGCCCAGGCTGCTTATTACATTGAATCGGAAGGCGAAGCTGCTATTGTTGACCCTTTAAGAGACATACAGGTATATCTGGATATTGCAACAGCGAGAAAAGCGCAAATAAAATTTATTTTCGAAACACATTTCCATGCCGATTTTGTTTCAGGCCATATTGACCTGGTAAGGAAAACAGGGGCTAAAGTTGTTTATGGCCCCAAAGCTAAAGCAGGATATGATATTATTTCAGCCCCCGATGGAGAAGTATTCAGGCTGGGGAAAATCAATATAGAACTTATACACACTCCGGGGCATACTATAGAATCAGCATGTTTCCTCATCAGAGATGAAAACAATAAGTCGGCATCTCTGTTTTCGGGCGATACGCTTTTTGTCGGCGATGTAGGCAGGGTTGATTTAGCAGCCAGGCAGGACCTTCCAAAAGAAGAGCTCGCATCCATGTTGTATGATTCTATTGAAAAACTGAAGCAATTACCCGATGAGGTTATTGTTTACCCAGGGCATGGCGCAGGTTCAGCATGTGGAAAAAATATAGGAACACAGTCAACTACAACCATTGGGGAACAAAGAAGGAATAATTATGCGCTTCAGCCCATGAAACGGGATGTATTTGTCAAGATGATGACTGAAGGGCTGGAAACACCTCCGCAATATTTCTTTATAGATGCCGCCATAAACCGCAACGGGTATGAAAATAATATGGAAACCCTGATGGGCAAAAACTTGCATCCATTAAATGTTGAAGAGTTTAAAAAAACAATAAAAGCAGATACCGCTATACTCGATACACGCAGCGCTGATGACTTTGCAAAGGAACACATTCCCGGGGCAATTAATGTTGGGCTTGGCGGCCAATTTGCCATATGGGTCGGAAGCCTTTTCAAAAATATTCCATTCTTGCTGGTTTGTGATGAAGGTAAGGAAAATGAAACGGTTATGAGGCTGGCAAGAGTAGGCTATGATAATGTTTTGGGCTATTTGAAGGGAGGCTTAAAAGCCTGGAAAGATGCAGGAAATAAAACCCAGGGTATCGAATCAATTTCGGCGGCAGATTTTGTAAAGCATGTTGGAGATAGCAGTAAATTAATTGATGTCAGAAGGGAAACAGAGTGCGCAAACGGGGCTATAAAGGATTCGATTAATGTGCCGCTTATTTCTTTGCCCGAAAGAATGGCTGAATTAAATAAAAAAGAGCATTACTATATATATTGCCAGGGTGGTTACAGGTCTATGATTGCCTGCTCACTTTTACAGAAGAATGGGTTCACCCACATTACCAATGTACTTGGGGGGATGGGCGCAATAGCAAAGACCGGGATAAAACTTGAAGTTATTGCCGAAGTTTAACCTTCGAAACAAAAAGATATTAAAAACACTTTGGAACGAAGCGTTTCAAGCGATTGTGTATAAACAGTATTATCAGGTACAAACAGATTCCGCACTCCCATTGATAGTTTCAGTTCGAGTGCGAATTTAAAGTAAGGAAGAAAAAACTGCAGGCCTGCACCGGCTTCATAAGCATAATCGTTTCGTATAAGCCTTATGGTGGCGTTGGCTCCCGCCAGTTCCTGGTTAACACTGCTTTGCGACGCGAGGTCAGTAATATATTTCCCGCCGGCAAGCACGTAAGCCTGGAAGTTGTTTAAACGCTTTGATATAAGCTTAACATCTAGAGGAAAATCAAGAAAGACAGATTGAACAGTTTTTTTGGCTACAAAAGTATCTTTCCCTGCAAATGAATATTCCAGGTCGCGCGTTGAAAAAGCAAGGTCGGGCACGAAACGCAACTTAAGATAAGGGGCAAATTTGACCTCTGAAACAATACCCAGGTTAAATCCAGTTTCAGGCTTTGAATAAATTGACTTTACCGTATCCTCAAAGTGCCCGCCAAGGTTAGATATAGGCTGGACAAAAAAATTGGTGCTGTTAATACCAATTATAAACCCAAAGTGAAGGTAATCATGGTCATAAGCGGGCAGGTTCATCTCTTGTGCATTGGCTTTGCTACCCATGAAAAGGATAAATAAAAAAGGTAACAGGCATTTAACACAACGTTTATAAAACCTGTTTGCAGAACAAACAAGCCGATACAACTGCGAAACACTTGCAGAATTAGTGTACATATTACTTATTAACGCTTTCTGAGGCATTTTATTTCTCAACACCCTTTTTTTGAGCAATATATATAGATGCTATACCCATGCTTTGCGGGTAGTGATGTGCATTAATATAGCCGGCTTTATCAAGGATTGAAATAAATGCGCTTCCTGTAGGAAATGCGCCTACCGAACGGTTCAGGTAGTTATATGCCTTGCCTTCTGAAAATACACTTCCGATGGCAGGGCATATTTTATTCATATATGCCTTATAAAGGCTTTTAAAGGGCATATTTTCAGGGTCAGAACATTCCAGTACCAATATTCTTCCACCGGGTCGTAACACTCTTAGCATCTCTGAAAGGCCCTTTTCCAGGTCTTCAAAGTTCCTTACACCAAATGCCGAACTTACCAGGTCGAATGAATTATCGGGAAAAGGAAGGTTTTCACTGTCGGCTTCCTTTAATTCAATAACCTTACTTAATCCTTTGCGTTCCATTTTTTTTCTCCCCAGTTCAAGCATTACTTCCGCAATATCAATGCCTATAACTTTCCTTGGTTTCAGGCGCATCATCTCAACAGCAAAATCCCCGGTCCCTGTAGCTACATCAAGTATATCTTTCGGTTCGTACTGCTTTACCAGGTTTATTGCTTTTCTTCTCCATAAGGTGTCGATTCTCAGGGTAAGCAGGCGATTCATAAAATCATACCGGTGCGCAATGTTGTTGAACATCCTGCGCACCTGTTCTTTTTTACTGAGGTTCAGCTCCTCGTAGGGGATAATATTAGCCCTTGAACTCATCTGTTATAAATACTGCCTGGCTTCTTCCAGCAATTGCTCTTTGTTTACAGGTACAACACCCGATTTTTCACATACCTGGCCGCCGGCAAGGTTTGAAAGAAATGCCATATATTCAGCAGGTAACCCTGCAGCGCAGCATAACGCGGCTATGCTTACTACCGTGTCTCCTGCTCCCGAAACATCGGATATATTACGTATATGAGCAGGTATTAATTTTTTCTCCTTATCGGAATTTACATAAACGCCATGCTCAGAAAGTGTGATGAGAGCTATATCTATTTCCTGTTTTTTGCGAAGCACTTCAACAGTCCTGCGTAGTTTATCCATATCATTTGCACCCAGCTCCTCACCCACTCCTTCTTTCAGCTCTTTCAGGTTCGGCTTGAAAAGGGTGACGTTGCGGTAAGCGGTAAAATTTCTCTTTTTAGGGTCAACAACAGTAGGTACTTCATGCTTCTCAGCAAGGGCAGTTACCCGGTCAATAAGTGAAGCTGAAATAACACCTTTGTCATAGTCTTCAAAAATAATAACGCCAATCTTCCTCCCTGCAATTAGTTTTTCTATTTGTGCATAGAGTTTATCAGTATAAGCTTTACCAATAACCTCATCCACTTCTTCATCAATTCGCACTATATGGTGATTACTACTTATTATACGCGTTTTGGTGGTAGTGGGTCTGTCATTCGCACGGATTATTCCCTGCACAGGCAGTTTATTTTCTTTCATTATTTCCAGCAACTTGTCGCCATTATCATCATTGCCGATAATGCCGCACAGGTATGGAGTCGCACCCATAGCCTGTATATTCCTGGCAACATTACCCGCGCCGCCCAGCCTGTTTTCCTTTTTATGTACACCTACAATGGGTACAGGAGCTTCAGGCGATATGCGGCTTACCTCGCCCCAGTAATAAGCATCAAGCATCAGGTCGCCAATGATAAGTACATTGACTTTATTGAAAGAATCGAATATTCTATTGAGTTCTGCCGCAGTCACAACATTTATTTTAATAAGGCAAGAGATTCTTTTATTCTTTCCAGCGCTTTTATCAATAATTCCTCAGAAGCTGCATAGGTGAAACGAATGTAGCTATCATCGCCAAACGCGGCTCCCGGAACCAACGCTACTTTAGCGTTATCGAGCAGGAAAAAGCATAAATCGGTAGCATTTTTAATAACAGTTCCGTTGTATGATTTGCCAAAATAATAGCTCACATCAGGAAATACATAAAAAGCTCCGTCAGGCGTATTGGTTTTCAGGCCGGGAATTTCTTTCATTATGCGCAGCACAGTATCCCTGCGCTTTTTAAATGTATCGCGCATAGGAGTAATAATGGAAGGGTCGAGTGATACTGCTTTTTCAGTTGCTTTTTGGGCTATTGAGCAGGTAGCCGATGTTATTTGTCCCTGTATCTTATCGCATGCTTTTGCAATTTCTTTAGGCGCGCCGAGGTAACCAACCCTCCAGCCGGTCATGGCGAATGCTTTTGATACGCCGTTTACGGTAATTACCCTGTCTTTTACCGATGGTATTGTACCAATGCTTACTGTTTTGCCAATAAAATTAATATGCTCATATATCTCGTCGGAGATAATGTATATAGATGGATATTGAGCAAAAACATCCGCAATTTCCTCTAACTCTTTTTTGGAATACACTGAACCTGTGGGGTTGCAGGGCGAACTGAAAATAAAAAGTTTGGTTTTGGGAGTGATGGCCATTTTAACCTGGGCCGCTGTTACTTTAAAATTATTCTCAATACCCGATTTTATCAATACGCTTTTCCCCTCTGCCAACTCTATAATTTCTAAATAACTAACCCAATAAGGAACGGGAACAATTACCTCGTCACCGGGATTAATAAGGCTTAACACTGCATTAGCTATAGATTGCTTGGCGCCGGTTGATACTACAATCTGCTCAGCATCGTAATCAAGGTTATTATCGCGCTTGAATTTCTTTGAAATAGCCTGTCTCAACTCAATATAACCAGACACATTGGTATAATAGCTGAAATTATCATCAATTGCTTTTTTTGCAGTTTCTTTAATAACATCAGGTGTAGTAAAATCGGGTTCACCCAGGCTAAGGCTTATCACATCAATTCCTTTCGCTTTTAAATCCCTGCTGCGCCTGGCCATGGCAATTGTCTGTGATTCGGACAAGCGTGAAACGCGGGATGATAATATTTCCATATAGTATGTGTTGAAAAGGCAACAAAATTACTAAAATCGGTTACATAGCAGTTGTAAGGGGTAAGGAATAAGGGGTATGTCGTAAGTCATCAGTAGTCAGTCAATAGTAATTCGTAATTTTTAACGGCGTAATTTACACTCATGAG
>JBKQUY010000025.1:0-88760 GCA_052325425.1 Bacteroidia bacterium | reverse complement strand
GGGGGTTAAAAAAGAATCCCCCTAAGCCTGCAAAAACATACCCGTCTATGTTAAAGCGCTTAAAACCTTTGGCATGTTTTATATGGTAACGGTGACCTATGTGGCTGCTTTGGTAAAAATAATATTCGGCCTGAACGGATAATTCCATTATCGGTGAACGGAAATTGAGGTTCCGGTTATGCCTTATATCATTGACCCCGGGATAGCCATCATCGCCCGATACCATAGCTGCGGTAAAGGTACCTCTCACTGCGAATTCGGAATTAAGATAATCACGGTAACCTACAAAGCCGCCGTAACGTATGGCCTGGTAATTAAAATCTTCGAGGAAGTGCGTTCCTATATTGGATGAACCGCCAACATCACCTAAAAACTGGGAGGGGCCTACGCCAAACACCCATTCGTTATGGGCACCGGAACGATTATAGAAATATTGAGCCTTTGCGCAAAAAGGTAACAACATAACAGCAATAACTATACTGTTATAAAAGTAAATTCTCCTCATTCCTGCAAAGATAGGAAGTTTTGAAAAATCAGGACGTGCATTTATTAACAGTATGTTAATTATTAATTCTCATTCACGACTGAATTTCTATACCAAATAGTAACTTAGTTTCAATTCATTCATAACCTGAATATTCTATTGGAAATCAATAGTATCAGGATTGCCTTGTAGTGTTCAGGCAAGAATACCGCGCAATGCATATTAAATTGAAAAATAACGCAAATTACATGTAAATATGCATTACGCTACTTTGTATAATTAAATCTAAGGGAAAAATTGATGAGCTAAAAAATTTTCACTTTATGTGCCCGAGGAGAGACTCGAACTCTCAAGGATGTAACTCCAACGGCTTCTGAGACCGCAACGTTTACCAATTTCGCCACCCGGGCTTAAAGAAATGAAAAGCTAAAAGTGAATAATGAAAATCAACCACACTTTATTCCTTACTGTTCACTAATAACTATCCACTATTCACTTTGCTGTGCCCGGAGCGAGACTCGAACTCGCACACCGTAACCGGCGCCACCCCCTCAAAGTGGTGCGTCTACCAATTTCGCCACCCGGGCATTAACAATTATATTATACAGCTTCAAAAAACAGGGTGCAAATATAGAAACAGATTCCATATTACAAGCTAAAATTCTGTATCGCTATTTTTATGAAAATCCTCTGTTGAGCTTTATTTCTTCATACGCTTCCTGTATTTTTTTGAACTTTTCCTCGGCGGCTTTGCTTACATCTTCTCCTAAATGAGTTACCTTATCAGGGTGGTTTTCGAGCGCCATACGTCTGTATGCTCTTTTAACATCCTCATCCGTTGCATCTCTGTTAATGCCCAAAATATCATACGCCGCACCGCCGCTTATATTACTTCCTTTAATAAACATGGCAGCAATTGACCTTAAATCGAGTGGTGAAATACCCAATAGTATGGAAATGCGGTTCAAAACATTTCTTTCATCATTAGATATCCTGCTATCGGCAAAAGCCACGCCAAATAAATAATGCAATAACTGCAACCTGCCCTGGTAGGCCATATTGAGCCTGAGCGGTAAACAGACTTTTTCAAGCGGAACCCTTCTTTTAAGCATTTCACGCAGCACGAGCAAATCCTCTTTTGTTTTTTCAACGCCGAATTGCCTCACAAAAAAGGCTCTCACATAATCGAGCTCCAGCCGGGTAGTACTGCCATCGCTTTGCATTACTGCGGCAGAAAGGGCAAGCAAGCTCTTATGGAAATCGCCTGCAGAATTATTCCATGAGTCACTTTGATTACGTGCCTGTTTCTTTTCAGATGAAAAACTTAACACGTACTCATCCAAAAATGCGCCGACAAGGAAACCAGCTATAGCCCCTTCAAAACGGGCAAACAGGTACCCCAGAATTACCCCGAATATTTTACCAGAATTTCTTTCCATATCAAAAAACACTGCAAAAATAGCCTTGTTTTGCCTTATATGCCTAATTATACTTTCATTTAAACATTGGCTAAAATGCTATCTTTATACGCTGAAAAAATATTATTATGGAAAACTTTTTTCTTTTACTTGAAATATTATTGCCTTCTGTTGTGGTGGGAGTAATTGCTTTGCTCATTATTCGCGGTTATCTGAAATATGAAGAAAGCAGGAAGCAAATTGACATTGAAAAAGCCAAGAATGATATTATTTTCCCTGCGCGCATGCAGGCTTATGAGCGAATTATTCTTTACCTGGAACGGATAACCCCTGAAAGCCTCATTCGGCGCATACATAAAACCAATTCGAGCGCAAGGCTTTTCCAGAGCGAACTTATTGCCACTGTCCGCGGAGAATTCGACCATAATTTATCACAACAGGTTTATATGTCGGAAAATTCATGGGCCATGGTAAAAACCGCTACAGAAGAAGTAATCAGGCTGGTAAATATTTCCGCTTCAAAATTATCTGTAACTGCTACCGCTACCGAACTTGCCGAGAATATTCTTCATATTACATCGCAAATCGGCAAATTCCCAACCCAGGTAGCTATTGAAAGCATAAAAAAAGAATTTGCCCAGTACTTTATGAATAGCGCTTCTACCCTGAAATAAATATTTATGCAGGTATGGATGCATTATTATTTGAAAATGCAGATTTAAAATACCTCAACGAACTTCAGCCTACCGGCTGGGATAATATTACTCCCGCTTTTAATTTTTACCTGGATTCGGCATTTTGTAAGGCCATAAAAGTTGTTGCAGGTGAAAAAATCATTGGCATTGGAGCCTTCATTATTCATGAAGGTGTAGCATGGCTGGCGCATATTATTGTTCATAAAGACTACCGGAACAAAGGAACCGGAGGATTTATAACCCAATATTTAATTGACCATATACCAGGCAAATGTGAAACTATTTATCTTATTGCGACTGATATGGGAGAGCCGCTGTACAAAAAACTGGGGTTTGTAGCAGAAGCAGGTTATTCTTTTTTCAATAATGGCAGTTTTAACAACGCAACAGAGATTTCGGATAACATTAAATCTTTTTCAGAGGAGTACCTGGAACAAATACTCAGCTTGGACAAAGAAGCTTATGGAGAAAACAGGGAAGCCCATCTCAAAGATTACATTTATGGTTCTTTCGTTTTTGTGGCTGATAATAAAGTACAAGGATTTTATCTTCCTGCATTTGGCAATGGGCTGATAGTAGCCACTGGCCCAATTGCAGGAACAGAATTGATGAAACTGCGAAGCAAATCATTTGATACCTTTATTTTGCCATCCGGCAATAAACCTGCAATCGCCTGCCTGCTCAATCATAATTATTCCCGGTTCAGGGTTGCAAAGCGAATGAGATTAGGCAAGAACAGAGCCTGGCAACCTGGTAACATTTATAACAGGGTCAGCGGGCAAATAGGGTAAAACTATATCTTGTCACCCGGTATTCCGAACCAGTGATATATTTCAAAAGTATGGCGTCCGGCTTTTACTGCCGGGTCTGCTTCCATATATTTTCTTACTTCTTCCTTATTTTCAGAATTGAATATGGCAATCCCTCTTGTTACAGGATTATCAATAAGAGGGCCAACAAGCAGAATATGGCCTTGTTTCTTTAACGTGAACAAATGAATGAGGTGGTCCATTTGCAGTTTCTGCTGCTGCTCTCCGGGTATGGAATTATAAGATGGCCCGGCATTAAGAAATACAATGCAATATTGCCTGCCACTGGCTACAGTCTTATTAACAAAATCAGGCGTTATTTCACCCTCAGGATACAAAATGCACTATGCTTTTACCTGGGGAAGAATCTCTACAGAAGCAGTTATAGGCTTGGGATTAAAATATCCGCCTTTCTCTATAACAACATGCCAATTTCCATCACTGGGTACTTCTAATTCTATAGAATCGCCTTCTACCATTCCGCCAAGGTAGCTAAAAGTCTTATGTACTTTATATTGCCTGTAATGATAATCACTTATAAGCAGAACCCTTGTTGGTTCGCTTATGTTTACCACTACTCGGGTACCTTTTTTGGCTTTAAAAACACGATGTAAATATTTCATAGCTACCGGCTAAATAATTAGTTAGGTAAATTACTGCAACAAAGAAAGCAATTTTTTTTAAATCTGCACACTGCCTTTCGCTTTATTCTGCTTCGGGCAGCTTTTTTTCTCGGAAGGCTGAGGGGAGTATTTTACGGAATCCTTAGGACAGCATTGATGTGCAGGGGGAGGCTGGCAGAAAAAACCATTACAGCAGGGTGGCACACCATAAATCTGCATTATTTCCTTCATCTGGTTTTGCAGCATTTCCTGCATTTTGTCAAAATCCATTACCCCAAACTGCTGAATGAAAGGATAGCTATATATATCAGGAGTATTAAGAGGCACGGAAAAGAATGCATCATCCATACCCCTGTATTTTTTCAGTAAAGAATCAACATATGCATCATTATGGCATTTGCCCGAATAAATATAAGTATAGGTCGAATCGTAACTTATTATATTACCATTCGCATCAGTCTGCTTATGTACGCGCACCTGCACACCGGGGTTATTGGCATCGGATGACTGATTTTGCCCTTGCGCATACAAAGAAATTGAATAGCCGCAAATAAAGACAATTACAGCCGTAAGAAATATGTGTGCTTTAGTTTTCATTTTTTACATACCACCACGCAAATATACTATGCATTATGGGTTTGCGGGCATTTCCACCGTTAAAAAGTGTTAAAGAAAAAGGAGAAAATCAATTCGAATAAGAACTGTTCCAGCATTTTATGCTGAATTTCTTGTAAAAGGTAAATCCGCCGAAAACCGAGATAAAGAGGGTATATATGGTAAATGCCGCCAGGTAAAGCATCTGGTAATAGTGTATTTCCTGTGCGCTACGAAATAATAAAGCCGGTATTATAAACATTAAGGGTAACCCAACTACTACTAAAGTCAACAAAAGAGCCCAGATATTCCTGAAAGGAAAAGATGCCCATTTCCTGAACCAGGAATAACCTTCTGCCTGTTTATGGATGAGATAAAAATTATTCTCATCAAGTTGGGCAAGCAAAACCGGGACATGATTTACATCTTTTGATTTAAAAAATCTGGAAGAAGTAAGCATTTTAAGGCCAACTGCTTCTTTACCGGTTTCCTTTTCGAGATTCTTAATAATTTCAACAGCGTCCCGGGGCAATTCCTCATTGTCGAATAAGTTGTAATCTAAAAACCTTAACCTGTATTGAATGCATACCCTCTTAATATCATCATTAGAAAAAATATTATTCTTATCAAGCAAAGGGCTGCCGGCTTCCAAATAACCGGGTTTAGGCGCAATGCGCAAACGCTTTATGATAAACTCATCAACGGGAGCACTTTTTTTGGTGGCATCCTCAACTTGTTGCTTAAGTGAATGCTGAATTTGCGAATGTTTCTGCTTTGATTTAACTAATTCGTCCTGTATATTTACTGATGAGAACATAATCACAAAAATGAAAAAGCAAAGATACGCCTTTTGAGAGAAAGATTTAATTGAAAAATCTGTTTTCATGAAGTATAAATACTTCCCTACATTTGTAATTTAAACAGCTATATGTATCTCTGTGAAAATACTTTTAGGGTACGTTATGCCGATACTGACCGGATGGGTTACGTGTATTATGGCAATTATGCCGCCTATTACGAAACGGGGCGTGTGGAAGCGTTACGCACTATAGGGCTTAGTTACAAAGAAATGGAAGAAAAGGGAATTATGCTTCCCGTGCTTTCTTTTCAAATACAATATTTCAAACCGGCTTTTTTTGATGACCTGCTCACTATTAAAACATCGCTTACAGAATTACCTAAAGGCCTTAGGATAACTTTTCATTATGAAATATGGAACGAGAAAAATGTTTGCCTTAACAAAGGAGAAACAGTTCACGCTTTTGTAAAGGCAGATGGGGGAAGGCCTATTCCCATTCCTCACGAAGTAATTGATAAACTTGCGCCCTATTTCCCGAAATAGAGAATCATTCGACCTGCAAGTGCTCCTGCAATAAATCCCTTACTGAAGGGAACATGTTCTCCATGTAATTTTTCATTTGGTTTGGTTTTGCCCAAACTACCTTCTCAATTCCCTCCTCTTGTTGAGGAACAAGTGGGCCGGCAAAAGTTGAACTCATCGCATACCAATGGCTTCGTTTAAGAATGTACCAGCCATCTTCTTCATATATATGATAGCTTGTTGCAAGAGGTTCTGTAATACTTAACTCAGAAATACCGCACTCCTCTTCTACTTCACGCAGGGCAGCGGCTTCAAAAGTTTCCTTTTTCTCTAACTTCCCTTTAGGCAAATCCCATTTCTTTTTCCGGAAAATCAGCAAGTATTCGCCTTCAGGATTGCATACAAGCCCTCCGGCAGCTTCCACTTTAACAAAAAGCGACTTAAATTTATTCCATATACCTTTAACATGCCCCTGCATCCAAATGCCTTTGCAGGTTTCATCATTTTTAAATTTTTCCCATTCCTCCCTGATATTATAGCTCCCGGTAAGCTTCTTACTAATCTTTTTTTCGAGAAATGGTTGAATATCAGCACCGATATATATCAACCTGTTATTATAATAAACTTTATACATTTGCATCATGATACAGAATAAGGATTCAGCGCGCAAAATTGCGGATTTTTTACTCCAAATCAAAGCAATAAAACTTCAGCCTGATAAACCGTTTGTTTGGTCTTCGGGCCTTAAATCTCCCATTTACTGCGATAACCGTAAAACCCTTTCCTATCCTAAAATACGCACCTATTTAAGGCAGCAGTTTGCCAGTGTAATCCTGGAGGAATTTGGAAAGCCTGATGTAATAGCCGGTATAGCCACCGGGGGCATTGCCCATGGAGTGCTGGTTGCCCAGGATATGGGCCTTCCATTTGTATATGTTCGTTCTGAGTCTAAATCACATGGCACCGAAAAACTTATAGAAGGTGAAATTGAGGCCGGCCAGTCTGTTGTGCTTATTGAAGACCTCATTTCGACTGGCGGAAGCAGCCTTAAGGCGGCCGAAGCGCTTAAAAAAGAGAAATGCCTGGTAAAAGGCATTGTCTCTATCTTTAATTATAATTTACCTGTTGCAGAAGAAAATTTTAAAAAGGCTAAAATAAACGTCATCTCTTTGTGTGACTACAATACTCTTATTCAGCGGGCTGTTGAAATAAATTACATTACAGAGAAGGATCTTGATTCACTTGAGGAATGGGTAAAAAACCCGGAAGGCTGGAAGAAATAATTTTAATCTGATATAACACTTTTGTACAGCGCTTCATAAATTGGAAGTATTTTGCTTATATCATACTTCTCTGCCTGTTTGCGGGCATTATCTTTAAAAGTTGCAAGGGTTGCATCATTGCCTAAAATAGCAATGGCATTCTTTGCCATATCTTCCAAATCGCCTACGTTGCTTAACATTCCTGAAAAATTGTGTTTATTTATTTCAGGTATGCCACCGGTATTGGTTGAAATAACAGGAACCTTCGCAGCCATAGCTTCAAGCGCGGCCAAACCGAAACTTTCTGTTTCGGAAGTCAGCAGGAACAAGTCTGCAACCGAAAGAATGGAATAGGGGTCAACGATTTTTCCCAGTGACAGGACATCATCGCATACATTCAATTCCCTGCATAGCTTGTCAATATTACTCCTTTCGGGGCCATCACCAACAAGGATTAGACGAGCAGGCATCTTTTTTCTTACCATATCAAATACCTTTACTACATCCTCCACCCTTTTTACTTTGCGAAAGTTAGATACATGTATAAGTATTTTTTGGTTTTTCGGGGCATACAGCGTCCTGTCCTTTTCCACCCGGGAAAAATCCCATTGGTCGAGCCTGATAAAATTGGGTATAACCTTTATATCTTTCTTTACATCCCTGAAATAAAAATAAGTATCCTGTTTCAGGCTCTCCGAAACTGCAGTTACAGCATCAGACTCATTTATGGCAAAGGAAATAGCGGTCTCAAAAGATGCGTCTTTCCCAACTAATGTAATATCAGTTCCGTGAAGCGTAGTGATAAACGGCAGGGAAATATTTTCTCCAGCTAACATCTGTCGTGCCATATATGCAGCCGATGCATGAGGAATGGCATAATGAACATGGAGTAAATCGAGTTTGCTGTATTTTGCAACTTCAACAATTTTATTGGATAGCGCCAATTCATAAGGAGGGTATTCAAATAAAGGATAATCAGAAACACTGACTTCATGATAGAAAATATTATTTCCCGTCATAACGCCTAGCCTTACCGGTTGGCTATAGGTAATAAAATGAACGTTATGGCCGTTCCGGGCAAGCGCCTTTCCCAGCTCAGTGGCTACCACACCGCTACCGCCAAATGTAGGATAGCATACAATTCCGATGTTCATACATGACAGTTGTTAGTCGTTGGTCATTAGTCGTTAGTCTTTTGGGGAAAGTGATTTTATCAAACCCCATATTATTTTTGATATTTCCGATGCCTGTTCAATCAGTAAATCCCTGCTTTTCACATCAATGTAGCCTAACTTCTCCGCTAAATATAACATTGATATTACTTCACTGCAAGGCCCTAAAGAAATATACAGAAATCTTTTAAAATCTGCATCACTGCTTCTATCAAAACCTTCGGCAATATTATTTGATACAGAAATTGACGCTCTGTAAATCTGGTCTTTAAAACCATAATCCTTTACTACAGGAAATGAGGAATATAATTCCACAGTTAAAGCTTGTGCTTTCTGCCATGCTATTATATCTTCAAATCTCTTAATCTTCATATTGAATTGTTTGCATTTGACTAACGACTAACGACTAACGACTTATAGACTATTTCTGCAATTTTAGTCCTGATGCTGAGTTTCGCAAGCTTATTATCATCAGAACCTGATGCCACTCTGTTCGATAAAAATACATAAACTAAATGATATTTTGGGTCAACCCAGGTATAGGTGCCTGTAAACCCATAATGGCCAAAGCTTTCGGCTGAAGCCGAAGGGCAGGCGGGGCTCTCTTTTGTAGTATCCGTTTCCGGTTTATCAAACCCAAGCCCGCGACGGTTGCCTTTGTCACAATAAACGCAGGAGGTGAACAATTTAACAGTGGCGCTGTCCAAATATCTTGTACCTCCGTATTTTCCATAATTCAAATACATCTGCATCAGCACGGCCAAATCATTGGCATCGGAGAACAGGCCTGCATTGCCTGCAACACCACCTAACATCGCAGCAGACTGGTCATGCACATATCCTCTGAGTAATTGTTTCCGGAATACACTGTCATATTCTGTTGGGATTATGCGAGAACGAGGAATCCGGTAAAGCGGGTGGAAACCCATTGTTTGCAGGCCTAAAGGCTTATAAAAATTATTCTGTACATAGGCATCAAACGGTATGCCATTGATATTTCCTATTATGTTACCCAGCAAGATAAAACCAATATCACTGTATTTATATACAGGCTTTTTGTCAACCGGTGACTTGAGTATTTCATTTATCATGGTATCCCTGTAATCCTTACGAATAAACATGTGTGCTGCAACGGGGTAAGGATATTGCGCAGAAGAATCGGAACTGTAAACTCCTTTTCTCAGGTTCTTACCCGACATAGTTTCTTTCCAGAAAAATATGGAAGGCTGCAAACCGGCCTCGTGGGTAAGTACATTTTCCATAATTATTTTCTTTTTGTTAGTCTTAGCTGCTTTAGGCATAAGTACAGGTAAGGTAACTCCCAGCAACATTTTATTCTGGTAATACATTTTCATAAAAGCAGGAGTAGTGGCAGCAATCTTGGTTATAGAAGCCAAATCATATACATCGTTCACTTTTACATGATTGGTATCATTGTAATTCTGGTACCCGAATGCTTTTTCATAAATCACTTTACCATCTTTTGCCACAAGTACCACGCAGCCGGGATAGGCATGTTGCTGCATTCCATATTTTGCCAGCGAATCAATACCTGCAAGTTTCGCAGAATTTATTCCCGCATCTTCGGGGGCAGTATATTCAAACCGTATTGGCCTGGTAATTAAACCATACCCACGTTGATAAAAAGCTGAAGCAGTAACCGGTAATTTGCCATTAACCCCTATGCCGCCAAAAATCATCTGCGCGGAATAATCTTCCGTATATGGAGTATCCTGGTACGACATAATAAGTGCTCTTGCTTTCCTTACAGATGGCAGATAATCGAGTATATAGGGGTCGGAAAAGAAAGTAAGAACTGTGGGGTAATTATGTACCACTGTATCGAGCATCTTAATTGCAGCCCTTGTAATTCCAAACGTATCAGCCGGATGCAACCTGGTGTGATTTACTCCTACAATTATAAGATTGAATGATTTCAGTTTATTATAAATCAACCCGATTACACTATCTGTTATATTAAATGGAACATCAAAATGTGTAACCGAAGCATAGTCATTCATCCTGGACTGGAAAGCGTCAACAACTGAATCGCCTATAACAAGCGATGCTATGCGAAGCGTATCCAACCGTTTAAGCGGTAATAACTGGCTATTGTTGGAAAGCAGGGTTATTGTCCTTTTAGCAAATGTTCTGTTTAATATATCGGCCTGCTTTGTATTAAGGTCTTTTACAAGATTAGCTAATACAATGGGTTTATAATGATTCAGGCCTGCCCAGGCTTTTGCCATCAATATTTTCCTGCAACGGGCATCAATTTCCTCCTGGGTAATTTCCTTTTTCTTCATAGCTTTTTTAATCTCCTCAATCGCTTTGTGAACATCCTGTGAAAAAAGAAGAACATCATTACCGGCTAATAATGCCTTTACATCTGCAATCCCTGGAGCATAATATTTAGCCACGCCTTGCATATTAAGCGCATCAGTATATATAAGGCCGTTGAACCCCATTTGCTGTTTTAACAGAGTATCTACTATTCTTGGTGACAGGGTAGATGCCCTGTTCTTTGTGGAATCGAGGGAAGGAATATAAAGATGCGCAACCATAATACTGCCAAGCCCATTTTTAAAGAGCTGTATAAAAGGATAGAGTTCGAGGGTATCGAGGCGGATGACAGGATAATCAACAACAGGTAATGAAAAATGAGAATCTGTTTTCGTATCTCCGTGACCGGGGAAATGCTTGCCACAAGCCAAAACATGTTCATCTTGCAGACCTTTCATATAGGCTAAACCCATATCGGCGACACGAATTTTATTTTCCCCAAAAGAACGCATTCCTATAACGGGGTTTTCGGGGTTATCATTTATATCCACCACCGGGGCAAAATTTTCCTGCACCCCTAAACGTTTGCATTCACGGGCTATTTCCGCGCCCATCTGGTACACTAATGAATCGTTATTCATGGCTCCCAATGCCATCTGGAAAGGGAAACGGGGAACACTGTCTAAACGCATGGCAAGCCCCCACTCTGCATCCATGCCAATTAAAAGAGGAACCTTTGAAAGCGCCTGGTAATTATTAGTCAGTTCTGCCTGTTTTACGGGGCCGCCCTTAAAAAATATAAGTCCTCCTATTTTCTGTTCCTCAATCAGGTTGGTTACTTCTTCTTCATTTTTTGGATGATTGGTGTCGGAATATGCAGCTACCATAAATAACTGGCCAATACGTTCATCCGGCGTAAGCTTTTGCATCACTGAGTCAGCCCATGTTTCATATTGCTTTTGCTGAAAAGGAGGATTATTTTGGGCAGGTACCAAAATAGTCGCAAGAAAAAATAAAAAAATTGAAGAATATAATTTCATAGAATACGAAAATACCTATGAATAATACCCGCATTCCTTATGCAGGTAGCTATTTTATCAACAAAGAAAGGTTAGGTTATTTTTCAATTACCACACTCACTTCATCTACATTTCCGTTCATGGGAGGCTTTTTCTTGATTACTTCAACGGATAAATGCTGAACCCCTGTAAATGTATTCTTAAGATGTGTTGCGATGCGCTCGGCTACATGCTCAATAAGTTTTGAGCGGGTTTTCATCTCATGCTTTACTATATCGAAAACCATAACATAATCAACTGCATCCTCAAGGTTGTCGCTTTTAGCGGCAGCGGAAAAATCGCCTTTCAATTGTACATTGACCACATAATCACCTCCTATTTTTGCTTCTTCAGCCAAACAGCCGTGATGTGCCCGCAGGTGTATTCCTCTAATGTTTATCGTATGCATTAGTTCAAAATCTTCAAAGCCCTTTCAAGCCGTTTCACTACCTCATCCTTGCCAAGCAGTTCAATGGTATCAAATAAAATCGGGCCTGCTGAATGACCTGTTATCAATACCCTGAGTAATTGCATTACCGAGCCCGGAGCAATATTATTTTCTTCAGCGGTTTTCTTAAACACAGTTTCTATATTAGCAGCAGAAAAATCTGCTGTAGCTGCCAACACATCTTTAACCTTAGCAAAAAATGCCGGTATATTATCTTTCCACTTTTTTGATATAACTCCTTCATCGTACTTCTCCGGTGCAATGAAAAAGAAACTGCCCAAATCCCAGAATTCGCTTACAAAGTGAGCTTTTTCTTTTATAAGGGTACAAACACGCTCCACATAATTCTCGGTTGTGAAAGAAATTTGTACCCCTTTTTCTTTAATTATAGGAAGAAATAATTCAGCTAATTCGGTATCAGTCTTTTTACGTAAATATTGCTGGTTATACCATTTGGCTTTATCAGGGTCGAACTTAGCTCCATGTTTGCTTACCCTGTCTAATGAAAACGCTGCAATAAGCTCCTCCATTGAAAAAAGCTCCTGTGTTGTTCCGGGATTCCATCCCAAGAATGCAAGCAGGTTTACCACAGCTTCTGGGAAATAACCTCTTTCCCTGTAGCCGGATGATTTTTCACCTGTTGCAGGGTCCTTCCAGTCGAGTGGAAAAACGGGAAAGCCGAGCCTGTCACCATCTCTTTTACTTAACTTCCCATTGCCATCGGGGCGCAATAAAAGGGGTAAGTGTGCAAATTGCGGCATAACATCTTCCCATCCCATAGAACGGTATAATAATACATGCAGAGGTGCTGATGGTAACCATTCTTCGCCTCTTATTACATGGGTTATCTGCATCAGATAATCATCTACTACATTGGCTAAATGATAAGTCGGCATGCCATCAGATTTGAACAATACTTTATCATCGAGCGATTGGGTATGCACCACCACCCAACCTCGTATCACATCATGAAAGCGGATTTCTTCGTTGCGGGGTATTTTAATGCGTATTACATAATTCTCTCCGGCATCCATGCGCTTTTTAACCTCATCTTCTGAAAGAGTCAGTGAATTTTTCATGGTACTGCGTGTAACCGCGTTGTATTGGGGCGCGGCAACTTTAGCAGCCTCCAGGCGCTTGCGCATGACTTCCAGTTCATCAGGAGTATCGAAAGCATAATAAGCATGGCCTCTTTCTACCAGCTTTTCAGCATACTGGCGGTACATTTCTTTACGTTCCGACTGGCGGTAAGGAGCATGCGGCCCACCTATGCTTACTCCCTCTTCTATTTCAATTCCGCACCATCTCAGCGATTCTATAATATAATCTTCGGCGCCGGGGACAAACCGGTTCTGGTCAGTGTCTTCCACGCGCAATATAAAAGTCCCGTTATTTTTCCGGGCAAAAAGGTAATTATATAATGCAGTGCGTACCCCTCCGATATGCAAAGGGCCAGTGGGGCTGGGCGCAAATCTCACTCGTACCTGTCTATCTGGCATATTTTCCTGAATTTAGGTGAACAAATATAAATTCTCCTTATCAATAATGGTTAATTTATATTCACGAACACCTATTATAAACAAATTAGCTAATAAGTGAGTAAATATAAGACTATACCCTTCCATTTATATCTTAACTTTATATAAAAAGTAGTACGTTTGCTCCATTATGAGCACACTAAGACAAAATAAAGTATCGCGCCTTGTTCAAAAGGAAATGGGCGACCTTTTCCAGAAAGAGATGAAGCACCTGTTTACGGGCGGCCTTGCAACAGTTACTGGAGTTGAAATAAGCCCTGACCTTTCCATTGCAAAAGTTTATATAAGCCTGTTAAACCTGAAACCCAAAGAAACATTGGAATTACTGATGGAAAAGAGGACTGAAATACGCAACCACCTTGCCGCACGGGTAAAACACCAGTTAAGAATTGTTCCTGACCTGCGTTTTTATATTGACGATTCTTACGAAGCCATTATGCGCATTGACCAATTATTGAAGAAATAAAGGTTACCATTTAACCAAAATCACAACCCAATTCTTCCTGTTTCCATAAGTTAATGCATATTTGCATACTTTTTATGATTTATCCCGATGGAATACGACCCTATTAAAAATAAGCTTGGAGTATTTTTCAATATGTCACCGGCTTTGCGCAAGCTGTTTTACCGTCTGCTCGATTTATTGTTGTTACGCACCTGGCACATTCACAAAGAACTTGGTATCTGGGAGAAAAACGCTCCTGCTAAAGCAGATATATTAGATGCCGGTTCCGGTTTCGGGCAATATTCCTGGTATATGGCACGCAAGCACCCAAGCTGGAATATTTTAGGGGTTGATGTAAAAGACGACCAGGTTGCAGACTGCAATAATTTCTTTGCAAAATGCGGCGTAACCAATGTAAAGTTTGAAGTTGCCGACCTCACTAAATTTATGAAGCCTGAAAGCTTTGATTTTGCTTTATCGGTTGATGTAATGGAACATATTCTGGAGGATGTATTGGTTTTTAAAAATATTAATGCTTCGCTTCGAAAAAATGGAATGCTTCTCATATCTACTCCTTCTGACCAAGGAGGCTCGGATGCTGACAGTTCAGCCGATGGTTCATTTATCGGGGAGCACGTTAGAAATGGTTATAATATAAATGAAATACAGGATAAACTTAAAACTGCAGGGTTCACAAAAATCGAAGCCCGCTACTCTTATGGAACTCCGGGGCATATATCTTGGGTGCTTTCTATGAAATATCCCATGAAATTATTATCTGCCAGCAAAGTATTTATCATTCTTTTGCCATTCTATTATCTTGTAATATTCCCATTCTGCCTTATACTTAACCAGATGGATACCAATGGCACCCATGCCAAAGGAACAGGGTTAATTGTTAAAGCTTGGAAATAGCAGAATAGTTATAAGTTATGAATTATGAGTTATGAGTGAAAAGGCAAATACCCTCACTTTTAGTAACTCAACTCAAATATTTTGCAGGTCTTCGACAGGCTCAGACTGATTATAGTGCGTCATGTTGAGCTTGTCGAAACATTATCCTATTGGTAAAATTCAAATACCACATTCTTAACTTATAACTCAAAATACACAAACGGGGTAAACGGGGTAACACTTTTAAAGTGTTTTTGAAAACAATATAATTGGTTATCAGTCAGTTAGTTTTTTTAAGGACAAAAAAGTGTTATCCCCTTAAAGTAACTGATAATTAGCAATAAAGCAAAAAATGTGGGAAGTGGGAAAATAAAAAAAGCCCCTGACGATTCTGTCAGGGACTTTTTATTATTGTTTTACTATGTTGTTTTAAAAGTGGAAGTTAATATAAAGGTCTCCACCCGAATTTCCCCAAACTGAATTAAGGCCAGAATCGAGGCTGAATGTGCTTGATGCCCCTGTACTTGCCGAAACAGTAGTGGAGGCCGAGCCATTTGCAACTTCCAGGTTTTCTGTGCCTTTCCCGGTAGAGGAGAAAGTAATGCCCCAGGTATATTCGCCGCCTACTGATATTTTAGGCATAAAGAAATACTCGAAGCCGATAAAACCCTGAAGGTTTAGCCCGAAGGTTGAACCATAATCAACCGATAGCAGGCGACCAACATCACCCTCTATGTTAGTACCAGGTCCTCCGCTACCGATAGGAGTAATGGATGGGTTTGCAAGATTAGCTGTTGGAGAAGGGGCGCTCCAGGTTGTTGAATTTGGACTTTGGAAAGTGCTGGTATAAGCATTGCCATAGGTATAAGTATAGCTGCTGCCAGCCAAAAAGAACATAAACTCACCTCCATAATAACATTGCAGGCGGGTTTTGCCCCTTCTTTTTTCATAACCTGCGCCCAGGCCAACAAAGTGTTGTGCCCAGCTTGCATGATCGGTTACAGTCGAAGGCAGAGCAGGTGGAGTTGGGGCAGTAGTAACATCTTCGTTAACATAGTTATCCTGACCGGCTGAATTGATACCAATACGCAAGATACCCCTGTATGCTGTTTGGTTATCAACAAAGTATTTGCCCATAATGGTATTTGTATTACCGTCAGGAAAGGCTAATACTGGTGCATGGTTACCGGCGCTGGATAAAAAGTTTCCGAAATAATTCAGAAAAGGGTCAGCGCTGAAGCTAATGGACCAATCTCCTGATTCGGGGAGGTACATTTCTCCTTTCTTTGATATCAACTGGTCAGAACCTTGTGCAAACAGGCCAAGCGCACAGATTGCAAGGGTTGCCGTTAAAATTAGTTTTTTCATGTGAATTGTGTTTTGGTTAGTTGGGCGCAAATATACAACTGAATTACCCTTGGGTGGTGCTATCTGCATACCTGTATTTATTAACGAAAATGTGTTGATAAGTAATGGATACTTTAATAATAAATATCGACATAGCGCTGTCAGCTAATAGCTATTGGCCAATAGCTATTCTTTTGTATCCCAATCCGTTGATTTCAACATAGGTACAAAAGAAAAATTTCCGAACTCTTCCTTAGCGTATTGTAAATCAGATATTTTCCTGATTCTTTTCATTATTTGAGTTTTGCCCATGCCTTCCGGTATTACCAATATCCCATTGGGCTTAAGTTGCTTCAGTAAATCATCCGGTATGTAAGGAGCTGCGGCAGTTATTATTATCCTGTCGAAAGGGGCAAATGCAGGCAAACCTTTATATCCGTCGCCATAAAAGCATTTTACATTATACCCAAGTTTCTCAAGCAGCATTTTTGCCTTTTCACTCAATTTTTTATGCCTTTCAATTGAAAACACCTTGGCTCCAATCGTGCTCAATACTGCCGACTGGTAGCCGGAACCTGTGCCTATTTCAAGGATAGAGTCTCCCTTGCGGACATCAAGTAACTCAGTTTGATATGCGACTGTAAAAGGCTGGGAAATAGTTTGTCCTTCTCCAATCTGGAAAGCATTATCCTGGTAAGCAAATTTAAGAAAGGAACTATCCATAAACAGGTGACGGGGCACTTTTTCAATAGCCTGCAGAACAGCAATACTTTTTATACCTTTCTGTTTTATCTCTTTAACCAGGTTTTTCCGTAATGCCTGATGCTTAAAACTATCTTCCATAAGGCAAAATTATGATTTTAGACTAAGGTTTCGATTATGATTGAGATTTAATGGCCGTTAGTTAATTTTTCAGTATGTTTTTGTTCACAATCAAGACTGAATAACTCATAACTCATAATTCATAACTTATAACTCTTAAATTGTAGTTTTGCAGGCCTAATACTATATAAATGCTAAAAATTGGGGTTTTAGGAGGAGGGCATTTAGGAAAAATACATATAAAGCAGATAAAAGAGATACCTGCTTATACCCTCATAGGATTTTATGACAACGACCCGGCTGTTGGCCATACAGTATCGGCTGAACTTGGGGTTAGAGCTTTTTCTTCAATGGAAGACCTTATTAAAGAAGTGGACGTGGTTGACGTGGTTGTTCCTACCATATCTCATTTTGATTGCGCTGTGGCCGCAATTAAACAATCGAAACATGTTTTTATAGAAAAACCGCTTGCCGGTACCGTTGCCCAGGCAAAAAGCCTTGTAGCGCTTGCCGGTGAGGCTAATATCAAAACCCAGGTTGGGCATGTGGAAAGGTTTAACCCTGCTTTCAGGGCAGTGCATGATAAATTTGAGAACCCAATGTTTGTGGAGGCTCACAGGTTGGCGCAATTTAATCCCCGTGGAACAGATGTTTCGGTAGTTCTTGACCTTATGATCCATGATATTGATATAATTTTAAGCATCATTAAATCGGACATAAAGCGGATAAGCGCCAGCGGTGTGCCGGTTATCAGCGATACTCCCGATATTGCCAATGCCCGTATTGAATTTGACAACGGCTGCGTTGCCAATCTTACAGCCAGCCGTATTTCGTTTAAAAATATGCGTAAAATGAGGGTATTTCAGAAGGACGCGTACATATCATTTGATATGCTTTCACACAAAACGGAGGTAGTAAGGATAAAGGATGTAACCGGAGACGCTGAAATGGGGCTGATGACGCCTTTTATAATTGAATTAGGCAAGGACAAGAAGAAAAAGCAGCTGTTTATTGAACAACCCCAGGTAATCCCTAATAATGCAATACGCATGGAATTGGAAACCTTTGCCAATGCCATTCTGAATAACCTGCCTACCGGTGTAACGATTGAAGATGGAGCCAAAGCCCTTGAAGTGGCCCATAAAGTGATTGAAAAAATTGACTTTTTGCAAACACATTAATAGTTTTTTTTCTTACACACAATATAATTACACCTGTTACGTTAAGTTTATGATGGAGAAAAATTATTTTCTGTTAGTTATACTTTTATTTTTGGGGTTATCGGCTACAATTTCCTCCTGCAGTCTTTTTGAGCCGCCGGCAATTATTCCATGTTACGGCCATATTGACAGCATTCCTCTTATTATTACAAATCCTTCCCAGCAGGGTACTTCTGCCAACGGAATTAACTGTGCCTGGGTATATGTTGACGATAATCCTGTCGGAGCATTTCCTTTGCCCTGCACTTTTCCCATTATAGCTACTACAGGCGCTCACATGATCAGCATATTTGCAGGAGTTGAGAATTATGGCGATGCAGAAAACAGGACTAAATACCCTTTTTACTCTTCCTACATATTAAACAGCGTTACCCTTACACAGGGCAGTACTGTTAAATTCAAGCCGACTGTGAATTATGCAAACTGGGCTGATGTTGATATAATTGAAGATTTTGATGAAGGACAGAATATTCCCAGATATATCCGGGAAGATTCAACTTCTGGTGCCAGCGATACCAACATGTATATTATCCAGGTTCCAAATCCGAATGTTTACCAGGGTAACGGTTCCGGCCTGGTTTCGGTAAACAGCGCAAGGAGCCACTACCTCGGAATGACTCTTGATACATTTGACCTGACGAATAATGGCAACGCGGTTTACCTTGAAATTAACTATAAAACCAACAATGTTTTTACAATCGGCATGATAAATATGGAATCTCCTTCCACACTTTTACCGGTAGTTTATGTTGACACGAGCAGTACCTGGAAAAAAATGTATATCAACCTTACGCCTACAATAAGTGCTTCTCCAGCGCCTACCTATTTTGGATACGAAATATATTTTGAAGTAAAATTGGAAAACGGCGTCAGCCTGGGGCAGGCGTATTTCGATAATATAAAACTGGTCAGATATAATTAATGAAAAGAAGCTTTGAAATAGCTAAGTATATTATTGCCGACTTTATTACTTCGGCAGGCGCCTGGGCTGCGTTTTGGTTTTTCCGTAAAATATTTATCGAATCACAGAAATACGGGTACAGGGTATCAATCAAGCCCGATAATAAGTTTTACCTGGCATTGATCATTATTCCCCTTTTCTGGATATTTCTGCACGCTCTTGCCGGGCTGTACTCAAACGTTTACCGGAAATCGAGGGTCGCTGAACTTAAACAGATATTTATTATAGATATAATTGGCGTGGTAATCCTGTTTTTTACCCTGATTCTTAATGACAGTATAATTGATTATCATTCTTATTACTTTTCGGTTTCCACTTTATTCAGCCTGCAGTTTGGCAGTTCTGTAATTGCCCATTTAATAATAACTACCCGCACAAACAACAAAGTTCATAGCCGGAAAATAGGCTTTAATACAGTATTGGTCGGAAGTAATAAAAAAGCTTTCCAGTTGTATAAAGAAATGGAAAGCCAGCGGAAATCATCGGGTAACAAATTTGTTGGTTTTGTGCATGTGGACCATAATAATGGTTTTTCAGAGGAGTTTAGTTTAAAACTCGCGCATCTCGGTGAATTTCACAATATCAGGGATATCATTATAAAACACAAGGCGGAGGAAGTAATAATAGCTATTGAATCTCCCGAGCATAAGTATATAGAGTCAATAGTTAATACCCTGGGTGACTGCGATGTAATAATTAAGGTAATCCCTGACATGTATGATATTCTTACCGGCTCTGTACGCCTGGTTTCCATTATGGATGCTCCTCTTATAGTTGTTTCGCGGGATATTTTGCCACCCTGGCAGCGTGTTTTCAAGCGCTTTTATGATATTGCTATTTCACTCTTCTTTTTGCTGATTCTATCTCCGGTTTATTTAATTATTGGACTTATAATAAAACTTACCTCAAAAGGCCCTGTAATATATTCACAGGAAAGAATCGGACTGCACGGTAAACCATTTACCATATATAAATTCAGGAGTATGTTTTTAGATGCGGAAAAAAATGGCCCGGCTCTGTCGAGTCAGACGGATAACCGCATTACTCCTATAGGCAGGTTTTTAAGAAAGACGAGGCTCGATGAATTACCCCAGTTTTACAATGTATTGGTTGGTGATATGTCAATTGTAGGCCCTCGGCCTGAAAGGGAATTTTTTATCAGGCAGATAATACAAAAGGCGCCTCATTACAGGCATTTGAATAAAGTTAAACCCGGTATAACTTCGTGGGGGCAGGTAAAATATGGATATGCGGAAAATGTTGAACAGATGATTGAACGAATGAAATATGACCTGCTTTATATAGAGAATATTTCTTTCCTGCTTGATATGCGGATTCTTATTTATACTGTCCTTATCATGTTCCAGGGCAGGGGCAAATAGCTTTTAACAATTAGCTTTATACACTCCAATAAGCTTTACTTAATTACCGTTACTTTACCGACATAAGTCCTTTGAATAAGGTCGTTTGTAGTTACCAGCAATTCATATATATATGTATCTTCCTGTACTATAGTACCATTTACAGCTCCATCCCAGGGTTTATTGTTACTTGTATAAATAAGGCTTCCCCACCTGTTAAATACATACATGAGGTAAGTAAGAATACAATCGCCTTTAGGGAAAAAGGAATCATTTAATCCGTCACCGTTAGGGGTAAAAGCATCCGGTATCCAGGTATTTGCGCATCTGTTAAGTTTAACATATAAAGTGTCAGTGGTTTTGCACCCGATGCTATCGGTACCGGTAACAGTATATGTTGTATTTACAGTTGGAGATACTTTAACATAGGGGCAGGTATCGCAGCCTGCAAAAGAAGGAGACCATATATAACTGGTAGCACCCCTGGCAGTCAATATTGCGCTGTCGCCATAAGGAATTGCAGTATCGCAACATGCATTTACCGGTTTTATTTTGAACTCCTCACACGTTTCAATTTTAACCACCACCGTGTCAGTGCTTTTGCACCCTATACTGTCAGTACCGGTAACAGTATATATTGTTGTCGTGGTTGGAGCTACTCTGGTGTCGGGGCAAGTGCCACACGCCACAGCAGAAGGAGACCATACATAGCTGACCGCGCCACTGACTTTTAATATTGCGCTGTCACCGGGCACTAAAAGGATAGTTGTATCGCAACAAGCTGACACGGGAGTTAATTTTAATTCGGCACAGGTAACTATATTAATTGTTACTGTATCTGTGGTAACACACCCGTTACTGTCAGTACCCGTAACAGTATATATAGTAGTAACTGTTGGGGCCGCCTTGGTCAATGGGCAGGTGTCACAGGCCACTAAAGAAGGAGACCAGGCATAGCTTGAAACTCCATCGGCATTCAGCACTGCGCTGTCGCCAGAAAGAACGGTTGTGTCGCAACATGCCAAAACAGGAATTATATTGGTAATAATATGAATGCTTTGGTAGGCTGTATCAGTAGAGCAGGCATTGGTTACCAGCACAAAAAAGGAGGTGTCCGGCGCTACAGGAGTAACAGTAATAATATTTGTAGTGGCCCCGGTGTTCCATAAATATTTTACTCCACCGGTTGCTATAAGCGTAACCGGAGTTCCCGCACAGTCTGTGCCTGGGGCTATTATAGATGCCTGAGGGGATGAAACTACCACAACATTAATGGTTGTGTCGGCTCCGCAACCGTTGCTTATTTCATATAATTTCACAGGATAAACCCCCGGGCTGTTAAATGTCCAAGCCGGGTTAGCGGTTGAATCCTCGAAAGAACCTAGATTGTAAAAGTCCCAGTAGAATTTGGCTCCTGAATTACTGTCCGGGTTAGAGGTATTGATAAAATAGGTTGGCTGCCCTATGCAGGTCGTATCGGCAGTGAAACCTGGAGCAGGTAATGGAGCAGATGATTTGGTTACAGTAATAGAGAGCGTATCGGCACACGAAGTGCCCGTAACCGGTACCGCGACCAGTATGTAGGTGCCCGGATTATCTATCTGTACCGACTGCGACCCATTGCCCTGTATTGGGAAACCGGCCGGAGATGACCAGTTATAAGCCACAAAGCCCGGAGGTCCTGTAAGGGTAATATAATTTTGCCCGCAAATTGCAGGTGAGGAAGTAATTATTTGCAGAGGAGCGCATGAAGCGTCAACATAGGCATAACCAAAATGGCCACCCCAACCGCAATCAGCAGCTTCAAAAACTACCGTAACGCATTGGCCAATATAATTTTTCAATGGCACACATACCAATGTCCAGTTTTTATAATAAGCTGTATCTCCGCCTAATACCCCCGCATCTGTAATTGGCACATATACAGAATCGAAACCCTTGGAGTTTGCTCCTGAAGAAACTACATTATATTGCCCGCAGTAGGGTATGGTATCGCCATTCTGGTCAAGCACTGCTACTGTAAAAAAGGGCTGGTCGTAATATGGATGCGATTTTGGGTTTTCAAGAAACACTGCATACTGGTAAGTGAAATCGGCATTAGCTTCACTGACAAGAAATGTTTTTGTTAATATGGCCGCTCCATAATTGACCAGGTTACTGTCGCCTAACATTACTGAATAATTCCCTCCAAAGGGTGATACCACAGGAACCGAAGGCACAAGCCAGTCTCCGCGGGTGCCGGTAGTAATATTTACCATGTAATCGGGACTGGGATTAGGACCGACACCCAGATTATAGTATGCCGGGTTAGATGTAAGAGGATCATTGGCCGCATGGGTAACAGCTCCCACAGGGCCGCCGGTAATATTGGTTAAATTAAAGAAACTATACATGCCCGGATAGGGATTATTATTAAAACCGTAATAAACGCTCCACCCGTTTAAGTTGCCTTGTTCAAAGCCTATATTGGTGCAACCCGATGTATCGCATACCGATTGCAGGCGCCGGAACGGATGCCGGTATTCCTCAACCGATGAAGGGTATTCTTTATTTATTTTTTCAAATTGCTTATAAAATTTTTCCAAGCATGTCTCCATATCAGCCAATTTTTTGGCGATACCGGAAGAATCTGTTTTTCCCCTGCCTGGCCCTGAAAAGAACCTGCTCCTTAAGGAATCAAGGCGTACCTCAGAAAAGCGCAGAAATACCATGTAGTCTTCTTTCGTTACTCCTAATGTTTCACGTGCATTTTCAATTCCCATAAACCAATATTTTAATGGTCCGTCAGATTCATCTTTATCACGGTATTTGGCATTCTGAGCGAAAAGACAGGAATGGCTTAATGCAATAGATAAAACGGGAAGCCAGATATGTCTTAGCTTATTAAAAAAATACTTTGGGATAGTACCATTGTAAAAACGAAATATTTGAAATGTAGTTTTTACCATTCTGAAATACCTTTATTCCAGTTACATTCGTGACCAATGGAACCTAACAAAGATAATAAAATTTTGTTATGAAGCAAGAATAAAATATTTATTGAACTAACAGAAAACGTCCTGCTAATTGCAGATATAGGTTAATTTTGCTCTATAAAACGTAAATGTAAATGAACCCGATAAAATTTGGCACCGACGGTTGGAGGGCAATTATTGCCGAAGAGTACACCATTGAAAATGTTACCCGCGTGGCAGAAGCTACCGCACGCTGGCTTCTTAAAGATAATACAAAGCCTTCTGTAGTGGTGGGTTACGATTGCCGCTTTGGCGGTAAAATGTTCGCCGAAACAGTTACTAAAGTACTTGCTTACTACAATATTAAAGTATTCTTGTCAGACAATTTTGTGTCAACTCCTATGGTATCTCTTGGGGTAGTTCACCACAAAGCTACATTGGGAATAATAATTACAGCCAGCCATAACCCCGGTTCATATAATGGGTATAAACTAAAAGGCAATTATGGAGGCCCATTGCTTGCCGAAAATGTAAAGGAAATAGAAGAACTTATTGAGGACAGAAGTACGGTTGATACAAAATTACCGGATTTACAGGAATACATAGATAAAAAACTCATCCATTACACTGACCTGGAAACACTGTACTGTAAAATGGTTGAAAAGAATTTTGACCTTAAACTTATTAAAAAATCAGGTATTTCTATCGCATACGATTCAATGTATGGCGCAGGGCAGAATGTTATCCGAAGGCTATTCCCCGATGCTGCTTTATTACATTGTGTTTATAATCCTTCATTCGGCGGAACCCCGCCTGAGCCAATTGAGCGTAACCTTACAGAGTTTGAAGCATGGATAAAAAAGTCGAAGAAATTTGATTTCGGACTTGCGACTGACGGTGATGCCGACAGAATTGGCTTATATAATGGCAAAGGGCATTTTATTGACTCACATAACATTATTTTACTTCTCATTCATTACCTCGTTTTATACAAAAAGATGAGTGGTAAAGTTTGTGTGGCTTTTTCTGTAACCGAGAAGATAAAGAAAATATGCAAACATTATAATTTGCCTTTAGAAGTGGTGAAAGTGGGTTTTAAATACATCTGCGGTGTAATGATATCGGAAGATGTGCTTATCGGCGCTGAAGAGTCTGGCGGAATGGCTATAAAAGGCCATATACCTGAGCGCGACGGAATATGGATTGGCCTTACTTTGATGGAATTTATGGCCAGGACAGGGAAAAGCCTTGATGAGCTCATCAAAGAAGTAACTAAAATTACGGGTAAGTTTGCCTACAAACGAATAGATATGCATATAAGCGAAGATAAGAAGCAGCTTATATTGCAAAACTGCAGGCAAAATAAATATACTTCATTCGGGAAATTTAAAGTTGAAAGAATTGAAGACCTGGATGGGTATAAATTCTTCTTTAATAATGATGAATGGATGATGATAAGGGCTTCGGGAACCGAGCCCGTGTTAAGATTATATGCAGAGGCAACGTCAGATGCGGACGCAGATGAAATACTTGCCGCTACTGGCAAGACTGTGGCTTAAACAGCCGGCAGAAAAGAACAGGAGTATATGTCAGAATCAAATTTTGTAGATTATGTGAAAATATGCTGCCGCTCCGGTAAGGGTGGAGCAGGGGCTGTACATTTTCATCGTGATAAAATGGTCTCTAAGGGCGGCCCGGACGGTGGCGATGGAGGGAGAGGAGGCCATATTATTTTACGGGGAAATAAACAATTATGGACGCTTCTGCACCTGAAATACCGTAAACATGTTATTGCGAGCGATGGTGAGAAGGGGTCGTACCAGTTAAGGACAGGCTCAAATGGCCATGATGAAATTCTGGAAGTGCCGGTTGGTACCATAGTAAAAGATTTTGATACCGGGAAGGAGGATTTTGAAATAACTTTTGATGGGGAAGAACGCATATTGGTGAGTGGTGGCAGGGGTGGATTGGGTAATAACCATTTTAAAAGCCCGACCCAGCAAACACCCCGTTATGCCCAACCCGGGGAACCAGGTTATACCCAGTGGAAAATATTTGAGCTGAAATTGCTTGCCGATGTGGGATTGGTGGGTTTCCCAAATGCGGGAAAATCAACATTATTATCCGTTGTGTCATCTGCAAAGCCTGAAATTGCAGATTACCCGTTTACTACACTTGTCCCCAATCTTGGTATTGTAAAAGCTTACGATAATTATTCTTTTGTAATGGCTGATATACCTGGCATTATTGAAGGCGCTCATGAAGGCAAAGGACTTGGATTAAGATTTTTGAGACATATTGAAAGAAATTCTATACTGCTCTTTGTCGTATCATGCGATTCAGGTGATATATTGAAAGAATATAAGACTTTATTATCTGAACTTGAAAAGTACAATCCTTTGTTACTTGATAAGAAAAGAATACTTGGAATATCAAAATGCGATATGGCGGATAAAGAACTACAGGCAGAATTGAAAAAAGAACTTAAAAAAGGGGATAAGATTATTAAAAATATGCCGGTAGTGTTCTTCTCTTCTTTGACGAAGCAGGGCATTCCTGAGCTTATTGATACTATCTGGAAGAACCTGAATATATAAAAAGAAAAAGTCCTGAATATTTCCAGGACTTTGCAGTTTTTCTATTACTGACAGTTTATTTCGAGAGCTTATTAGCCTTTTTCATCAATTTCGATTTCAGATTGGCTGCTTTGTTCTTGTGGAACACATTTTTCTTAGCCAACTTATCAATCGAAGCAAGAACTTTAGGAAGATCTTTCAATACTTCATCTTTCTTTTCAATACTCCTTACATCTTTAATAAGTGTACGGACAGTTTTTGCCTGGTAGCGGTTACGCTGCCTTTTAGCTTCGTTTGAACGGATACGTTTAATTGATGATTTGTGATTTGCCATTGTTGTTTAATTAAGATGTTATTTTACACGTTCGCAATATTCTCCCGTACGGGTATCTATTCTGATTTTATCTCCCTGGTTTACAAAGAGAGGTACATAAACTTCGGCGCCTGTTTCAACCTTAGCCGGTTTAGTAGCGCTGTTTGCCGTATCGCCTTTTACACCTGGTTCGGTATAGGAAACTTCAAGTTCTACAAATACGGGTGGTTCTGCCAATATAGGAGTATCGCCTTCAAAAGCGACCTTTACTTCCATGCCTTCTTTTAAAAACTGGGAACCTTTGCCAAATAAAATGGCTGGAACATGCACCTGCTCATAAGTTTCGTTATCCATGCATACAATGAAATCGCCTTCCTGGTAAATATATTGCAGTTGCTTAAACTCTACCCTGACAGTCTCTACAACTTCCCCTGACCTGAAGCGGTATTCAGCCAGCTTACCGTTTTTAAGGTTTCTCATTTTAGCCTGGTAAAATGCCCTGAGGTTACCCGGCGTACGGTGTTGGTACTCAATAATAGAACACAATTCACCATTGAAACGGATAATAGAACCAACGCCAATATCTCCTGTTGTTGCCATTTAAACAATTTTTAAGGGGTGCAAAGGTAGTAATTTATTTAATATAAACAACCCTATTATCCCTTAAATAGACTATAAATATTACTTAATTTGAGTTTTGTGTTTCAACATTCCACGTGTCTTCTGTAACAGGTTGTTCACCCTTGTAGTAATAGGTTTGTCCCCAATTATATACTTTCCGGAAATAAACCCAGCCATGTCCATTTTTTACAACAATGCGGCGGGTAACCTCACAACCCGGTTCATAAATGTGCTCTTCCGTAACACCGGGTTTGTATTTGAGCGCTAAAGAATCCACTGCCGAAGAATCTGAAGGAATATCTTTAGGTGGGGGTGGTGGTTGCGTTTGGTTATTTGACGGACTTTGCTGGTCTGATATAATTGATTGAATCTTGGCTATTTGTTGTTTAGGATAATTTGCAGTTGGCTCTAATTGAGAAGCTTGTTGGTACAGAGTGAGAGCGACCTTATAGTTTTTAGTAAAATAATTTTGATTTGCTTTGGATATGATTGCATTATACTTGTCATTTTGAGCACTTTGAGCAGATTGCAACTTTGCAATGGAATCTATCTGATTCTTAGGGTATGATTCTCCTGGTTTAACTACAGAGGCTGAAGAATAGTTGGATTTTGCGACAGAATAATTACTCTTTTTGAAAGCGGCATCTGCTATTCTAATAAGAGAATCGTACTTGGCTTGTATTTTTAGTTCTGCCAGTTTATCATTACGAGCCTTATCGGCTGCTTTTTTTATTCCTGCTAACGAGTCGGCTGTTCTCTGCTGTTGTGCCTTCCTGGCAGCATCTGCCGCCGCTTTGTCTGCTGCCGCTTTCTTAGCAGCGGCTAGCGAGTCAGCGGTTCTTTGCTGCTGAGCTTTCTTAGCTGCCGCTAATGAATCAGCAATTTTTTGCTGTTGTGCCTTCCTTGCCGCATCTGCTATGGCTTTGTCTGCTGCCGCTTTCCTGGCAGCAGCGAGTGAGTCAGCGGTTCTTTGCTGCTGAGCTTTCTTAACCGCTGCCAATGAATCAGCAGTTTTTTGCTGTTGCGCTTTTCTTGCCGCATCTGCTGTAGCTTTGTCCGCTGCCGCTTTCTTAGCAGCGGCTAGCGAGTCAGCGGTTCTTTGCTGTTGAGCTTTCTTAGCTGCCGCTAATGAATCAGCAGTTTTTTGCTGTTGCGCTTTTCTGGCTGCATCTGCTGCCGCTTTGTCCGCTGCCGCTTTCCTGGCAGCGGCCAGTGAGTCAGCGGTTCTTTGCTGCTGAGCTTTCTTAACCGCCGCTAATGAGTCCGCTGTTTTTTGCTGTTGCGTTTTTCTTGCCGCATCTGCTGTAGCTTTGTCCGCTGCTGCTTTCTTAGCAGCAGCTAGCGAGTCAGCGGTTCTTTGCTGTTGTGCTTTCTTAGCTGCCGCTAATGAATCAGCAATTTTTTGCTGCTGAGCTTTTCTTGCAGCATCTGCTGCCGCTTTGTCCGCTGCCGCTTTCTTAACCGCCGCTAATGAATCAGCAGTTTTTTGCTGTTGTGCTTTTCTCGCTGCATCTGCTGCGGCTTTGTCTGCTGCCGCTTTCTTAACCGTGGCCAATGAGTCCGCAGTTTTTTGCTGTTGTGCTTTTCTTGCTGCATCTGCTGCTGCTTTGTCCGCCGCCGCTTTCTTCACGGCGGCCAATGAGTCCGCAGTTCTTTGCTGTTGTGCTTTCTTAGCTGCCGCTAATGAGTCCGCAGTTTTTTGCTGTTGAGCTTTTCTTGCCGCATCTGCTGCAGCTTTGTCTGCTGCCGCTTTCTTAACCGCCGCTAATGAGTCCACAGTTTTTTGCTGTTGTGCTTTTTTCGCCGCATCCGCCGATGCTTTTGCATCCGCCGCTTTTTTGGCTGCAGCTAATGAGTCTGCGGTTTTTTGCTGTTGTGCTTTTCTTGCCGCATCAGCGCTGGCCTGGTTTATGGCTTTGTCTATTGCTGCAAGCTGGTCTTTTGGATATTGTTCCTCGGGTTTCAATTGCGAAGCTGCCTGGTAATCAGTTTTAGCATTTGCATAATCCTTAGCGCCAAACTCTCCATCTGCTTTAGCAATAATTTTTTTGTATTGCGCGTCAATCACTTTCTCTTTTTCTTCTGCTGCTTTCCTTGCCGCTTCTATCTTATCCAACATACTTTGAATGGATTGATGATAAGCTTCATCAGATACAAAATCTCCTAATGCCTTGTTTGCGCTTTTGTCATATGAAAACTTACCCACCGGTTGCTGAAGTATTTTATCAATGTCGGTCCCGGGTATTTCCGGAAATAATTCAGTTTCAATAGGGTATTGTCCAAATCCTTCTTTTGCCCTGTCAGGAGGTACATTTTTTGTATTGAACTCCAGGCGTTTTGTAATGTAACCGGGTTTAGTAAATGCAATAATATAATCCACACCCAGTTCAAGATCTATATCACACTTTCCATTATCAGTATTGACAGTTCTAAGAAGACTTCCATTAGCGTAAATTGATACCACAACACCGGAAAGTTTTTTGCCATTCTCGGTTATTCTACAATTCAAAGTAACCGATGACTGAGAAAACGCCATTAAAGGTATCAGCAACAAAAAAACTGCTGTTAGCCAATGGTTCAATGACCTGGAAACCTTCAATTTATATATAAAATTCTCCCTATGCAAAATTCAACGTACTTTTACACAAAATAACATACTATATGTAACCTACAAAAATATGAATTATAGTCATTGGGAATACGATTCTTATTTTAATTCTATTGACATAGCAATTATTGGAGGTGGAATTGTCGGATTAAATGCTGCAATTGCAGCCAAAAAGAGTAACCCCACATTGAAAGTTCTGGTTCTGGAAAAAGGGGTAGTTTTAATGGGAGCAAGCCTTAGAAATGCCGGTTTTGCTTGTTTTGGCTCTCCTACTGAATTAATTGATGACCTTAAGACCCGTTCTGCCGAACATGTTTTTCAATTGGTTGAAAGGCGATGGAAAGGTTTATTGGCCCTCAGGGACCTTATTGGCGACAAGGTTATGGAATATGAGGCTTTGGGAGGCTATGAATTATTTGATAATGCAGCGTCATTTGAAGAGAGTGAAGGGATGATTGCAGGATTTAATAAAGAAATCAGCCATATTACCGGTGAAAAAATGACTTACCTGGTTAATGACGGGAAAATAAATTCTTTTGGCTTTAAAGGTTTTTCGCATTTGATTGAAAACAGGTGCGAAGGACAGATAAATACAGGGAAAATGATTCGAGCCTTGATTTCGAAAGCCTCAGAAATTGGAGTAATACTTATGAACGGTATTGAGGTTAAAGATTATAAAGAGGAAGAAAATGGAATGTTTTTAACCACTGACTGGCAAAATTTCAAAGTAAAGCATTTGTTGTTGGCAACCAATGCCTACACTTCTCTATTGGTAAAAGATATTCCCGTTAAGCCTGCCCGCGCCCAGGTGCTGATTACAACCCCTATTGATGGCCTGAAGGTAAAAGGGGCTTTTCATTATGATAAAGGTTATTATTATTTCAGAAATGTCGGGCAAAGATTATTATTTGGCGGAGGACGGAATCTCGATTTTGAAGGAGAAACCACAACTGAACTCGCAACAACGGGAAAAATACAATCTGCTCTTGAAGCCATGCTTAAGGAAAGAATACTTCCCGGCCAAACATATGAAATAGAACGCAGGTGGAGCGGCATTATGGGTATTGGAGACGGAGATAAATCACCTATTATTAAAAGCATATCTCCAAGATTACATTGTGCCGTAAGGCTTGGCGGAATGGGTGTTGCAATTGGTACGCTTGTCGGGCAGGAAGCCGCAAACATGGTGCTGAAACAACTTTAACCCTATCCTAAATATAAAAGCCCCTGACAGTATCGTCAGGGGCTTTTATATGTGCATTTATAGAAATTTACTGGATAGCGGCTTTAAAATCAGGATCGTTTACGAATTTGAGGAATTCGCAGTCTGATTGAGCCTGTGTTTTCAATGTCGCATCTTTGTTAATAGCTGCTTTCAATTGGTTGACAAGGTCATTTTTATCTCCGGCTCGCGCGGCTATTACTGCCCTGAGATATGATACCCACGCATTATCAAGATTAGAGCCATCAAGGGCTGCTTTGGCGTTGGGAATGTCGTTATTTAACAGTTTTGCAAGTGCGGCGTTGAAAGTATTATTGCTGCCTACATTGGTTGCAGCGTCTGCATAATTACCGGTTTGAATATCAACCAAGCCCATATTATATGTTGCTTCAGGAGTGCCAGATTTTTTGAAGTCATCCATAGCCGTTTTGCGGTCGCCTTTCCAGCGTGCAACAACACCCATATTGTTTATTACCGATGTATTATTGGGGGCAAGACCGGCAGCTTTCTGGAATTCACCAGCAGCATCAGACAGTTTGTTTTGCATCATTTCTATATAGCCAACGTTGTTGGAGCATCTCCAGTCATTAGGATATTGCTTTTCGGCTGCCATATATATGCTTAGCTTTTGATTCATGTCGGTAGTAAGCGTAGCCGCATAAAGCAGTTCTTCAACCGAAAGGCTGTCAGGATGCGAGGTTGCGAGTTGGCTGATCTGAGCATCGGTACGGCTCATCTTTTCAGCATTCAGTTGAATGATAGCCCTTCTCAGCCTGGGAAGGATATGGTCAGCCAATTCTACATAAGTTTTCGACATGTTTTTTATTTCTTTCATTCTTTGGTCGTGGTCTGTGTACATAGAAAGAACGCGAATAATAAGGTCTTTGTCTTTTATATCAGAAGCCTGAACAGCATTTCTAAAGCCATCCCAGTCCATTCCTGTTGTACCGGTTTTATAAAAACTTTCTTCTGCGCCGAATTTGGTATCCAGTTTTTTGCTTTCCATTTCTTTGAACATGCTTTTCATAGCAGCAATGGCAGTTTTGGCCCGGTCATCAGCTAAGTGCTGGTTCATATCAGTTTCTCCATCCGGCGATGCGTAAGCAGAAACGTTAATACCATCAAATTTCCATCCTTCCATTACTGCCTTTTCAACAAATTCTTTGAATTCTTTCATCTCTTTGCTGCTCATCTCAGTTGGGCGAACACCCGATTGGCTGATAAGATAATAAATATGGGTAGTATCCATTTCAGGAATAGTCTTCTGGAAATTATCCTTTGCCATTACAAGTTTATCATCGTTTTGGATTAATAAAGCGGTTGCTATGGTTCCATTAGCAACTTTCATAGCGGGAAAATCCTTATTGTTATTGGTAAGAGTTGCCTTAATAACCAATGAGTCCATTTTCATATCTGGTGTAAAAGCAATCTTCTTATTATAATTAAGGCTTCCACCTTCTTTAAAATTGATTTTTGTGCCTGTACCTGTCGCAGCTTCTCCAACCAGGGTAACCGGGTCGAGAGCCTGTTCTTTACCGCCTGCCATTTTAAGGGTAGGGGTAACGGTTACCACAGCTTTTTTATTGAAATATTCAGCAGGGTATTTTACAGCAATATTTATTGCCACGCTGTCGCCGTTATCTTGTAAAGGGTTTGGATTTACTGTATAGCTGATTTTACTGGCGTCTTTAATCATTTTAGAGAGGCCATTACAACCGGCAATACCTATACCTGCTATGCACAATGCAGATAAAACCTGGAATTGTTGTTTTCTCATGGATTATTTTCGGAATTATTGTTATAAACTGCGTGCAATATTAATTAAATTTTATTTACCTGACAGATAAATAAATAATGTTGATTCAAAAAGATATTAAATAAATCATTAACAATTGATTAGTAAATTCCTTTATCAATTTAGCAGGCGCACGTTTAAATAGCCTTTACATATAAGCATAATGTGTATTTTTATACTCCCAAATCAAGGTATATATGAAGATTCTTAACGCCGAACAAACACATGCCGCCGATGCCTATACTATAGTTCACGAACCTGTTTCATCCATAGATTTAATGGAAAGAGCCGCTACTGCTTGTTTTAACTGGATTATAGGGCATTTTTCAAAACAAACGCGTTTTATTATTGTCTGCGGAATGGGCAATAATGGCGGCGACGGGCTTGCCATTGGCAGGCTTTTGTATAATAAAGGATATAATGCCGAGATTTATATTGTTCCATATTTTTCAAAAGCTTCAGATGAGTTTCTTGCCAATAAAGAGAGGCTTGATGAAATCAGCGGGATAAAAGTAAAAGAATTGACCAGTGATGAAGATATTGTAGTTGATAATAAACCTGCACTGATTATTGATGCTATCTTAGGTTCAGGTCTATCAAGGCCGGTAGAAGGGAAACTGGCTACGGTTATCCAAAAGATAAATTCAATCCATTGTCCTGTTGTGGCTATTGATGTGCCTTCAGGATTAATGATGGAGGATAATTCGAAAGCCGACAGGAAAAATATCATTAATGCCAATGCCACGCTGACTTTTGAATCGCCTAAACTTTCATTTCTCTTCGCCGAAAATGTGCAGCATGTGGGCGATTTTTATATACTGCACATAGGTATTGATAAAGAATTTATCGCTTCGCAAAAGTCCTCCAATTATTTTGTAACAAGGGAAATGATAACACCCATGCTCAGGCCGAGGCAAAAATATTCGCATAAGGGAAATTATGGCCATGCGCTTTTGGCCGCAGGGTCACACGGAAAAATGGGGGCTTGTGTACTTGCTGCCAAAGCCTGCCTGCGTTCAGGAGTAGGTTTGCTTACTGTCCATATTCCGCAATGCGGCTATGAAATTTTGCAGACCGCTGTGCCGGAGGCAATGGTTATGGTTGATGAAGAAGAGAAGGAAATATCTGGCATTAAAGACCTGGCTAAGTTTAATGTTATTGGCGCGGGCCCGGGTATTGGAACTTCGAAAGCTACCGCGCAAGTGATAAAGTTATTGATTCAGTCGAAAGTACCCATGGTGCTTGATGCCGATGCCCTTAATATACTTGCGGAAAATAAAACATGGCTTTCTTTTTTGCCCAAAGGGTGCATCTTTACTCCTCACCCCGGCGAATTTGCAAGGCTTGCGGGTAAAACCACTTCAGGCTATGATGCGTATATTCTGCAATGTGAATTTGCCATAAAATATGGCGTGTACCTTGTATTAAAAGGCGCTCATTCTGCCATTGCAACTCCTGATGGCGAGGTTTACTTTAATTCTACAGGTAATCCAGGCATGGCCACAGGTGGCAGTGGCGATACCCTTACCGGAATAATTACCGGTTTAATGGCCCAGGGCTATACTCCAAAACAGGCAGCCATATTGGGAGTTTACCTGCATGGGCTTGCAGGAGATATTGCCGCAGATGAATTTGGCGAAAACTCACTAATTGCCGAAGATATAACTGACTGTCTTGGGAAAGCATTTAAAGAGATTGGCAGGCAGTAATCAGTGGTTCAGTTGGGGTTACACAAGGTTACACTTTTTGAGGTGTTTTTTTAGTTAATATATTGATTTTTAACGCATTAACTGTTTACAGGGGTCAAAAAGTGTAACCCCAAGTTAAATAACTGATTATCAATGTTATCAATGTTTTTGCTAAAATCCTTATCAATACTTATTCCTTACCCCATATCCCTTACTCCTTATCCCTAACTAAAAAGTAAGAGTGAATTAATTTAACCCCAGGCAGGTAATATTAAAAGGCACATTTATAATTGCCTTGTAGCCTTCGCCTACTTCGCACATATTTTCATCGTCTTCTTCGTAATGCCAATTAATATTTACGTTGCCATTTTTCTTATGAATATTCTCTAAGCATCTGAATATCTCAAGTATGCACCTGGAAGAAGCGGTATTGATGTATTCCAGTTGAATATCAACCTGGGTAGGAGCTGTAGGAGAAACAGCATATTTATTAAGGTTGTCTATCAGGTTACTGAAAAACTCCAGGGAGTTTTCGGAAATTGACCTCCCCTTAATTTCAAGCTTGCCGGCAGTCGGGTCAAATTTAATAAAGGGAGTTTTTAAGGTACTTTCAGTAATGTTTGCTTCCATTAAGTTTATTAATTAAAAATTATTTAATACAAACCTCGATTTTCATAAGACAAATTTACATATAAAAAAGATTAATTCCTAATAATTGATATGATTTTTTATTAACTATAATAAAAATAAGGGTATAAATAGCAGACTTTTTATTCTTTTCCCTGGGTAAAACTAAACTCTTATGCCAATAATTAATACATCGTCCACCTGCTCCAATTCGCCTTTCCATTTTTCAAACGCTTTTTCAAGTGCCTGTTTTTGTTCTGCTAAAGGCTGATGGCTTATAGATAATAACTTTTCCTGGAGCTGTTTGTAATTAAACTTCTTTCCTTTCGGGCCTCCGAACTGGTCAGCATAGCCATCAGTAAATAAATACAATGTATCGCCTTTATTTACATGTAACAAATTTGTAATAAACGGTTTAGGATTGTCTGTTTTGCCAATAGGCTGCTTATCAGGCGCTATCTCTTTAATTTCATTATTATGCACATACAACAAAGGATTGTATGCTCCGCTCCATTGTATTTGTATCCCTCCCTCGGAGAGACTAAGGGAGGCTAAGGAAATATCCATTCCATCCTGTACATTATTTTCGCTTTTTTCAAATGTTTCAAGGACAAGTTCCCTTACTTTATCCAATATTTTTCCCGGTTCGGTAATCTTAAACTCCTTTACAGTTCTGTTAAGGGCATTGGAACATACCACACTCACAAGGGCCCCGGGTACACCATGCCCTGTGCAATCTGCCGCAGCAATCAGCAGAGACGCCATGCATGGCGTCTCTACCCGTTCCATCCAATAGAAATCACCTGCCACTATGTCTTTAGGCTTATATAGCACAAAGGATTCAGGAAGATATTTTGTAATAAGGCTTATTGGTGGTAATATGGCATCCTGCAGGCTTTTAGCGTAATTAATCGAGTCCAGGATATTTTTATTCTTTTCTTCTACTAATGCCTTTTGCTGTTCGATAAGTGTTTTCTGGGTTTCAACTTTCTCCCGCTGCCTTTCAATCAAGTTCTTTTGTTTACGGGTTATGCGTAAAGAACGGTAAATAAACCCCGCGAAAACAACAACCAACAGCAACCCGCTTACTACTGACCAGATAATAATTTTCTGTTTTCGCTTTTCTGCCTCAGCTATGGCATCTTTTTTATCTTGTTCTGCTTTCTCAACGGCCTGTTTTTGTTCAAATTCGTAATTCATCTCTGCCTGGACAGTTCTTTTGGTATTCGCTTCATTAATTAAACTGTCGCGGTAAGCGATAAACTTTTTATAATCATCATACGCAGTTTTAAAATTACCTGTAGCACTGTCTAATTCAGCCAAGCCTTTGTAAGCGCTCTTTATTACATCCTTATCTCCTGTGCCTTCAGAAAACCGGAGAGATGAATCAAGGTAAGCGATGGCCTGCTTATATCTTTTCTGTTTGGTATAAATAATACCAATGTTACCCAGGTTAAGGGCAACGCCATCCTTATTTCCTATTCCCTTTTCAATTGCCAGCGCTTTAAAATAATATTCCTGCGCCATTGAATAATTACCTTCGTCATAATAAATTACGCCCATATTGCTAAGGTTCCTCGCAATGCCCGAATTGTCTCCCATTTCCTGTTCAATAGCCAAAGCTTTAGCATCATATTCGAGCGCCATAGGGTAATTGCCCTGTTCCTCATATACATTTCCAATATTGCCAAAATTGAGGGCAATAAAAACTTTATTCCCTAATCCCTGGTTTATAACCAATGCTTTCTGAAAATATTCAAGCGCTTTTGGGAAATTGCCCTGGCCTCCGTAAATATTTCCAATATTCCCCAATATCATCGCAATGCCATTCTCATTTCCGGTTTCCTGGTTTATATCCAATGCCTTGAAATCGTATTCCAGCGCTTTTGGGAAATTGCCCTGGTTACGGCAAACACTGGCAAGATTGGCTAAATTGGCCGCCATGCCATTTTTATTACCAATTTCCTTGTTTATTGCCAAAGCCTTAATGTCATATTCCATTGCTTTGGAATAATTTCCTTTGCGCCAGTTTGCAATTCCCGAACCTAATAAAGCATTCGCTAAACCTTTATTAAAGCCCAGTTTTTCAGCCAGAACCTCTGCACTGTAAGCACAAGCTATAGAACTGTCATAGTTACCCTTTCTTTGCAGCCTGTCAGCCAGCGTATTCAACGTATTTACTTTACTGGTGTCCTCTTTCTCAGTTCTTAAAATATTTTGCAGGGAATCAATAGCGTGTTTCTGCGCAAAATTATTCAAAGAAAAAAAGAAAAAAATTAATATGACTCTGCAAATTCGCTTCATTGCGAGTAAAGATAAAATAAAAATCAAATTAATGTCGAATCATACTTTAAAAAGAATACCTTTGAAATATTACATTTAACTACACATGCTTACAAAAGAATTCAACGCATTACCGCTCGATAAAAGGAGCAAACTCGTATTTGGCGAGGGAAAACTTATTGATATTTTCCAGGACCATGCTTTGCAGAAAGGTTTTTTCTACAAACTTAATGACCTTAAAATTGATGTTATTTACGATAAAGCCCGTAACAGGTTATTTGATATTGTAGCATGGGAAAGCCTGACAGAGAGAGGCATTCTTCCTAAAACAGCCACTATACACTGATTATAGCTGGTGCAAGTCTGGTACACATATATTATAGAATGTTCAGATAAAACATTTTATGTTGGTACCACCAATAATATAGAAGAAAGAATAACTAAACATAATACCGGCAAAGGAGCGAAGTACACTAAAGGCAGAGCGCCGGTAAAAGTTCTTTATACACGCTCGTTTGATTCAAGGTCGGAAGCCTGCAAGCATGAATATGAATTAAAACAATATTCAAGAAAAGAAAAACTTGATTTAATAAAAGAATACAAATTATTGTATCTCACTTCTAATATCGAAAATCGTTAATCGTTATTCGAAACTCTGCTTTTTACTTGCTTACTGAACTTCTTTAGCCTTTTTGGAAAGTTCGTCAACTACTTTTTGCTGGTTGCTTATTTCAGTCTGTTTTTTAGCCATGGCATCCTTATCTTTTTCAATGGCATCCTGGTCTTTTTTAATGCGGTTCTGGTAGTCTGAAATGTCACTCGTCAGGTTTTTGTTGTCCTTTTCAATATCCTTTTCCTGGCTGTTAAGCTTATCTAAGGCCTTTTGCTGGGCTTTTAATTTGTCGTTAATTGCACCCGAAGTCATTTTATACGCAAAATCGTGCATTATTTTTTCAGCTATTTTATATTTATCGGGATGTGCCGAAGAAGAAAGATAGGCTCCGCCTAAATCAAAAGCAACAACCAGTTCAATTTCGCCATCCTTCTTTACATCAAACCGGGCATATATATCAACCGTATTGTTTCCCATTTCTTTTATAACTGCATTATCAGCAAACATTACACCGCCTTTTAGCGATGATACTTTGCCACCGTAATCTTTCATCAGCGATTTCCATGCGTGTTCCACATCGCCTTCATCAGCCCCATATATAGAAACTATCAAGGCATTATTGCTGCCTTTGCCAAGGTCTTCATGTGATTCGTGCACCTGTATTTTTTGCCCTTGCGATATAAATGAAAATAACAGGGCCGCAATTAATATGGAAAGTTTTCTCATAATATTCTTATTAGTTAAGGTTTATACAAATATAAGATAAAAACTGTTGTCAGAAATCAATCCTTGTAACTCCAAAATTAACCAGGTCAATTACAAGCAGTTGATTATGCATAGGGCTAATATTTAAGATAACTTTGATTGCTTCATGGGTAAGCAGGCAACCTGTAATGCCCGTAACGGTACCCAATACACCATTCTCAGAACAGTTTGGCACTTCTTCAGGATTTGGCGGTTCGGGGAATATATCGCGTAAATTTTTGCTCCCAATATTATTAAATACCGCTACCTGCGCCTCAAACCCCAGAATACTGCCATAAACAAGCGGTTTGCCTAAGCTGACACAAGCATCATTTACAATATATCTCGTCAAAAAATTGTCAGAGCCATCAATTACAATATCAAATTGGCTGATAATATCCTGTGCATTACTCTCATCAATAAGAGTTTTGAAAGGAATCAATTTTACATTGGGGTTTTGTTTGGAAATCTTATTTATAGCAATATCTGCTTTATGTTTTCCAATATCATCATCTGTATATAAAATCTGCCTTTGCAGGTTTGTCATATCAACCACATCAAAATCGGCAACACCTATAGTTCCGATACCTGCCGCAGTTAAATATTGTAAAACAGGGCAACCTAAGCCCCCGGCGCCAATTACAAGCACACGCGCAGATTTAATTTTAACCTGCCCATCATACCCGATTTCAGGCAGCATAAGGTGTTTGGTATAGCGGTTAAATTCTGCCTGGCTAAGCATAAGTAGTGAATAGTAAAACAATAATTGAAAGTTGAAAATTGAAAATTGAAAGTGATAAACACTTTCTAAGGCGTATTATTATTATGTTTTTATAATTCTCCATTTTCAACTTTCCATTTTCAATTGAAACCAGTCTTTCCAAACAGGCTCATATCCCTGCATCCTGATAATTTCAACCATTTCCTGCGGTGTGCGGGTATCATCAATGTCAAATTGTTTAAGCGATTCGGGCTCAACTGCATATCCGCCGGGGTTAGTCTTTGAACCGGCGCTCATGGATGTAATTCCCAATTTGATGATATTATTTCTGAATTTCTGCGATTCGCGTGTTGACATAGATAGCTCCACATCTTCATTAAATAAACGGTAAGTAGTTATTAATTGCACCAGTTCTTTGTCCGTAATATTTTTCTTGTCAATATGAACGCCTTCTGCAGGCCGTATCCGGGGGAATGAAATGGAGTACTTTGTTTGCCAGTACTTTTTTGTGAGATAATCGAGGTGCAGGGCGCAAAAGAATGAATCGGTGCGCCAGTCTTCAAGGCCAAGTAAAACGCCGAGCCCTGTTTTATGTATGCCTGCCTGGCCAATCCTATCGGGAGTATCAAGCCGGTAATAAAAATTAGATTTTTTCCCTTTCGGGTGATAATTTTTATAGTTCTCCTTATTGTATGTCTCCTGGTAAACCAAAACGGCATAAAGTCCCTCGTTGTGCAACTTAGCGTATTCCTCTGCTTCCAAAGGCTGCACCTCGATTGATATGTTTGAGAAAAAAGGGCGGATAGTTTGAATAGCTTTTGTAAAATAAGGCAGGTTGACTGTAAGAAAAGCTTCCCCGGTAACAAGCAAGATATGATCGAAGCCCATTTGTTTTATTGCAGCCGCTTCCTTTGAAATTTCTTCCATGGTAAGGGTTCTTCGCCTTATTTTATTGTCGAAACTGAATCCGCAATAGACGCATATATTATTACACTCATTGCTCAGGTACATAGGCGCATAAAGCTGTATGGTATTTCCAAAGCGCTTTAATGTAAGTTGCCTGCTTTTCAATGTCATTTGCTCTAAAAATGGGGCAGCGGCAGGAGAAATAAGGGCTTTAAAATCTTCGGGTGTTAGCTTATCGGAGACCAATGCGCGCAAAACATCATCTTCCCTCTTTGAGTAAATGCTTTGCTCTACTTCCTTCCAGTTATAGCTGTCAAATATTTGCGCGAAATTATTCATATCCTCACTCTTTTATCTCTCTCCTTGTAAAAGGAGAGAGACATTACACTGCCTATATATTTTTCACCGTTTCTCATTTTCAATTCATTATTCATCAAGAAAAGCAGTCAACGGGCTCGATGCATATGCCGTAGCTGAAATTTTTCCCAATCCGGCCAGGTAGGCTGTTCTTCCGGCTTCAACAGCTTGCTTAAATGCACATGCCATTTCTACCGGATTACGAGACACTGCAATTGCGGTATTTACTAAAACTCCGGCGGCGCCTATTTCCATAGCTTTGGCTGCGTCTGACGGTGCGCCTATACCCGCGTCAACAATTACCGGCACATTACTTTGTTCTATAATAATTTCTAAAAAGTCAATTGTCTTTAACCCCTTATTGCTTCCTATAGGTGAGCCAAGAGGCATTACAGCCGCGGCCCCGGCGTCTTCAAGCCGTTTGCATAAAACAGGGTCGGCATGTATGTAAGGCAAAATGATAAAGCCTTCCTTTGCCAATTCTTCTGTTGCTTTAAGCGTCTCAACCCCATCCGGCATAAGGTAGCGCGGGTCAGGATGGATTTCTAATTTCAGCCACTTTGTTCCAAGCGCCTCTTGGGCCAAATGCGCGGCAAAAACAGCTTCTTTGGCATTTCTCACTCCCGAAGTATTGGGCAGCAATTGTATATGAGGGTGGTTTAAATAGTTTACCATGTCATCCTGGGCATGCCCCTCTAAATCTCCCCTTGAGGTGAGACTTTTGGTATCTACTCTTTTTAATGCAAGAGTTACCAGTTCGGAACCCGATGCCAGCACTGCATCGGCCATTACCTGCATGGAAGAAAATTTGCCGGTACCTAAAAATAACCTTGATGTAAATGATTTATCGGCTATGGTTAACATGCTTTTGGTTCAGTTTAAAATTTAATGACTTTATAATTTGTTTCTTATCTGTGGCATTGGTTATAACGCCGGAAACAGCAATCCCATATATACCCGTATCCATCAACTCTTCAACGTCCTCTGCCACTATGCCGCCAATTGCATAAACCGGCGGGGCATTTTTATCAAGAGATAACTGCGACATGATTTTCCTGAAGCCTTCAGTTCCCAGTATGGGGCTGAGTTTTGCTTTTGTAGTTGTATATCTGAAAGGTCCTAAGCCTATATAATTACAGCCCTCTTTTATCCGCATAAGGCAATCGGAGTAAGTATTGGCGCTTCCCCCGATTATTTTCTTGCTGCCTAATACTTCTCTTGCATTGGCAACAGAACTATCTTGTAACCCTAAGTGGACTCCATCAGCATCGGCCTCTTTTGCAATATCTATATAATCATTAACAATAAATGTTGCTTTATAAGAGGCGCATAATTGCTTTACTTTAAGTGCAGCCTCCCTACCCCCCAAAGAGGGGACAAATATTGCTCCTTCAGGTATCCCCCTTTCGGGGGGAAGGGGGGCTTTAATTCGTAATTGTATCCACCTGCATCCATTATCCAAAGCAAGATTTATATTGCGGATATGCTCATTTATAGTTGAACCCTGCGAAATGTATTGTAATCTATTGTACATGGTATCCCAATAAAGATTTATTGCTATTCAAAAATTTTTCAGTGTATTGCTTGGCATTTTTACATGCTTCATGCAGTTCAAATCCTAAAGCAAGATTTGCAGTTATGGCAGCCGATAGCACGCAGCCGGAACCATGTTTGGGAAATATTTTTGTTGAATTGGGGGTCATGGTAGAAACGCCATGCATTGTAGAGACGCCATGCATGGCGTCTCTACAATTACAGGTAAATAAATAATCGGTACCGGGTTTTTTAGGATTATGCCCACCTTTTAAAAATATATTGCAATATTTTGATAATTCTTTTGCCCCGTCAATTCCATCTTTATTATTACCCAAAAATACTGCCTCATCATAGTTTGGCGTAAGCAGGTCAATTTTATTCAATACAGATAATATCATTTTTTTATCTCCCGCTAAAAATGAGTTATTGCCTGCCGATGGCTTTAATACCGGGTCAACAATAATTTTTATTTTTTCATTAAAGCCTTTTATTAAACCTGTTATGTTATTTAAAATCCGCCAGTTTTTCATCAACCCGAATTTTACAACCTTAATCTGAAAGTGTTTTAAATACTTCTCTAATTGAGAAATAATCTCCTTTTCATTTATCCATTTTACATCAAAAAACTCATTTTCTGTCTGAAAAGTCAGAGATGAAATTATTCCCATACCATAAACTTTATGCTGCTCAAAGGTTTTAATATCAGCCAGCAGCCCTGCTCCTGCTGATGGGTCGTATCCTGCAATACTTAACACTATGGGCCTGTTTAATTGCATATTGCCTGTAATGTTTTAAATGTGCTCAAAGTTCCCACCGGGGGGTTGGTGGCATTCCAGATAGCGCCCAATACCGCAATACCATCAAAACCTCTTTTTAATACATTCTCTGCATTGGATGAATCAATTCCTCCGATTGCAATTATTTTAGGTGTTCCATCTCTCTTTTCCAATACAATATTCTCAAGAGCTTGATTTCTATAACCCGGTTTTGATATGCTGCTATATACAGGGCCAAGGAAAACATAATCCCATAAAGAAGACTGCCCCTCTGAATCTCCCCAAGAGAAGAGATTTTCAGTATCATGTATTGAACTTGAAAAAAGCATACCTGCTTTCTTCTTTGAAATATCCATGCTTTCTCTCTCATGCTCCTTAAAATGAAGCCTGGATATTTGATTATTCAAAGTAATACTGTGGTGTTGATGCAGAGTGATATTTTTCAAGTACCTTGGTTCAATTTCAGAAAGATATTGCTCCTGCTCTTTAGCAGTGAAACCAGGTTTACGCAAATGAAAATATGCTAATCCTTCTTTGAACAGGGCATTAACCATTTCCGTTTCATTTTCAACGGTACTTTCGGGCGATATAACAACTAATTTAAGGGCAGAATATCGAATATTGAACATTGAATGCTGAACGCCGAAGTTTTCACTCTGGTTGTTTATTTCATTATTCGATATTCCTTGTTCGATATTACTCATATCTCTAATTTATTTCAAGGAATTCGTGAGAGCCTTGCTGTTCATTATTCAAAGGGCTTATTTGTATATTTCACTGCCTGTTTTCACAAAAACGTCCGATTTTTCAGCCATGCCTTTTTCCGCAAAATCTCTAATGTCCTGTGTAATTTTCATGGAACAGAATTTTGGTCCGCACATGGAGCAGAAATGCGCAATTTTCGCGCCTTCGGCAGGAAGTGTTTCATCATGAAAATTTTTAGCCGTTTCAGGGTCCAATGAAAGATTAAACTGGTCTTCCCACCTGAATTCAAACCGAGCCTTGCTCAAGGCGTTATCCCTGTACTGTGCGCCGGGATGACCCTTAGCCAAATCTGCTGCATGCGCTGCAAGTTTATAGGTAATTACTCCATCGCGCACATCTTTTTTATTGGGCAATCCCAAATGTTCTTTCGGAGTAACATAGCAAAGCATGGCAGTGCCATACCAGCCTATCATTGCCGCGCCAATGGCCGATGTAATATGGTCGTAACCGGGAGCAATATCAGTCGTAAGCGGGCCAAGGGTATAAAATGGCGCTTCCCCGCACTGTTCCAGTTGCTTGTCCATGTTTTCCTTTATCAGGTGCATAGGAACGTGCCCGGGCCCCTCTATCATAACCTGGACATCATGCTTCCAGGCTATTTTGGTAAGTTCACCCAATGTCTCAAGCTCCGCGAATTGTGCTTCATCATTAGCGTCGGCAATACTGCCGGGGCGCAAGCCATCGCCTAATGAGAAAGCTACATCGTAAGCCTTCATTATTTCGCATATTTCCTCAAAATGGGTATAGAGGAAATTCTCTTTATGGTGCGACAAACACCACTTGGCTAAAATACTGCCCCCGCGTGATACTATGCCTGTAAGACGTTTTGCCGTAAGGGGAATATAACGCAGCAATACTCCCGCATGAATGGTAAAGTAATCAACTCCCTGTTCAGCCTGCTCAATAAGCGTATCCCTGTATATCTCCCATGTAAGGTCTTCCGCTTTGCCATTTACTTTTTCGAGTGCCTGGTAAATAGGAACCGTCCCAATTGGTACAGGAGAGTTGCGCAAAATCCATTCGCGTGTTTCATGAATATTTGCTCCTGTTGACAAATCCATAATAGTATCGGCGCCCCAGCGGCATGCCCAGATGGCTTTTCCCACTTCCTCTTCAATGCTCGAAACTACAGCGCTGTTACCGATATTCGCGTTTATTTTAACAAGAAAATTCCTTCCTATAATCATTGGCTCGCTTTCAGGGTGATTGATGTTGGATGGTATTATTGCCCTGCCTGCGGCAATTTCCTGCCTTACAAATTCAGGAGTGATATTGCCTTTGGGCGTATTTGCACCAAAGCTATTGCCTGCATGTTGTTGCATAAGCGTATCATATTGCCCGTTTAACAGGCCTTTAATCTCATCAATACGCTGGTTTTCACGTATGGCAATATATTCCATTTCAGGAGTGATAATGCCCTTTTTGGCATAATGCAATTGTGAAACATTACATTCTTTTTTAGCTCTTAAAGGAGTATGAAGCTTTTTAAATTGCCCCTCTAAATCTCTCCTTGAGGCGAGACCCGGGGAAGAAAAGCCAGGCAGTTTTTCCACATCTCCGCGTTCTTCAATCCATGATTCCCTTAAGCGAGGTAAGCCTTCGTGAATATTAATATCAATTGACTCATCGGTATATGGGCCGCTGGTATCATATACTGTTACCGGAACATTATGTTCAACTTTACCGTTTGCCAGCTTTGTATCACATAAATTAATTTCACGCATAGCAATCTTTATGTCATGTATCTTCCCTTGCACATATATTTTCTTTGAATTCGGGAAAGGCTCGCGATATATGGCGCTTTGATTGTCTTTTTTTGTTTTTTTATTCATGATATTTGTTTTTACCGCAGAGTGCGCAGAGAAATCCGCGCAGAGTTCCGCAGAGTTATTAATTATCTTATAAATTTTTTCCTATTACTCATTCAAAATTCACAATTTAGAATTAACAATTATTATCATCCTCCCTGTGTAGCTTTTATGACAATAATATTATCACCTTCGTGCAAGGTAAAGCTTTCCCATTTTGCTTTTTGCACAACGGCATTATTTACTGCTACCGCAATTCCCTTCGAATCCTGATTGACCAGTCCTTCAAGTGCTTGTAGCAGTAAAGAATCTGATGGAATATTTTTTGAATTATTGTTTATTGTTATTTCCATGTTTTTATGTATTAACCATCAGCTATCAGCCATTGGCCATTAGCTAAAGTAACCAGGAATGAATAATAAACTGAGATGGAACTCGCTTTTTCCCTTCGGCAGCATTACCTGCATCAGGTCTTGAGGGTATAATCTCAGCTTAACAGCACCCCTAAAGTCAGGACAAAGGTAGTACAAATTTTATCAATAGCTCAATGAAAATATTATTCGGAATGAAAACAGCAATAGATTTAACCAGGCCTTTCTGCTCAGACTTTTTACCTTTGTTGCGGATACGTATGTTAGACAGGGCAATATGAAGAGTTGCACGCGCTAAATAATTATTCAGCAATGGAAGTGAAAGCGATGAAACGGTCTGTTGATTTTATGCCTCAAATAGAGGGCTTAAGGTTCGTTGCCGTTTTGGGAGTAATGATTTTCCATTGGGTGGCAACTGATTTTTCCAACAGTTTTATTTTTAGCAATATTCCATTCGGAACAGGGGTTAATTTGTTTTTTGTAATCAGCGGATTTTTAATAACATTTATTCTTTTAAAGAAAAAAGATGATATTCATGAAAAGAAAATTTCCTTCGCTGAAGGGTTAAAAAATTTCTATATAAAACGGACCTTGCGGATTTTCCCGGTTTATTATCTTCTTATTATTGGTCTTTGCATATTCTCATATAGTACTATTAAGGACTTTTTGGCTTATATGTTAACCTATACCACCAACTGGTATATTGTTTTTAAAAACGCATATATTGGTAGTGAAACGCCTTTGTGGTCTTTGGCTGTTGAGGAGCAATTTTATTTGATATGGCCCTTTTTTATTTTTATAATTCCTAAAAAATGGATTTTGCATTTTATAAGTTTTTCGATTATAGTCGGGGTGTTAAGTAAAATTTATTTTGGATGTTTTACACCTTATGGTCTTGGGGTAAATGCCGCCACCTTCAGTTGTTTCGATTCTTTGGGTTTGGGAGCCTTAATAGCCTATATACAAATGAAAAGAATATTACCATTCAAAACCGGGCTATATAAATTATGCCTGGTTGTTTCAGTAATTGCATATATTTTACTGTTTATTAACCCCGGATATCTGAATCCCGGCTTAAAGTCATTGCTTTCAAACTTTGCGACTTCGGTTGTATTCTTTTTTATTGTTATAATAGCTGCTAATAATGGATTTAAGAGAGGTTTTAAATTTTTTCTTGAAAGTAAATCTGCTCAGTACCTTGGCAGAATAAGTTATGGCCTGTATTTATACCATTCTTTTGCTATGGAAATTTATTGCAATAGTGGCCTGATTGTGTACTTCAAGAACCTGAGAGGTGATGCGGACTTATTTATTATGTTTTTTTTACTCACAGTAATATTGGCAACTATATCCTGGTATTTAATTGAAAAACCATTGTTGAGCTTAAAGCAGTATTTTCAATAATTATTGAGATTTAGCAATATATAATTATGGCAAATTGATCATTGCCCCTTTTGCAGCCATGCCAGCACCATTCTCAACTTTCCATACGAAACATCAGCGGGAACTCTTTCTTTTATGCCTGTGAGTGAAATAGTTGCTCCGTCAGGAGCAAAATAGCCAGATATAGTCTTTACTTCAGCCATGGGCATTATTTCTTCGATGGATATTTGTCCATTCTCTATAGCTTTGGCAAGATGGCCTTCTATGGTGGTCTCAGCAAATCTTCTTTCTAAGGCAACTTCTGTAATGGTCTTTCCAGTTCTAAATATCCTGAGAGTTTCTCCGACAGAGTCTGTTATTTTCTTTGGTTCAATATTTTTCCCGGCGCAATAATCGTTAACCATTTTAATTATCTCTTTCGAATAAGGGCTTATTTTAGCCTTATTAATTCCCTTGATATTCACCAGCGATTCCTTGTCGCAAGGCAGGTTTTCGCATATTTTGTCTATAACTCTGTTACTAAAAACTCTTGATTCAGAAAGGTGATTCTCTCTGGCCAATTTTCTCCTTAATTCGTTAATCTTATTATATAAATCTGTATGCCCCGAACCTTTTCCTCCAATATTAATAACCCTGTTACCCATATAAGAAGTACGTATTCTGTCAATAGGGCCGGCAGGCTTCTTACCATCTTCTAAATATGTCTTTAACAAAAATCCTTCTTTGCAATAATTAATCTTCCTCAGAATTTCATAAAGTATTATGGCAATTTCTCCCAATGGCGCATCAATTGGAGCAGATACCTTCTTTGTTTTAACCTCGAAGGGATGCGCCATGAAATTTTCTTTCCACCTGCCAATTTCCTTTGAAAAATAGTTTGCCGCATCCTTCAATCTCTTTTGCAAGGGCTGGTTTGTTTCCACATCCGGGTTTTGCCGGCATATTCCCGTCATATAATCCCTGAACTTTCCGGCAATTTCATCCAAAGCCTCGTGTTCTTTGCTCAGCTTATTAAACCACTCAAAACAAATATCGGGCAGGTTGGCTTTATTCTCCTGCATAACTTCATTCAGCTCTTTCAGTTCATATTGCCAATTTTTCCAGGTAAATATTTGCTGCAATTCATGTTGTATAAATATTTGCCTTGCCTCCACAAACCGAGGTTCCAGGTTTTTATCATCCTGGTTTCTTTCTGTCCATTCCTTCAGGTTTTGGTAAGCGCCTAAAAAGCGTTGGTTTACCGGAGATGTAAGCACTAATCCCTCAAGGGTAGTGCATCGGCTAAGAGCCACATATACCTGCCCGTTGGCAAAAGCATTTTCAGCGTCAATTATCAGTCTGTCAAATGTAAGCCCCTGACTTTTATGAATGGTTATTGCCCATGCAAGGCGCAGAGGGTATTGCCTGAAGCTGCCAAGTTCTTCCTCAACAATCTGGCGTGTGTCGGCATTAAGACTGTAGTTCATATTTTTCCATTCATACATCTTCACCTCAATATCTTCTTCTTCGCCTTTACATTTAACTTTTATGGTTTCGTTATCCAAAAATGTAATAGTTCCTATTTTCCCGTTAAAATATTTCTTTTCTTCGGTATCGTTTTTCAGGAACATTACCTGCGCGCCCTCTTTCAGTTCAAGTTCCTGTTCGGCAGGGTAAATATGTTCGGGGAAATTTCCTTCAATAACCGCCCTGTATATATGCTTAGGCCTATGCAAATTCTGCAATTTTTCTTTGTTTATCGCGTCCGACTGATAGTTATGGGTAGTAAGGGTAATATATCCTTTATCATCGGCTGGAACGAAATTCCTTTTCAGGCGGGAATTCAGCAATTCAAAATGTTCAGCGGTAAGGCTGTTATTCCTCACTCCGTTCAGTATTTCAATAAAACCATTATCCTGCTGGCGGAATATTTCCTTCAGTTCAACCATAACGGGAACATATTCCTGTAAAACCCGGCTGTCGAAGAAAAAAATGGAGGAATAATAGTTTTTCAGGAACTCCCATTCCTCTCTCTTTACAACGGGTGGAAGCTGGTGCAAATCACCAATAAATAGTACCTGCGTGCCGCCAAAAGGCTCATAGTATTTTCTTTTTACGCTCCTAAGTATGGTATCAATAGCATCAACGGTATGAGAAGCCACCATGCTTGTTTCATCAATAATCAGCCATTCGAGGTTGCGCAATAAATCGATTTTGGTTTTTTGATAATGGATTTGTGATAAAAGGGAATGAGAGTTAACTGCATTTTCGGGAGTGGAACCTTTGGCAGGAATAAAAGGAGCAAAGGGCAACTGAAATAAGGAATGCAGGGTAACTCCGCCGGCATTAATGGCGGCAACTCCAGTAGGCGCAGCCACTACCATGTTTTTCCGGCTGTTCTGCCGCAAATATCTGAGAAACGTCGTTTTGCCTGTACCGGCTTTCCCGGTCAGGAAGACATTTTGGTTTGTCTCCGTGATAAAACGATAGGCTAAATTAAATTCGTCAGTCTGCTTTATTTGCATAACGCTATTTGAAAAGATTCAAATTTATGGTTTGTTTTTATCAATACAAATAGAACACTGATGACACAGATTGGACGGATTATTCACTGATGCTAATCATCTTCGATTGAAATAATCCGTGGTTGTTGATAATTTAATAAATTATATTTTCATATTATATTAATAAATTGTTTATATTTGCATTATTAAGTGAAAAGCCAAAAGTGAAAAATGAAAAACATTGGTGACCTGGCGGTAGTTAATTACGAATTAAGATCTGTGAACCTCTGTGAAGTTTTATTCTCAGTGCTTGCTGACGATAAATATCAGCATCATAACCGAAGCGTAATGACTCTGTGTTAAAAATGAATTTTAAAATAATGCTAACAAAATTCAGCAAAAAAATGGAAAAAAATTGCATCCCGCATATATTGCGGGACAAAAATGTGCAGTTTTTAATTTATGCAACGGGTTTACACGGGTTTACACTTTTCAGGGGTTTTAAAAAACTATATATTTGATTACCAAGTAATTGCATGTTTAGAAGGGTCAAAAAGTGTAAACCCGTTTAAGTAGTTGATAATGAGGATTAAACCTAAAATTGAGATAAAAAGTATTCACTATGGAATAATGTAAGGACAACAAAAAATTGTCGCCTGGTTTACTTCGTTAATCATCATTCGTTAATCATTATTCGCAATTCAATTTTTTTCTGAAATTTGAATTGCTTTGGCATATCTTTGCAATAACGTATGTTCGCCATAGTAGATATAGAGACCTGTGGGTCAAAATTCCGCCATCCCCAGGGGAGAATAATAGATATTGCCATACTTATTCATGATGGGTTACAGGTGGTAGACAGGTTCTCAACGCTAATTAACCCCGGCTGTTATATCAGCGGGTTTTACAGTAACCTCTCAGGCATTACAAATGATATGGTTGCCGATGCGCCTCACTTTCACCAGGTGGCCAAGCAGATTGTAGAGCTGACCGAAGGAAAAATATTTGTCGCACACAATGTAGGCTTCGATTATAGCTTTATAAAAGAAGAGTTTGCCTTTTTGGGATATAATTTCAGGAGGGAAAAGTTATGCACAGTAAGACTTAGCCGTAAATTACTGCCGAAAAGAATATCATACAGCCTCGGGCATTTATGCGCTTCATTAAATATACCCATTGAAAACAGGCACAGGGCGCTTGGCGATGCAGAGGCTACTGCCAAATTGTTCGACCTTTTGTTGCAGGTAAAATCACAGAACCCGCAATACCGCAAAATGGGTGTTGATGAACTGATGGCCAGAAGGATTGACAAGATAAAGGATTATGTGCTGAAGAAATTGCCCGAAGAATGCGGCGTCTATTATTTCCTCGACAAAGAAGGAAAAATTATATACATAGGTAAGTCAACCAATATATATAACCGCGCCATGAGCCACTTTAACAACCACGAAAGGAAAGGCAAAAAGATGCTGAATGAACTGTACAATGTGGAATTTGAACTTACAGGCAGCGAAATAATAGCATTATTATTGGAAACAGAAGAAATTAAAAAACACAAACCATATTTTAACAGAGCTCAAAAGGCGGATATATTTACCCACAGCATCAATTGGTACGAGGATAAGCAGGGAATAATAAATTTTAAAATAGCTCCTTATGATGAAGCAGGGAATTCGTTGCAGGCATTTACAACACATATAGCGGCATTGAAGCGTTTAGAGTCATGGATGGATGAATACTCGCTTTGCCTTAAATATTGCGGGCTTTCGGAAGATGAGGTATGCTTTAACCACCAGATAAAAAAATGTCATGGGATATGTGCAGGACTTGAAACAGTAGAATTATATAACCAGCGCGCCAACACGTTAGTGGAGGAATATTCTTTTGGAAAGAAAAATTTCATGGTAATAGACAAAGGAAGGAGGCCCGATGAACAATCGCTTATATTAATTGAAGATGGCCACTATGCCGGTTACGGTTATTTTGATACATCTACACAAATGGAAAACCCTGCTGAACTGAAAGAGCTTATTAAGCACACAACCTATTACGCCGACCAGGATAACCTGGTAAGGGGGTATTTAAAATCGAAAACGTTAAGAAAGATTTTGCTTTGATTTGATTATACTTTATGAAACTATACTGATATGAAGACCACAAACTATTTCAATACATTTATCGAGGTTGCAGAGGATTGTCCTATAAAAGTTTCAGAAACACCACCTCTGAAGAATGGTGTTAAGACCGTTGCAAACATTCAATTTGAAATGATAAAGAATAATCCATATAAATATACATCTGATGAAATACTATTTAGCGTATTTGCAATAAGAAATAATATTAAAGACTCTGATATAGAAAAAGAGTTGGAAAAATTCTTTTCAAAAGGACAAGCCTGTTTTCGTTCTTCTCCATTGACAAAGCGCTATGCATGGGGCGTTCATAGCAACTCCTATGGGAAAATAGCCATTTATTCAACAGATTCAGAGGAGTATAAAAAATTTTCTAAGGACAAAAGTATCCGGCACTTAAAAGCTATGCGCTCAAAACGCAAGTAATATAGAGTGAGCTGACAAAAATGAAAATAATATATAAACTTAAAGTAGCTAATATTTTTCTTAAGAGCGGAAAACGGGGCTCGAACCCGCGACCCTCAGCTTGGGAAGCTGATGCTCTACCAACTGAGCTACTTCCGCTTTTTGACAGTACAAAGTTAATAGAAAGCCTCACATATTATATAAGAATAGGGCTTTTTTCGAATGCTGACGCTACAGTCAGCACCCTGACCAAGCGTCAGGGCCCGCGACCTCCTGACTGTGAACGTCAGGATGCTCTACCAACTGAGCTACTTCCGCTTTTTGGTTGTACAAAGTTAATAGATTGTGTTAATGACAAATCTTTTTTATATTTTTATAACCTCAAATGATATTTATGCCTAAAAGTATAATTATACTTACGTTAAGTATATTATTTTCCATAGTCTTTGTACCCGTTCTCGCCCAGACTGGTGATATGGTTACTGCCAGTGCTACAGATGCCGATAACTATTTTTCAGATGAAGACTTTGATGATGCCCTTGAAGCATACCTGACCCTGGTGGATAAATACCCTGATAATGACCTCTATAATTACCGCCTGGGCGTATGTTATCTTAATACCAATATTGATAAAACAAAGGCAATACCATACCTTGAGCTGGTTGCCCACCTGAAAAAACATAACCCGAATACCCTTTATTTATTGGGCAGGGCCTATCAATTTGCATACAGGTTTGATGATGCCATTAAAACATTCAATGATTTTAAGGAGGAGGGAAAAGGTTCTCCTGATAATATGAAGGATGCAGAGGTTCAGATTCAATATTGCATGAATGCCAAGGAACTGATGAAATTCCCGGTTAATATAACCTTTGAAAATTTAGGGAAAAACATTAATTCGCCCTATGATGATTACTACCCCTTTGTTCCGACCAATGAGTCGTTTATTGTGTTTAACAGCAAACGTGGCGGAGCAGGTAAGCAAAAAGTCAGCGCAAATAATTTTTCACCTTCTATATATATATCTTATGTAAGCGATGGGCAATACCAGCCTGCGGTTAATATTGGGCCTCCTATTGATGCGGCAGGCAAGAGCTCAGAAGTAGTAGGCTTATCTAAAGAAGGCGATTACATGCTGTTCTATTATTTTGATAAAAAAGGATTCGGAAGCATCTTCTCTTCTACCGATGATGGAGGAAAAAGCTTCAGCACTCCTATGGCTTTGCCAGAAGTAATCAACCAAAAAAACCAGCACCAGATAGCCGCGTCAATCACTGCGGACGGGAGTACCATATACTTTGCCAGCGATCGTCCCGGCGGACTTGGTGGAATTGATATTTATGTTTCTAAAAAACTTCCTAACGGAGGCTGGGGAGTTCCGCAAAACCTTGGCCCTGTAATTAATACTCCAAGCAACGAAGATTTCCCTAATATTTCGCCGGATGGAAAAACTTTATATTTCAGCTCGCAAGGGCATACAGGCATGGGTGGTTACGATATATTTAAAGCTAACTGGAGTGATTCTGCCAATCAATGGTCATCCGTACAAAATATGGGCTATCCCATAAATACGCCCGATGACGATATGAATTTCAGGATTGCCGCTAATGGCAGTTATGGCTATATTTCGCAAGTAAGGAAGGGTGGATACGGAGGGCTTGATGTTTACAGGATAAAATTCAATAACGCTGAACAATTATATTCTGTTGTTATTGGGCTCGTTCAGAGCGCCGATACATCAGCGAAAATTAAAAACTTCAGCGATATAATGATTAGCATAAGTGATGCAAAAACGAATGAGCTATATGGAAACTATGTTCCTAATGGCACAACAGGCAGGTATGTAATGATATTGCCGCCGGGAAAATATCATGTAAGTATAATTACAGATGGATTCACCGAATATAAAAAGGACCTGAATATTGAAGATAAAGGCTCATTTAAAACAGAGATAAACCAGGATATTTACCTCACTCACATTCCTAAATAAGTTTTCCGCGCGCGCTAAGAAGTATATTCAATTAGTTCATTTTTGCGCCTTAATACAGCCGGTATGTCATAATGGAAGTCCTGCGGTATCTTTACTTCTATAGGTATAGGAATCAACATACCGCTTTGTTTGCGTAAGGGTTTTAAATACAATTTTTCACCGGGCCATAATTTGGAACTGATGCTTATACCATTAATCCTGCAAAGAGTATTAACATCTACATTATATTGCCTCGCTATTTTATAAATACCGTCTCCTTCTTTAAGTATAACGTATTCAGGAGCTGTTTCCGGGTCTGGTATTACAGGGGGTACATCATATAGAATGCCAAATCCATGTAAGTTCTGCAGTACAGTATCAAACACATATAAATGGTTTTCATTTATAATGCTGATAAGTCGTTGAGAATAATCATGTGCCGTAGCATAACCGGCTTTCGAAAGCCCGTAAGCCCAATCCCGGTAATCCGTCCGTTGAAAATGGAACAAAAAAGCATACCATGGTCTTGATTTAAGAAACTGGGCATGGTCGCGGTATGAATCATCAACAGTAGAGTATTTTCTGAAATGTTCTCCTTTAAGGTCGTCATCATAAGTATAATAATCGCCGGTCCAATCTTCATGGCATTTAATGCCAAAGTGGTTGTTTGCATATTTAGCAAGGGGGCTGTTACCGTAGTCAGATTCAAGCATACCTTGTGCCAGTGTAACACTGGCAGGGATATTATATACCAGCATCTGTTCAATGGCACAATCTTTATATTTCTGTATATATTCTAATGCGGACATGGCTGAAACGTTCGCAAAAAGAGATGAGAAACTACCTATTAGCAGTAAATTCCGAAAGATTGGCTTCACAATGTTCATAAAGTTTAACAAAATTACCCATTGTTACAGTGCATAAGTAATACCCGCTAAAGGGTGTTCTCAACATTGCCTTGTTGATTTCCTATATGTAATATATATGTATTTTTGATAACACTTAAACCTTTATATCCTATGTCATACCCTTTTAATGTGCGGGTTTACGGCCTTTTACCAGATAATACGGGGCGTGTTCTTATTGCCGATGAATTGATACATGAACATTACATTACAAAATTTCCAGGCGGAGGATTGGAGTTTGGTGAAGGTACTATTGATGCCATAAAAAGAGAAATGCTTGAGGAAACCGGTATTCCAGTAGAAGTAATAAGGCATTTTTATACAACAGATTTCTTCCAGGTATCTGCATTTAACCCTAAGGCGCAGGTTATAAGCATATATTATCTGATAAAAGCAACCTCATCATATACTTTAAATACATCTGAAAAGCCATTCGATTTTGCAGAAATTAAAGAAGGGGCCATAAGTTTCAGATGGTTGCCTATACATTTATTATCGGAAAGCACTTTTACTTTCCCTATTGATAAAAAGGTTGCCGCTTTGCTGAAAATGCAGCAATAGAAATTCCGGCTATTGACCAAAACAATACATCCTGGCGGTGTTACCAGGATGCAGAAGATGATAATTAAGTAAAAAAAAGTTACTATAATTAGTATAAAACTAACAACAATTAAATGAGCTTGTTTCTTACATCAGTAACTGCCTGTTTAATGCTCTGAATATCTTGCAGCGATAAAGCAGATGCGTCAGAATATTTTGAAGCAATATCGAACAGAGGTTGAAGTGTTTTAATCATATTAGCACAGTCGGTGTTGCTTGCCTGGTAATCAGCTAAAGCCTTTTGCAAATAACTAAAAGCATACACATGGCTCCATATTTTTGTGTACATACCGGCATTTTTATCATTCTTTTCATCTGTTACAAGGTTAGTAGCAATATATAAGCCTTCAATCCATCCGCCTGCAAATATTAAAGTACTTGTGGCTGCACGTTTGTTAGAATATAATTCCGTTTGTGCCCTGTCAAAAGCAGTCTGAATAACTACACTTAACGAATCTTTATTTGAAACAGCATTCTTGAATTTAGTCATAAGTGTTTGGTCATATGCGGATGTAACGCCAAGCGCACCGGCAAGTTTGGCTACCTGCATAATATATGAAGAAGCATCCTGCATCTGGTTATAACTGGTAACATAACCCATATCGGCCCCGTAAATACCCATATTTACCGCTTGCTGGTATGTACCTGTGTAATTACCGGCTTTATCGGGTGAATTAAGAATTCCTTTATTAAGCTGAACGCCTTCCTTTGCCAATTCTTTTGATAAATCGGAAGGTGAAGGGATATTGCTCATAAGCAGGTTAAGATTAGTAACGGTAGTAGCTTTAGCACTATCCTTTATTACTTCTTCGGCAGGCATGGCAGGGCCTTCACTATTTTTACATGATGTAATAGTACCTAATACTACAAATGATAAAGCGCCAAAAAACAAGAAATTCTTTTTCATGAGGTTTACGATAAATTGGTTATGTCAAAAGTAATAGAATTTGTTTTCGTGCGACATTAAGAAAAAGAAAAATTTTTTTGCCGGTTTTTTGTTGCGGAACAAAATTATTATTTATCATTGCCACTTGATATTGATTTTATAAGAAAATTACAGTATCTTTGAAAAGCTTGATTTTATAGGCAATATAGAGATATGATAAAAGCGGGGAGTTGTATATAAATTTTTTTTCAGAAAAACAATAGCAGAAAAAATTTTTTTATTGAAATGATTTGCTTTTTTTTGCCAGTATAAAATTATCGAAAGGAATAAATTGAAAATATTTTTAGTTAAAACTATCATACTTCTGATCAAATAATGGAAAAAACGCACGTTAAAGTTTGGGAACAGTGTCTTGCGATTATCAAAGATAACGTAACTCCGCAGAGCTTTAAAACGTGGTTCGAGCCCATAAAGCCCATTAAGTTAAAAGATAATGTATTGACTATCCAGGTACCCAGCCAGTTTGTTTATGAATACCTGGAAGAGCACTACATCACTTTACTTAAGAAAGCAATTAAAAGGGAATTGGGCTCTGATTCACGCTTAGAGTACAGCATTGTTATGGAAAATACACGCAATGCCAAACCTTACACAGTAAAAATACCGGGCTCAAATAAGCAAGCGGCAAAAGGACAACCTGTTAATATCCCTATTGATATTAATAAGAATCCTATTCGTAACCCGTTTATCATACCCGGTTTAAAAAAGGTGGATGTGGCTCCTCAGCTTAATCCTAACTATTCATTCGAGAATTTTATCGAAGGGGATTGTAACCGCCTGGCACGCTCTGCAGGATTTGCTGTTGCACAGAAACCTGGAGGAACATCCTTTAACCCTCTGTTTATATATGGGGGTGTAGGTTTGGGCAAAACCCACCTTGCACACGCAATTGGGCTTGAGATAAAGAATAACCTGCCTAATAAGACTGTTCTTTATCTGTCATCGGAAAAATTCACTACCCAGTTTATTGACGCGACCAAGAATAACACACAGAACGACTTTATTAACTTCTACCAGATGATAGATGTATTAATAGTTGATGATGTGCAGTTTCTTGCGAAAAAGGAAAAAACGCAGGATGTATTCTTCCATATATTTAATCATTTGCATCAAAATAGTAAACAACTGGTTTTCACATGCGATAAACCCCCGGTTGAAATTGAAGGTATGGAACAACGCCTGTTATCACGCTTCAAATGGGGACTTGCCGCAGACCTGCAAATGCCTGGCCTTGAAACGCGCATTGCTATTCTTCAAAGAAAGATATATACGGAAGGCCTTGATATATCGAGTGATGTAGTGGAATACCTTGCTTATAGTATTAATAGCAATGTCCGTGAATTGGAAGGCGCATTAATATCTTTGGTTGCACAATCATCACTTAATAAAAAAGCTATCACACTTGAACTTGCCAAGCAGATGATTGACAAGTTTGTGAAGAATACTGCACGTGAAGTTTCCATTGATTACATACAAAAAGTGGTATGCGACTATTTTGGCTTGCCTATTGAAATGATTAAGTCTAAAACCCGCAAGAGAGAAGTTGTACAGGCCCGCCAGATAACAATGTATTTTGCAAAAAGTTTCACCAAATCTTCGTTGGCAAGTATTGGATTGCAATGCGGCGGAAAAGACCATGCTACTGTATTGCATGCTTGTAAAACTGTAAACAACCTGATTGATACGGATAAGCGCTTTAAAGGATACATACAGGAACTGGAGAAAAAAATCACTCTTTCAAATTATCAATAAAACATATTAAATCTATAGGTAGAAGGAGAGGCCAGTGAGCCTCTCTTTTTATTTCACATAAAACCTAATTTGATACATTTGCATTACTGAGAATACTATGAATAAAAAGATTTTGATGGTTTGCCATGGCAATATATGCCGTTCGCCGCTTGCAAAGTTCCTGCTTATAAAGAAATTAGAAGAAAAAAACTTAATGGGTATTGAAGTAGATTCTGCCGGTACCGTGGCAACACATGCCGGAGAAGCACCTGATGCCAGAACTATTGCCAATGCCGCAACTCATGGGCTTGATTTGTCGTCGAACAGGGCAAGGCAATTTAAAAGTTCTGATTTTGAAAAATTCGACAGGGTTTATGTTATGGATAGCGCCAATTATGCTGATATTATGTTATTGGCAGAGGGTGAAAAAGAAAAAAATAAAGTCAGATTATTCCTTGATGCGGCCTATCCGGGCTCTAATGATTCAGTCCCTGACCCATGGTATGGTGCTGAAAAAGGATTTGAGAAAGTCTATCATATAATTGATAAGGCTACTGCAATTATTGCAGATAAAATTAAAAAAGGAGAACTGCCCTGAATCAATGAGTAATTTATCAAAAGGCACATTGTACCTTATCCCTAGCTTGTTAGGGGATTCAATGGTTGAGCGTTCCATTCCGGTCTTTAATATGGAAGTTATTCAATCTCTTGATGAATTTATTGTTGAGGATATACGCAGTGCCCGCAGGTTTTTAATTAAGATGAAAAGTAAACCGATTGATTCGCTTACTTTTCATCTGCTAAATGAGCATACTTCACCTGATAAATTCAGATTGTGCCTTGATGGTTTGCTGAAAGGCAGGAATGCCGGACTTCTATCTGATGCCGGTTGCCCGGGAATAGCAGATCCTGGCGCGGAAGTTGTGAGGCTGGCACACAAGCATACTATAAAAGTTGTACCTCTCATCGGCCCATCATCCATACTTCTCGCGCTTATTTCCTCGGGATTAAATGGACAATGTTTTTCATTTCATGGTTATTTGCCCAAACGCCAACCTGAAAGAGGAAATAAAATAAGGCAACTTGAAGCGTTAGTTTATAAAGAGAATCAAACCCAGATTTTTATAGAAACTCCTTACCGAAATGATGCCCTGTTCCAGGATATACTCAATACCTGCAGGCCAGAAACATTACTCTGCTTAGCCCTGGATATTACCCTGCCAGCCGAATACATTCATACTATGACTGTCAGGGAATGGCGCGCTGAAAAGCGCAATTTCAATGACCATCCTGCAGTTTTCCTCATTGGCAGATAATTGTTCAGGCGTCTAACACATTTAAAAGCTTTTCTGCTTTAATGCTGTTAGCGCATAAAAAATGACGGTTAGGGCATTCTTTATGGCCATGCAACCCGCAAGGGCGGCAATCTAAAGTCAAATCTGTCTCCACAATAAACGACTTTGCTGATAAAGGCCCGAACCCGAAAGCTGGTATTGTTGAACAAAATATTGCAGTTACATGCGCATTCATAGCAGAAGCAATATGCATTGGCGCTGAATCATTCACGTAATTCATCTTTGCATCCCTCATTAATGCAGCAGTTTGAAGAAAAGACAAATTGCCGGAAAGGTTTTTCACTTCCTTGTCATTACATGATTTAATAATATTGTCACATAATTCCCTGTCACTTCCTGCACCCAGCAGATACACCGGGAATTTGCCATTTAAGCTATTTATAAATTCAACCCATTTATTTGGCGGATACTGCTTGGTAAACCATACTGAAGCAGGAGCTATACATATATATGGTAAAGACTTGTAAGGCTTTACAAACTCATAGTCTGCATTTAATGGATACAGTTTCGGAGGAATAATTTTATTATCGGTAAATGCAGAAACCAATTCAATGTTCCTCTCTGCCTCGTGCCTGCCATCGCCTATTACATGCTTTATTTTACCGGTATAGCAGAATGACAAAGGATTTTTGTCAAAGCCTATTTTTTCTTTTGCACCTGAAAATAAGGTTACTAAGCCGGAACTCGCAAAGCGGTGAAGGTTTATTATTTTATCGTACTTCTCTTTTCTTACCTGCGAAATAATCTTCATAAGGCCTGAAAATTTGCCGGACTTTTTATCCCAAACTATAACTCTATTAAGGTATGGATGGCCGGTGAAAAGAGATTCATTGCCCTTGCGCAGTAAAAAATCAATTTGCACATCCGGGAAATGCTGATGTAGCTTTTCCAATACTGGTGTTGCCAGTATAACATCGCCAATAAATGCTGTTTGAATAACCAGGACTTTCAAAAACTATCAGTATAAATAAAACCCCTGACGATTTTCTGTCAGGGGTTTTATATTAAGGATTAGGGCCTATTTTACATCATATCGCCCATTCCGCCGCCCATCGGTGGCATAGCTGGCTTATTCTGTTCTTTTTCTTCAGCCAGTACACACTCGGTGGTAAGCACCATACCTGCAATAGAAGCAGCGTTTTCAAGAGCTACGCGGCTCACTTTGGTAGGGTCAATAACACCGGCGGCAAAAAGGTTTTCATATTTCTCGGTCCTTGCATTGAACCCGAAATCGCCTTTGCCTTCTTTTACTTTCTGAATCACCACAGAACCGTCAATGGTGCCTGAGTTGGCTACAATCTGGCGGAGAGGCTCTTCCAGGGCGCGCCTTACAATGGCAATGCCTGTAGTTTCATCTTCGTTATCGCCTTTAACTTTGTCGAGAGCATCAGCAGCGCGAACATAAGCAACACCGCCACCGGCTACAATGCCTTCGGCAACAGCAGCGCGGGTAGCATGCAATGCATCGTCAACCCTGTCTTTCTTCTCTTTCATTTCCACTTCAGAAGCAGCGCCAACGTATAATACGGCAACACCGCCTGCCAACTTAGCAAGGCGCTCCTGTAGTTTTTCCTTATCGTAGTCAGAGGTTGTATTTTCAATCTGGGCCTTGATTTGGTTGATACGCGCATTAATGTCAGCTTTTTTGCCTGAACCGTTTACTATCGTAGTGTTATCCTTATCAATAGTAATCTTTTCAGCACGGCCGAGGTATGAAAGGTCAGCATTTTCCAGCTTGTATCCGCCTTCTTCCGAAATGAATACACCGTTAGTCAATACTGCAATATCCTCGAGCATAGACTTCCTTCTGTCGCCAAAACCCGGAGCCTTAACGGCTGCAACTTTCAGCGAACCCCTCATTTTGTTTACAACAAGGGTAGCAAGAGCTTCCCCGTCAATATCTTCAGCAATAATGAGGAGAGGGTGGCCGGTCTGAACTGATTTTTCGAGTATAGGAAGAAGTTCTTTCATGGTAGAAAGTTTCTTCTCATAGATGAGGATGTACGGGTTTTCCAATACAACTTCCATCTTTTCAGCATTGGTAACAAAGTAAGGAGAAAGATAACCCCTGTCGAATTGCATACCTTCAACTACTTCAACGGTTGTCTCAGCAGTGCGGGCTTCTTCAACGGTAATAACGCCTTCTTTCTTAACTTTTGCCATGGCTTCGGCAATAAGTTTGCCAATGTTGGTATCGTTATTGGCAGATATGGTAGCAACCTGTTCTATCATCTTGTTGCCTTCTCCAACCGGTTTCGATTGTTTTTTGAGGTCTGCCACAACAGCTTCAACAGCTTTGTCAATACCCCTTTTCAGGTCCATAGGGTTAGCTCCTGCCGTTACATTCTTAAGGCCTATGGTAATAATAGCCTGTGCAAGCACTGTGGCAGTTGTAGTTCCGTCACCGGCAATATCAGCGGTTTTAGAAGCTACTTCTTTCAATAATTGAGCGCCCATATTTTGAATCGGGTCGGTCAATTCTATTTCTTTGGCAACTGTAACACCATCTTTGGTAATTACAGGAGCGCCAAATTTTTTATCAATAATAACATTGCGTCCCTTTGGGCCTAATGTTACTTTTACCGCGTTAGCCAATGCGTCAACGCCTTTTTTTATAGCATCGCGGGCATTCAGGTCGAAAATTATCTCTTTAGCCATTTTTATTGTTTTTAATTGTTATTGATTTAATTTGATAATTAGTCCATTTGATAATTTGATAATGGAAAATGCCTTTTTATCATCAAATTGGCACATCATCAAATCATCAAATTGGTTTGTTTTTATTCGAAATATCCTAAAACATCATCCTGGCGCATGATGAGGTATTCTTTCCCATCAATGCCAATTTCAGTGCCCGAATACTTGCCATAAAGCACTTTATCACCTACTTTCAGGGTTACAGGCTCATCTTTTTTCTTACCCGGGCCTACGGCTACTACAATTCCCTTTTGGGGTTTTTCTTTTGCTGTATCAGGTATAATAATACCACCTGTTGTTTTGCTCTCTGCCTCAGCAGCTTCAACCAGTACCCGGTCGCCCTGAGGAACAAAATTTACTTTTTTTGCCATGATTTTTTAGATTTAAAGGTTACTAATTTAATTTGATGATTTGGTAGTTTGATAATTTGGTAATTGAATAACAAATAGCTCAATATATATTGCCTTTTTCATCATCAAATCTCCAAATCATCAAATTATCAAATTGTTTTTTGTTCGATTCCCTTCTTTCAAATTCCGTGCCATTTTTTTGGGATGCCAAATGTAAGCTTTCGTGTCATGTTTTGGTGATTTTTGTCTGACAAAAAATGTTAAATTGTCATATACCCCTTTTTCTGTTTATTGGGGAAATATGCAATTTTTGTCCATTCTTGTCTTTTTTTGTCTATTTTGAGGGGGTGGCTTTTTGCAAAACCCTCATTTACAATGTTTTATAATTGCATACTTTTTGCATACTTTTGCAATGAGTTTATTATGTTTTGGAGACACGAATTACACGAATTATTTTTCATTTCAGCCACAGATTCACAGAAATTTTTATTCATAATTTCATTTTCTCGCAAAGTGCGCAAAGGTTTACGCAAAGTTGCTTCCCTAAAAACACTGCAATCCCGACATCATGTTTTATCGGGAGTCCAAAAAGGTTTTTTCATTCGTAATTGATTTTGGCATCTTTTGTCATGACATTGGCATTTTATGTCCCCCCGCTTTCTTTTTTGTTTTTCACTATTCACTTTTAACTTAAAATTTGGCATTCTTTGGCATCTTTATTTTAACACTTGGCGCTTTTTGGCATGATTTGGCATCTTTTGGCACTATTTGGCATAAGGCTTTTTTCCATTTATTTGATTATCAATAGTTTACTCATTTTGTTATGTCTACCCTGCCCCTCCCCCCCTCTCGGAGAGATTGGTTAAAAGCATTTCACGCAGAGGTCGCAGAACAAACAGCCTGCTGAGTTTCACAGAGTTTAAATGAATACTATAGTGATTTTTTGTTCTTAGTTCTTCACTCTTAATTCTTAATTTGAATAAACCACAGGTTTATTCACTGCAAATATAAACATTTTATTTAAAATATTAAGCAAATCATAAAACATTTTATCAACTATTCATTTGCTAATCCCGTAGAATTGCTGGGAATGCACAAAAAGTTGAAATATTATTAACGAGCGCGAAAAAGAACAGGAGGGATTTGGTAATCATCAAATCAGCACATCATCAAATTATCAAATCAATGTCTATTCCCCGACGATAAATGTCGGGATTTACAACTTCACAAATTTCACCACCTGCGATGATGTATTGGTTACTACCCTAACAAAATATATTCCGGTTGATAAGTTAGCTATATTCATTGACAATTCACCATTCACCATTGACAATTCAGAATACACTTCCCTTCCTGTAACATCCACTATGCTTATCCTTGCATCCTCTGCTTTTGCATAACTGAATTTAATATTCAAAGTTTGCCCGGCAGGATTAGGATATACTGATATAGCATCAGCAGGATTTACAATTTGTTTTACTGCCCCTATTATTGTATTATGTTGCGTATTGCTGCGGGTTGTTGTATTGTTGATGGCATAAGGCCTTAAATCACCATTATAAGGGCAGCCACCGTTAAATAATTCCCCATCAACACGATACCTTGCTTTGGGATACATTGCATAATTCGGGTCCGTCATTTGGTATTGGTTCCCAGCTACCGAATCTATTGCCTGCCAATGGCCATTTCTTAATGTGTCCCTGAACAAACGGTATGTTCGCACAGGCTGTGCTGAACCCTCAACTAAATACGCGGTTCCACCCCAGCTAAAAGTTCCTGACCCATTGCCAATAATAAATGGGGTGTTTTGCCAGGAGCTTGATGAAATTGGTTCTTCACCGCCGCATGAATCTTTGGCTGTTAAACAATACCTTACCGTATTGGCATTGGGATCATTTATAGGCGTGCTATCAATTATATAATTGGGCGCGGAAAATGGCACTGCTTTGATTAATTGCCAAAGCGAAGCGGAATTCTGGTAATAGATTTTAAAACTGTCTATGTGGGCTAACCCGGTGTTGTCCCAGACTATTATATTATGGTCTGACCCGGTATCTACCGTTACTATACAAATACTTGCCAAAGGGTTATTCTGCACGGTAACAGTATCAGTAACCACGCAACCGTTATTTAAGTCAACTGTTAAAGTATAAGTTACAGTAGAGGTCGGTGTGCAAATAGGGTTTACTATGCTGGTACTGCTTAAATAAGTCGAAGGGCTCCATACTACGCTTGTTGGTGATAAAGGATTGCAGACTGCGTTTAACTGCAGGCTTTTTCCGCAGGAAACAGATGTGTCGCGCGGTATTTTCACACTGGACTGCTTAATAGTTACTGTTACATTTACTATGCTGTGTGAAGTTCCTGTAGTGCCAGTAACAGTATAGGTAGTTGTAGATAAGGGGTTAGCGACAGGGTCCGAACAATTTGTGCAGCTAAGGCCGGTAGCCGGCGCCCAGGTATAACTTGTTTCTCCGTCGGCAACAAGAGTAACGCCTCCAGTACCTGCACAGATAGAAGCAACAGCAGGTGATACAGAAAGATGTTGTTGTGATTTGAAATGAATATTATCTACTTTGATAACAGAACCGGTATCACCCATTGGTAAGCTGCTGCAGGAATTACAGTAAGATGATTGAATGCCTACTGCAACACTATCTGGTGTAAAGCCGGATATAGATATTGGATAATCTACTTTCTTATAAACAGCCGAAGCGCCAAGAGTTATGATATAGTATTGATTATTAGCAGTGCTGTTATGAAAATCTAAAGAAACTGCTCCTGAGTCAAGGGGGTTACCTGATGACGGGGCATATTTGTAATAAAACTCAAGTGTGTCTATTGTGTTAGTGTAAGGATAACCTCCATTATCACCTGAACCACCTTCATTACCTGTTCTGATTTTTGTGAACTGCGGTCCAACACAAGATGTGCAACTGGTTAGTGTCGTTCCTAATTCTGCTGCGAATCCCGAAACGGCATCTGTAGTTCGTGCTAAGCTGAATCCCTCTTGTTCGTTCCAATCAACCGGGCCAATCCAGTTTGTATCAGCATTCCATTGTTCAAAATCGCCATTTAAACCGGCAGGTTGGCTTGCCAGGCCAGTAAAAGAAAGACTGTCAATTTGAAATGTGCTACCCGGGGCCCAACACCACCCAATCGCGTTTTTAAATCCCTTTGAATAAAACAATCTTGTTGTTGAAAAGGCTGTAAATAAAACGGTATCAGGAGTTTGCGACAAAGCCGGAGAAAACATTTGGGAAAAAAGGAGATAGCTGTTAGTTGTGTTCGATATTTTATATAAATAAATGCCAATAACGCTGCCTGCTTTTTTAAATTCAACCTCAATTGCAGCGCTGTCGGGTGCTGTCCTGCTATAGGTATAATATAGCCTTATTCCGGTGGGAGCCTCGCTGATAGGAATCCCAACCGGACTTCCTCCAACAATTCCCAACCCAATCATACCCGGAATAGTGTCAGGGCCAAAGTTTATAGATTCCAATTGTGCTGCATATTTGCCATGATAGGCATCAGTACTCCTTATAACAGTATTCGTATAGTTGCCCTGTCCATTAGGGCCATAGGTGTCATTAAGGGACCACCAATTAACAGGGTCCATCCAGTTAAGATTTGTCCAGCTTTCAAATTCACCATTGGGTATGGAGTTTACCTGGGCAAAAGCATTGCAGGCTATAAGCAGGAAAAAAAACAATGTAATTTTTTTCATGGTAATAGTTTTAAAATTTCAATACCGCGATAAGTATTAATTATCAAATGTATATTATTATTTACAATTACCCTAAAATGAAATAACTTTTTTAGCCGAAATATGATTGATATTTATCGGAATAAACAGATTGACTCTGACAGTCAGTTTAAAACAAATATTCATTCCACCGCAATGCCTGATAAATAAGCCGCTATCGCCCTGCAATAACAAATCAAAACCAATGCCTGTTGTTCCGACAATTAATCTGGATTTACTCCCCGACGATAAATGTCGGGATTTACAACTTCACAAATTTCACCACCTGCGATGATGTATTGGTTACTACCTTTACAAAATATATTCCGGTTGATAGAGCACTAATGTCAATTTGATGATTTGATGATTTGGTAATTTGATAATTCTCAATTGAATAAATTTCTCTTCCTGTAACATCAACTATACTTATCCTTGCATCCTCTGCTTTTGCATAACTGAATTTAATATTCAAAGTTTGGCCGGCAGGATTCGGATAAACAGATATTGAATTTGGGGTTGAAGCTAAGGTTGATGTACCTGTAAAAATGTTATTGTGCTGGGTATTGCTTCGCGTTGTAGTGTTATTTATTGCATCGGGCCTTAAATCAGGCAATGGGCAACCCGGGATATTTAATATAGCCACAACTCTCCACCTGCCTTTAGGATAATTGGCATAATCAGGGTCAGCCATAATATTTTGAGTGCCGCTGACTGAGTTTATCGAATCCCAATGGCCATTACTTAACGTATCGCGGTATAAAATATATGTTGTTACAGGCGCTGAATTACCTTCCATCTGGTATCCGGTACCCGACCACTGAAATGTACCGGAATTATTTTGTATCCACATGGTGTTATGCCAGAGGCTTGAAAGGGTATCTCCGCATGAATCAACCGATACTAATTTATATCTTACAGTAGCCTTATCGGGTTTATTCAAAGAATCAACATAATACTCATTTCCCCTATATGGCCTCACGCTGAGGCAAGCCCATTTCGATGAACTGTTCAGATAATATATTCTTATGCTGTCTGCATGCCTCAAGGTTGCAGTATCCCAAACTATAATATTATAATTTGAACCTGTATCTGCCGAAACTTCGCATAGGGTTATATGAGTATCCGCAGGTTTGCGGCTCACTGTTATAGTATCATTGGCAGTACACCCGTTACTTAACGCTGCAGTTACTGTATAGGTAATATTGCCGCTGCCGGTGAGTGAGCATACCGGGTCAGGTATATTGGAATTGTTCAGATAAGTAGAAGGAGACCATACCACCAGGGTTGGAGAGGGTGGATTGCAGGTTACATTTAATTGCAATTTGCTACCGCAGCTAACACTGGTATCGGGCCCCGGGTTTACTGTTGCCGGTTTTACGGTTAAAGATATTGTCGCCGCATCGGAGCAACCGTTTGATGTACCGGTTAAAGTATAGGTAGTAGTGGAAGCAGGACTGGCGGTTACACTTGCTCCTGTCGAAACGTTTAAACCGGTTGCGGGTGACCATGAATAGGTTGTTGCTCCACTGGCAGTAAGTGTTGATGAATTGCCCTGGCATATTGTTGAAGATGAAGCAGAAACGCCAACTGTCGGCGTAGTATTCACCGTCACCGCTGCAATTGCCTGGTTATCTCCGCATGCGTTTGTACCTGTAACAGTATAGGTAGTGCTGATGCCTGGGGCGGCTGTAATACTTGCCCCTGTTGTTACGCTTAAACCGGATGACGGAGACCATGTATAACTTGTCGCCCCTCCTGCTGTTAAATTAGTTGAATTGCCTGTGCATATTGTTGCAGGTGAAGCAGAAGCGCTTACAGTGGGCAATAAGCCCAGTACTACTGAAACTGTAGTGTCATGGCTGCCGCATGAATTTGAACCGGTTACCGTATAGGTGGTTGCCGCTGTTGGGTTAGCTGAAACGCTCGCCCCTGTGGTGGCATTTAAACCTGTTGAGGGTGACCATGTATAACTTGCAGATCCGCTTGCAGATAAAGCAACAGGATTACCCAAACACACTGTCGCAGGGGATGGATTTACAGTTACAGCAGGGAGCGGGGTAACTGATATGGTTACTGTTTGCTGTGTACCTTGACAGCCCTGTGTGCTTGTTCCAACCACTGTATAAGTTGTTGTACTTGTCGGGCTTACAGACTGGTCTTGTGAAGATGAAAGGAATCCAAATGGCGAAATCCATTCATAAGTCGCTGCTCCGCTTGATGTTAATGTTGTTGAATTACCGTAGCATATAGTTAAAGATGTGGCCGATGCGCTTACAGAAGGTAAAGAATTTATTGTTATAGATTGCGTAGCGGTGCTGCTGCATCCTTCAGAATTTGTACCGGTAACTGTGTATGTAGCATTGATTGTTGGGCTAACGCTAATGCTTGACGTGGTTGCCCCTGTGTTCCATAAATAAGTTACACCTCCACTTGCTGTGAGCGTAGCAGAACTTCCTGCACATATTGTTGCATTTGAAGGGCTTGGAGTAATAGCTACCGTCGGAGTGCTGTTTACCGTTACTACCTGTGTGCTGTCGGCATTATTATCTTTACAACCGTTTGCATCTGTAACATATACCGAATAAGTAGTAGTTGAGGTGGGTGATACGCTTGGAGAAGATGTGGCTATATAACCGGGCAGCCACATGTAACTATACGGAGTTTTTCCACCTGTGGCTGAAGCCGACAGACTGCCTGAATTTCCGGTACAAATGCTGATACCGCTTCCGACGCTTAATGATGGATTGGAATTTACGGTTACTGTTGACTGAACTGTGTTGCTACAGCCATTTCCATTCCAGCCTTCAACTGTGTAAGTAGTCGTAGTTGACGGTGTTACAATTAAACCCGGAGTAGAAGTGGTTCCTCCACCATTCCATGAATAATAGGAGCCTCCGCTCGCCGTTAAGGTAATTGAACTACCTGAACAAATAGATGCCGGATTAGGACTGATAGTTATTGTTGGCAAAGCATTTACAATTACTTTTGTCGAAATCGTGTCTTTGCAGCCATTTGCATCAGTAACAGTTAAAGAATACGCATCAGTAGTGGTTGGTGAAACAGAAACGGTATAACTGAATACATTGGCATTATTATTGGAAGCAGGAGGATTAGCAGTGGCACTCCATTGATAAGATAAAGGAAGAGCATTGTCTCCTGATTCTCCGGCAGTAAGCGTTGTACTGCTTCCATTGCAAATAGAATTGGGAGAAGCAGATAAAGAAGCAACCGGGTTAGGATATACTGTTATCGTAACATTTGAATTCCCTAAACATCCATTGTTGTCAGTAACTGTCAAAGTATATGTATCGGTAATGGTTGGTGAAACCGAGACTGAATAACTTGCCTGGTTTGTAGTATTGGTGCCGGGAACGGGATTAGAAGTGGCTTGCCAGGTATAAGTATAAGGCGCCGCCGTGCTTCCTGATTCTCCGGCATAAAGAGTAGTGGAACTCCCGCTGCAAATTGAACTTGGATTCATAGTTAACGTAGCTACGGGAGCGGGGTTTACTATAACTGTACGGGTGGCAGTATCGCTGCAACCTGAGCCATCCCACCCTGTTACTGAATAAGTAGTGGTAGTATTTGGGGTTACAGTTATACTTGCATTTGCAGTGGTTGATCCGCCATTCCAGGAATAATATGAGCCTCCGCTCGCTGTTAAAGTTACCGAACTCCCGGGGCATACTGTTACAGATGTGGGGCTTATGCTTACAGTGCATGTAGGAACATAAGAAATGGTTACGGAACCATTACCGGTATTTGTGGCAGCCACACTTCCAGAAGGAGGATTAGCTCCGTTTACACATGACCCACCACCGCCGCCGCCGCCGGTTGACCAAGTATTAGAAGTATTACCGCCGGCACCGCCATTATAGCCGCCACCGCCGCCACCGGAAAAACAGGCCCCTCCTCCTCCTCCATATCCGCCGGCCTGGCCATTACATCCTGACGTACCACCTGCTCCGGGAGTAGTAGAGGCAATGGGGCAAATTCCTCCCCCTGCCGCCGGACTTGAAGCATTAACAAATGATCCAGTACCCCCATTGCTTCCTGAGCTGGCAAATCCAGCACCACCAGCACCAGCACAAGCATAACCGGTTCCATTACCCGCAGTGCCGCCGTTGCCACCTGTACCAGCTGTACCGCTGCCCAAGCCACCACCTACAGTGGGTGTAGTAGTTGTGGAACCGGGTGCGCCACCAGACGCTCCATAGCCGCTGCCACCGCCACCGCCTGCCACAACTAATGGTGTGCTGGTGTTAGAAGCATCCCAGATATAAGTTCCACCGCCACCGCCACTAGCATTGCCACCAGCGGCTGGTTGTCCGCCCACAAGAATATTCAATGTATGTCCCGGAACAACAGTTACAGTAACATTAGTAATTACCGCCCCATTTCCACCATTACAGGATCCTCCTCCTCCTCCACTAAGGTAGGCGCCTGCAGCGCCGGAAGCAGTAATGGTAATTTGTGTAACATCTGCAGGTACAGTCCATGTTTGAAGTGAGCCTGTATATGAGTATGAGACATTGGTTTGAGCACAGGCTATTGAAAACGTAAAAACAGAAAATCCTGTCATAGCAAGAATAGTCTTAATTTGACGGGATAATGCGGAAAGAAACAGATCGTTTTTCATTGAGAATGTATTTTTATATCATAATTGAAGTTTAATGGTCTTTTAAGATTTCTGTAATTAGACAAAGACAAAAACCCAAATGTATATTTTTATTTTCAAATTTCCTTGCATAATGATTTTTTTTACTGAAATAAAATTAACATTGTAAGAAAATTTTGCAATTGATTCTCTGAGTATAAACTTTATAACTTGCAAAATATCTTAAAATGTTTTATGTAATATCTGTGCTCACAAATGATTTGTAAGCTCCTTATAAATAAATACTCCTGAATGAATTTATGGATATTGGCTTAAATGGCTTCGTGGCGTTCCATTTCTTTAACAATGCCTGTTTTATTTTTCCGTTTTCTCAGCCTGATAATCAACGGTATCTGGAGAGTGATTAAGGCGAACCCTCCCACCACAACAAATGCCCAGGTAGAGTCCATGAATTTTAAAAGAACAGCGGAAACAATTATTACAATGGTATATAAATAGAGTGAAATAGAAATCTGGCGGTGGCTCATCTGCATATCTAGCATGGCGTGATGAATATGGTTGCGGTCAGCTTCAAGCGGTGAGGTGCCTTTTAAGCTTCTTAAAATAACAATACGCAAAGCATCTATCAAAGGGTAAGCCAACACGCTCATAACAAAAAGCGGCCTTGATATGCCAACAATAGACGGGGGCAACTGGGCAGGGTCAAATTCAATCAGTTTTATCCCCAGCACACATAAAATAAGCCCTATGATAAGGGAGCCTGAATCGCCCATAAATATTTTGGCAGGAGAAAAATTGTAAATCAGAAAACCCATTAATGAGCCGCACAAAGCAAAGGCAAGCGCTGCCATCATATAGCTGTGGGCAAACCCGAACCAGATTCCGAAAGCAGCGGAACCTATAAAGCCCACGCCTGCCGCTAATCCGTCAATGCCATCAATAAAATTGATAGCGTTTATTATTACCACATAGGTAAAAACAGATAAAAATACGCTACCCCAGTAAGGAAGCGTATAAAGGCCAAAAAGCCCATGAAAACCCGAAATGCGGATGTTACCCATTAATACCAGTATCATGCCAACTATAATATGGCCGAGAAGCTTAAAAATAGCCGCGGTACCAATTATATCATCTTTAACACCGATAAAAAACAATAATAAAATGGATGCAATAAGGTAACTTGAATCGGTTATTACAATTTTAATTTCACCGTCGCTCCTTAAATAGTCAATTATGGAAGGCAGCAATAATGTATAGGCAAAAATAGTTCCTGCAAAAATCATTACACCGCCCAGTGTCGGAATACTGCGTGTATGAAGCTTTCTAAGGTCTCCGGGTATATCGGTAAGGTTCTTGCGGAGCGATACCCTTATTAAAGGAGGAGTGCAGATAAATGCGACCAAAAAAGAAGTAAGAAATATTAAAAAATAAAGTCCCATGTTTTAGTCTATCGCTGATAATTGAATCACAAATATAAATTATCTGTATTTAATTGTAAATTTATATTAACAAGCTCATTAAAAAAAATCAGATGATCTGTGAGCAAATATAGTAAAATAGTCAAAGCAGGCTTTTTATACGTTATGGGGAGGAAATGTTACGCTAAATGACATTTTTTACGGATTTCGTGTTCTTGTATTCAAAAACTTATCCATTTAATTCGATTTTAACCTAAATTTGTAGTTGATTTTACAACATTATTGCTTTATTTAACGTATATAGTATAAATGAAAGGTCTTTTTGCAATATGGGGAATCTTCTTAAGCATGGGAGCAATATGCCAGGTGAAATCTTCATCCCAGGTAAGCCCCTGGTATCTTGGCGTCCGTTTGCCGGCAACCATAATTAATGGCGACACCGTTGGTATTGTTGATATGAGCGAACAGCTTGTATGCGGGCACAGGGTATTTGCCAACTGCACCGAAGCTGCCAATTACTATATATTGGAACAAAATATAAAGACTGTTTATCCTTATGCCTTGATGGCACAGGCTAATTATGAGCAATGTGAACAGGCACTGAGTACCCTGACGGATAAGAGCGAAAAGAAAAAATACCTGAAACAGATGGAAAAACAGCTAATGGGCCAGTACGAACAGGAACTCAAAGGCCTTACTGTGGAACAGGGAAGGTTGCTTATAAAGCTTATTGACCGTCAAACAGGAAGCACATCTTATGACCTGGTGAAACAAATGAAGGGCAGCCTCTCAGCTTTTATGTGGCAAACTGTCGCCACCCTGTTTGGGAATAGCATGAAAGATACCTATGACCCGGCAGGGGAAGATAAAGATATCGAAAACATTATCCATCTTATTGAACAAGGGATTATATGATTAAAAAAATCCCCTCGTTATTGGCTATTAGCTGTTGGCTATTGGCAATAGGTTTTGTAAGTGCCCAAAGTGATTCAAGTTGCCAGGTAGAAGATAACAAAAAAGCAGTACAGCTTTTAAAAAAAGCCCAGGATCATAAATATACCCAGCAGGAGCAGATGGGCTTTTTAAAACAGGCTTTGGATATGGAACCCGATTATATTGATGCCAATTTTATGTACGGGGAAGATTTAATGAAAGAAGAAGCCCTGAGACATGAACCTTTTGCCCCCTGTGTAGAATATTTCCGGAAAGTAATACAGGCATGCCCTCATTATCATTCCGACCCATATTATTTTATAGGATTCAGCTACTATGAACAGGAAAAATATGCCGATGCAATTACCTGGCTGCAGAAATTCCTCAATTTTAAAGATGATGACGAGAAAAAGTATTCGAAGAAATATGATGCTTACCTGTACGAAGCCAAACAAATGATAAAGTATGGTAAGTTTTACCTTGATATTTATAACCACCCTGTTCCATTTGACCCGTACCCGGTAAAAGGATTATGCACAAAGTACGATGAATATCTCGCATGTATTTCCCCCGATAACCAGTACGCATTTTTTACCCGTAAACTGCCGGTTAATTCTATGGACCAGATATTTGATTCCGACAACAATTTAAAAGAGTTTTTTATGAAAAGCGAGAGAGGAAAGGATGGGGAATTTAACGAGGGTGAGAAAATGCCTTCGCCTCCTTTCAATATGGGAAGAAATGAAGGCGGCCCAAGCATTACTATTGATGACAATGTGCTTTATTTCACCATATGCAAAGGCGATAATGGCGCTCCGGTAAATTGCGACATATATTTTTGTAACGCTGAAAAAGGAGGCTGGGGCGAAATAACCAATATGGGCCCGCAGGTAAACGACCCCGATGCATGGGACTCGCAACCCTCAATTTCTGCTGATGGCCTTACCCTTTATTTTGCCAGCGACCGTAAAGGAGGATATGGAAAAGTTGATATCTGGTATAGTACAAAAGACCCTAAAACCGGGGAATGGAGCAGTGCCGTTAATATGGGGCCAACAATTAATACTCCGGGGAACGATAAAAGCCCTTTTATACACTCAGACAGCCATACCTTATATTTTTCATCGGACGGGCGTTTTGGCCTGGGAGGATATGATATTTACTACTCAAGAACCGACAGTACCGGAAAATGGGGGGAACCTAAAAACATTGGTTACCCAATTAACAGCACAGGCGATGACCTGGGCTTTTTTGTGAGTACCGACGGTAAAACAGGTTATTTTTGTTCCAATGACGCAAACAGGGTAAACGGAAGGGGCGTTGGAGGGTATGATATCTTTCATTTTACATTATATAACGAAGCCCGTCCGCAAAATGTGAAGATGGTTGACTTCAGCGCCAAAGAGCCTGACGGAAGCCCTGCCCAGGGTACACAAGTAACTATTACAAATACCCGGACAAAAGAACAGGTTGCATTGGTAAGCGACACCATCAATGGCTCATACAGGGCCATTGTAAGCGCTGATAAAAAAGATGAATATGTGGTGAGCGCCAATAAAAACGGATTCGCATTTACTTCGACAACTATTACCGCTAAGGATACTTCAGCGGGTAAGCCTCCAACTATGAATTTTGAGATGAAAGAGATTGAAGTTGGCTCAAATTATACCCTCAATAATATATATTATAAAACCAATTCAGCACAGTTGGAGCCAATATCTATTGGGGTTATTGATGAATTCACTAAGTTTTTAAAAGCCAACCCTTCCATAAAAATTAAGATTGTAGGCTATACTGACAATGTGGGTAATGATAAAGATAATCTTGCCCTGTCCAAGGACAGGGCATATACCGTGATGCAAACCCTGCAACAGGGTGGCATAGACCCATCGAGACTTAGCTTTGAGGGGCAAGGGGCGGCAAACCCTGTTGCAAGTAATGATTCAGAGGAAGGCAGGCAGAAAAACCGGAGAACTGAGTTTATAATAACGGACAAGTAAGGGCAAAAGAGTTATAAGTGAAAAGACAAATACCATATTTTCATTTAATTTATAACTCATGACATTTTTCATGATTTTACATACCTGATTAAAGCCATATTTTTTTGAAAAAAATGCACATTTTGTTTGTATAACAAAAATAATTATACATTTGCAGCCAATTTTAATCCATCAAACCAACACGAAGATGAAAAAAGTAGTAACTATTATTGCTATCGCAGGTGCATTTGCATTTGTTGCTTGTGGCCCAAGCGCTGCTGAAAAGGAAAGGAAAGCACACATGCAGGATTCCCTTAAGCAGGATTCATTGAACAAAGTACAAGCCGCTGCCACTATGGCCGCGCAGCATAAGGCAGATTCTATTAAAGCTGCTATGCCAAAGGATAGTACCATGAAGGATACTACCAAGAAGTAATTCAGCTCAATGAACAATAAAAGAGTCCCGCAAAGCTTGCGGGACTTTTTTATTTTGCTTAAATTTAATCCCATAATATGCAACCTGACACTATTGAAATACCCGATGAAGACCAGGAAATGTTCGAGCATTTCCATTTTACGGTTGACCCCGGGCAGGAGCCTTTGCGGATTGATAAATTCATTTTACTTAAAATCTCCCACGGAACCCGCACAAAGGTTCAGTTTGCCATTGATGCGGGCAATGTACTGGTTAACGGAAAGCCAACCAAATCGAGCTATAAGGTAAGGCCGGGGGACAGTATTTCGGTAGTATTTCCTTACCCTAAACGCGAAATAGAATTAATTCCAGAAAATATACCGCTCGATATTGTTTTCGAGGATAATGACATCATGATAATTAATAAGAAGGCAGGCATGGTGGTTCATCCCGGTGTTGGCAATTTTACAGGAACGCTTATGAATGCTCTCACCTACCATATTGATAATCTTCCGCAAGGTAAAAAATCGGAAAAGGACCCGTTCAACCAATTGAGGCCGGGGTTAGTGCACCGCATTGATAAAAATACTTCGGGATTATTGGTGATAGCCAAAAATGACATTGCTCTCAATAAACTTTCCAAGGCATTCCACCAGAAAGATGTTAAGCGCCGTTACGTTGCACTGGCATGGGGTAATTTTAAGGAAGATGAAGGCACCGTAACTACCTATATAGGAAGGGATGTAAGGGATAGGAAAAAGATGGCTGCATATACTGACCCTTCCAAAGGCAGAAATGCGATAACGCACTACAAGGTAATAGAACGGTTTGCGCATGTTACCCTCATAGAATGCAGGCTTGAAACAGGACGCACGCACCAGATAAGGGTGCACATGGCATATATAGGGCATCCATTGTTCAATGATGAAGTTTATGGCGGCAATAAAATACTTAAAGGGCAGGCGATAGGTAAATATGTTCAGTTTGTGGAAAACTGTTTTGCCATTTTGCCCCGCCAGGCTTTACACGCACAATCATTAGGGTTTGTGCACCCTCTATCAGGCGAAACTGTCTATTTTGAATCGGAACTGCCTGCCGATATGAAAGAAGTAATAGAAAAGTGGAGGCGTTACTCTCACCCAAACATATAAAATTAAGAGGTCTTCCCTTTATGCTTGAGCACTTTCGCCTCGGCGTAAAAAATAATTTCTTCGGCAATATTCTTCAGGTGGTCCCCTGTCCTTTCAAGCATTTTCATAATGCTTATAAGGGCAATAGCCTGTGCAATGGCATCAGGTGATTGTTTAGAGTATTCTTCGGCAATCTCAATGCCATTATTCATAACCTGGTCAATAATTTTATCTTTTGTAAAAACATCTCTTGCCAGCAAAGTATCTTCAGTCTTGTACGCCCGCATCAATGTATCAAACATTTCCAGTGCTGTATCGAAAGCCTGTTTAGCTTGAATTTTTTCCAGGAAGGCCTTGTCAAAACTCGCTTTGGTATGGACTACCATGCGGGAAATGTTATCGGCTATATCGGCAATCCGTTCAAGATTTGAATTTATTTTAAGGGCAGATAATACAAAGCGTAAATCTACCGCCACGGGTGTGAATAATGCAAGTATGGTTTCGCAACGGCTGTCAATCTGCAATTCCTTGGCATTAACAAGTTTCTCAGTCGAAGCAATTCCTTTTACCAGGGAAGTTTTGTTTTCCAGGAATACATCATGGGCTTTATGCAATTGGTTATGCACAAGAGTGTACATCTGGGTTAATTCTTCCCTTAATGAATCTAATTCCGATTGGAGATGCTCCATATTATTTTAGTTTATAAAGTTCATAAAGTCTGTAAAGTTCATAAAGCTGAACGTTTGTATAGTTCTAAGACTTTATGAACTTTACAAACTTTCAACTATAATTTATTTCTCATCCGAACCTGCCGGTAATATAATTCTGTGTCTTTTCATTTTTAGGGTTGGTAAATACTTTTTTTGTATCATCATATTCGAGCAATTCGCCCAGGTAAAAGAAAGCGGTCATGTCACTAATACGTGCTGCCTGCTGCATATTATGCGTAACAATTACCAATGTATAATTGCCTTTCAGTTCATATAATAAATCTTCAATTTTGGCAGTTGATAGGGGGTCCAGCGCCGATGTCGGCTCATCGAGCAAAACGATTTCCGGTTTCATGGCTATTGTTCTGGCCAGGCAAAGCCTTTGCTGCTGTCCGCCCGAAAGCGAAGTAGCGCGTTTATCGAGTTTATCTTTCACTTCTTCCCACAGGGCTACCTTTTTTAATGCATCCTGCACAATTTCTTCCTTTTCTTTAGCCTTGATTTTTATACCGTTCAGTGTAAAACCCGCTATTACATTTTCAAGAATGCTCATGGTAGGAAAGGGGTTCGGCCGTTGGAACACCATACCTATCCTTCTTCTCAATGTCATAGGTTCCATTTTATAAACATCTTCATAATGAAGGCGTATCTTCCCTTGCACAGTTGCATCGGGGGTTAATTCATGCATGCGGTTGATACAACGCAGGAATGTTGTTTTTCCGCATCCGGATGGCCCCATAAATGCTGTCACCTTTTTTTCAGGTATATCAATATTGATATTTTTCAATATCTGGTTAGTCCCGAAAGAGGCGCAAAGGTTTTCTGTTCTTAAAATTGTACCTTCCATTTGCTTTCAAAAAATTTTACTATAAAATTAAGTATTATAACAAACCCGACAAGTATTACCGAGCCGCCCCAGGCTATGCGATGCCAATCGTCATAAGGGCTGGTGCCGTAGTTAAATATGACAAGGGGCAAGCTGTTTACCGGTTTCATAACATTAAAACTAAGGTATGGATTTCCAAATGCTGTAAAAAGCAAAGGAGCCACCTCTCCGGCAACGCGGGCTATACCTAGCATACAGCCGCTGAAAATGCCTCCGATGCCGGTTGGTAAAAGTACTTTCATGGTTGAGCGTAAATCCGAGGCTCCTAGAGCTAATGCGGCTTCTTTTAATGTATTCGGGATAAGCACCAGGGTTTCCTCAGTATTTTTTATGACGGGTGGCAGCATCATGATGGCAAGGGCTATGCTGCCTGAAAAAGCCGAAAAAATGCCCATTGGCTTAACTACCCAAACGTAAACCACCATACCTACTACAATAGAGGGTACTCCCTGCAATACATCTACTGCAATGCTGACCCTGTCTGCAACTCTCATGCCTCTTTTCTCAGCCAGGAAAATACCTACGGCAATGCCCAAAGGAATAGCAATTACGGCTGCAACGCTCACCAGCATTAAACTTCCAATCATGGCATTAAGCACCCCACCACCGCTCTCTCCCACAGGTTTCGGCAATTGAGTAAACATTGACCAATTAATGCAGGTTACTCCTTTTTGAAATATATAAAAAAGAATAATAAGCACTACTGCAAGGCAGGTAAATGTAAGCGCATATATAATGCTTTTAAACAAGGTGTCCTTGAACTTTCTCCTCTTTATCCCAGCTATTTCAATTGGCGTCATACTTTAACCGTATATCTTTTAATAACTATTCTTCCAATAAGGTTTATAATAGTTGTAACAACAAATAATAACAAACCTATTTCAACCAATGAAGCAGAATAAACCGACCCGACTGCTTCGGTAAATTCATTGGCAATAAGGCTTGCCATAGTATTTGAGTTGCTGAAAATACTTTTGGGAATATCTGATGAATTACCGATAAGAACTGTTACAGCCATAGTTTCACCCAAAGCCCTTCCCAGCGACAGAAGAAAACCGGCTGAAATTCCGGATATATTGGCAGGTAAAATAACTTTCATAATAACTTCAGTGCGCGTACTTCCCAACGCATAAGCAGCTTCTTTAAGCTGTATTGGCGTCATACTTATGACCTGCCTTATAAGTGAAACAGAATACGGAATAAGCATAATAGAAAGCACAAGCGAAGCTGAGAAAATGCCAAAACCTGATGGGGTAACATGCAATTTGGTTTCCAGAACCCTTACCAGGGGCACAATGGTATATAGGCCCCAAAAACCATATACAACAGATGGTATGGCTGCCAACAGGTCAATAATATTTCTAAAAATGTTCGGAATAATTCCTTTAGGGAAATATTCTCCCAGGAAAAGCGCCGCAGCTATTGAAAACGGGGCAGAAATTAATAAAGCGAGAAAAGATGTTATAAGGGTACCGATTAAAAACGGCAACATACCGTAGCGATCCCTTACCGGGTCCCATGTTTTACCCCATAGAAAAGAAAGCCCATTGGCTTTTAAAGCCGGCCATGATGAAAAAAGAAGCGTAAGAAAAAATGCTATAAGCAAAAGAGTAACAAAAATAGCAGAGCCACTGATAGACTTAAGAAATATATTGTTCTTTATTATTTTGCTGTTACTCATATTTCTCTGGCAAACATACAATACATTTTCAGATAAAAAGGGAGCGCCCGCCAGGCTCTCCCCTTACCAAAACACAACCTCACACGAAAAGAACTTTAGCGGGCGTGAAGTACTTTATAATAACTATTGAAGAACAGGCTGATTATCGTAAGTAACAGATTTTAAAACAGCCTCGGCCGCAGCCACTGCCTTTGGAGGAAGCGGGGCATAATTCAGAGGCTGGCAATCTTTTTGGCCATCGTGTATCATCCACCACAATTCTTTTACAAGATTGGTTGCCTTTTCTTTGGTCCTGTCGCCGTATTTCTGCTCTTTGTAAAGCATTATCCAGGTAAAGCTGCTGATGGGATATCCCTGGTCAACTTTGGAATTTGCAATGCTTATACGCGTATCGGCAGGTATATCTCCGTTAGCGCATAGGCTGGTTGATTCAATTGTCGGTTTAACGTAGTTGCCTGCGGCATTCTTCAATGCAGCAACTGACATATTGTTTTGCAATGCATAAGCGAGCTCAATATATCCAACTGCACCGGGTGTTTGCTTAATAACCCCGGCAACACCTTCGTTACCTTTGCCTCCAACGCCTACCGGCCAGTTGGGTGATTTACCCATTCCAACTTTTGATTTCCAGTCATCGCTTACTTTTGACAGATAGTCGGTGAAAATGTAAGAAGTACCGCTGCCATCCGACCTGTGAGCTACGGTAATATCCATATCGGGAAGTTTAGCATCGGGGTTTTCGGCAGTAATTTTCTCATCATTCCATTTGGTAATGGTTCCTAAAAATATACCTGCAACAATTTCAGGCGTCATTTTAATTTCAGGATTGCCCGGAATATTGTAGCTGATTACAACAGAGCCCAAACAAGTAGGAAATTGCACCACGGGGGCCGGAGCTTTGCTCATTTCGTCATCACTTAAAAAAGCATCTGATGCGCCAAAGTCAACTGTTTTGCTCATAAGCTGTTTTATGCCACCGCCAGAACCGATAGATTGATAATTGGTTTGTGTTCCCTGGGCAACTGCTCCATAATCGCTGAACATTTTAGAGTAAATAGGATACCCGAATGTTGAGCCCGCGCCAAGCAATTGCTTATCCGCCGCATTATCTGAACTGGAGGAGTTGCAGGCAGCAAGGCCTAAACCGGCTATTGCACCGGCTAAGGCCAGTTGTTTGAATTTTAAGGTTGTGTTTTTCATTTGTTATTTATTTGTTATCAATTAATTGCTACTTTTAAACCAGAATAGGGTTAAGGAGTTTCCTTAACCCTATCCCGGGGGGGGGGGCAAATATCTAATTTATTTTAAAACGCACAAAGGAATGTAATACGGTAAAGCAAATAATCATCACTCTTTAAATTATCTGAACCATACCCGTTATTAATTCCATAATAATATACATTGGGCATAAGGTGAATCCTTTTATCAGCAGTAGGTGTCCAGTCAATACCGCCGTTTATGAAAGTCTCCTTATATGAGTTGCCATTGGCTGAGTTGCTTACATTGGACATTTCGCTTGTAAACTTCTCGTTAACATTGTAGCTGTAATCAGCATCAGGTGTGTATGTATCGAACCTGGCAAAAATATTCAGCTTGTTTTGTATAATTGTACCATGTGCAAATATGGAAATACCTGTTTGAACAGCTTTAGCTGTATCATTGGTTCCTTTCCCGGCTGCATACGTTTCAAGTTCGCCATTTGTCATGCTTTGGGTAAACCATTCAACACCTAAACCAAATACTTTGCCATTATACACAGCATAAGCCTTTACAGTTTGTACAGCTTTCTGGTGAACAGTTGATGTAGTAGTGTAAAGAGCGTTGCCATAGTTTATAAAGTCAGTGTATGCTCCGATAGTTAATGCACCATTAAGCGTATTTAAATAAACGTTACCTCTGAATTTTTTAGCTTTATCGGTAGTAAGGTTTTCAGCAGTTCCGGCACCTGTAAATAATGGAACAGGGGTATTACCAGAGTTATCACCCATCATTGCGCTATACCCTATAAATGTAGGAGACATGGTAGAATCCGCTGTACCGCTCTTCCATATCTTACCTTCGAGAGTAATGCCCATATCTGATGAACCATCTACGCTATGCATATCCAAAATTGTTTTTTCAATGGAACGATAGCCTAAAAGAGGCTCGGTATTGTATGCATTGGCGAATGAATTGGTAGACTGCTGTCCGAGTTTAAGGTCACTGCCTTTGAAAATATTCTTCCACTTAAAGTAAATATATTTCAAATAAACAGTTCTGTTGTTATTTACGTCATAATCACCCTCATAAGCCATTAATGCGTATGCAGAAAACTTGCTGTTTACATTGTAGTTATATCCCAAATAAGCCCGCCTAACTTCAAAAGCGTTAGGGTTTGCCAACTGGCCGTTAGCGCCTAATCCTTTATATTGAAATTTTGTTCCCCTGCCTGCCGAATCGCCATTTGCCATATAAGCATAATCTCCAAATACGTATCCCCATAAACTTCCTCCGGGCTTAGAAGTACCGGCGCCATTTGTTATTAATGATATGGCATTATTATCCAATGCTGCTGTAGAAGCCTGTGCCGGAGCCTGGTCAGTTGACTGCGCATTTACTGCTGAAATAGCAAGCAATGAACCTGCAAGGCCAAGCATAAGTTTTGTAGAAATTGTTTTTTTCATAGATTGTTGTTTTTGGTTTTTTGTGTTAGTGATATTGCAGTTTTAAATTCGGGGCAAAAGTGTGTGGCTGGTGTTACATGAAAACTAACTTAATGTTACTAAATTGTTATCAAATGAAATTATAATATACTATAAATCAATTATTTTATGCATTACTTAACTCATTTAGAATTGCATATTATTAAATTGTTAAGTATGTGAATTATGTTATTTTAAGCGTACCTTTGCATCAAATTTTAGTAATTCTCCCTGTAATGGAAAACACAAAAATATTATTGGTTGATGACGAGTCAGATGTATTGGATTTTTTATCCTACAACCTGAAAAAGGAAGGATATGAGGTGTTTACTGCCTCTGACGGAAAAAGCGCCATACAAACAGCCAAAAAAGTTCTGCCCAATCTCATTATTTTAGATGTGATGATGCCGGAAATGGACGGCATTGAAGCATGCAAGGAACTTAGGCACATACCTGAAACAAAAAATGCTTTGATAGTATTTTTAACTGCAAGGACTGAGGACTATTCGCAAATTGCCGGGCTCGATGCAGGCGCCGACGATTATATTTCAAAACCATTAAAACCGAGGGTTCTGATTAGCCGCATACATGCCTTGCTAAGGCGCAGGGCGCATCCTGAAGACAATAAGGGTTCTGTTGATGTGGGTGGTGGTGTAAAAATCAATAAAGAAAGTTATAGCATTTCTATAAATGATGATGAACTTTCACTCCCTAAAAAAGAATTTGAGCTGATTTCATTACTGGCATCCAAGCCCGGAAAAGTATTTAGCAGGGAAGACATATTACATAAAATATGGGGCGAGGATGTTGTAGTAGGAGACCGCACCATTGATGTCCATATCCGAAAACTACGCCAAAAATTGGGTGACGAAAAGATTAAAACCCTGAAAGGAATAGGGTACAAATTTGAATTTTAATTTGAATTAACAGACTGCTGCCCGTAAATCGATAGCCCAGTAATAATTCCTGATTTATAAAGTTGATTTCTGCCACTTGTTCAGTAAAAACTTCTTTTTATATTAGCGCAAATATTTATAAGAAGGACTATGAAAAAACTAATTACTTTCAGCACACTCTGCCTGATTGCAAGCATAATATTTTCTTCCTGCGGAACAAATTTTTCAATAACCAGGCGCCACTATAATCCAGGCTATTATATTGATTATACTAAAAGCAGTCCTTCGGTAGCATCATCAAAAGTGGCTGCAAAACCTGTTCAGTCGGCTGTAAATAAACAGCTCAATACTGAACAACCTAAAGGCACGCAGACAACAAAGGTAGCGGATGTGAACCCTGTTAATAGGCCTATTGCCAACTCTCCTTCGGGAATTATAAAAAAAATAAAACACAAAGCTATTTTAAGCTTTACTGCCAAACAAGGCCTGAAGAATACAATTTCAAGTAGTGAAGAGCCACAGATACAGGCTAAAAGTTATGTGCCTGATGCAATAACTATGACCGATAACGCTACTGAAAGAGGTGGAGGGAGGAGTTTATTATTATTGCTTCTAATAATATTAGTGATTATATTGTTAATTGGTATTCTTTTAAATCTCGGGGCGTTTATTGATTTGCTCTTCGATATATTAATTGTAATTCTCCTGATACTTTTGATTTTATGGCTATTGAAGGTTTTAGGTTGATAATTTAAATATAGTTTACTTTCTAACTTAGTTCCGACAAGTAAATAATTACCTTCTAATGGTTGTCAGGGTAGGCAGATTCGAACTGCCGACCTTCCCGCAGTACTGCGGGACGCGCTAATCTGGCTTATTATTAATAAGCCATTCCAAATAAGTTCTACGCTTTTTTCTTTTAATTTCCGATTCTCTTTTCATGGCCAGCGACCTTGTGAGAAATTGTTCAGAATATTTGAGCACCCAGTCGTTTGTACCTAAATTTTCTCTGTTATCGTGTTCAATAATTCTTCTATCTATGTTATTTGTATGGCCAATGTAGAACTTATCGAGTTTTTGTGAATAGAGAATGTACACATAAAAAGGCATAGCTATAATATCTAATGGTTGTCGGGGTAGGCAGATTCGAACTGCCGACCTCCACGTCCCGAACGTGGCGCGCTAACCGGACTACGCTACACCCCGAAATATCTATGTCCCTTTACTTAAAGGGTTGTCAAAATTATTAAAATTGAGCAACAGTGATACTAAAGAATGTGAAAATAAAACAGTTGGAGCTGCCGACCTTCCCGCAGTACTGCGGGACGCGCTAACCGGACTACGCTACACCCCGAAATATCTATGTCCCTTTACTTAAAGGGTTGTCAAAATTATTAAAATTGAGCAACAGTGATACTAAAGAATGTGAAAATAAAGCAGTTGGAACTGCCGACCTTCCCGCAGTACTACGGGACGCGCTAACCGGACTACGCTACACCCCGAAATATCTATGTCTCCTTTCTTAAACGGTTGTCAAAATTATTAAATTTGTGCAACTCAATTACCTGGTATTGTGAAAATAAAGGCATTTCTGACTTGGATATTATTTTTTGTTGTCGCTGTTTTAACTATAAATGCTTCCCCTAAAAAGCACGATTTGAAGTTTACTTTAACAGGGTTTAAATATGATATCTGCTATCTGGGTGGCCACTATGGCGAGCATGATTACATATATGACACGGCTAAAACAGACGGTAAAGGTAATGTTGAATTTTCAGGCGCTAAGGAATTAGACGGCGGAGTTTATTTTTTGATTTCCTACAATAAAAAGAAACTATTTGAATTCATTATTGATAAAGAACAAAAATTTTCGATGCAGGCTGACACATCCGATTACATCGGAACTATGAAGGTGCAAGGTTCCGAAGAGAACAGGCTCTTTTATGAATTTCAGAGAAATGCATTAGAGATGCATGAAAAAACGAAAATATTGGAAAAACAGGCAAAAGAAGGCCCTGATAAGGAAGAAGCAAAGAAAAAACTGGATTCACTCAATGAACAAGGCAAGAAATACAGAAGCGATTTTATAGCGAAACATTCTGACATGTTTATGGCTGAAGTGTTGAACGCCGCGGAAGAACCGGTAGTACCTCCTGCTCCTGAATTAGCTAACGGAAGAACCGATTCTACCTTTACTTTCAGGTATTACAAAGCGCATTTTTTTGATAATATTAATTTTAACGATGCCCGGTTGATTCATACTCCCGTATTTTTCCCGAAAATAAAAGAATACCTTACCAAACTTACCGTTCCTGACCCTGATTCGGTTATTGCCGCGGCAGATTATTTAATCCAGAAAGCAGGCACCAATAAGGATATGTTCAAATTCCTGGTACAATATATTATTTATACTTATGAAAGTTCTGAAATAATGGGCATGGATGCAGTATTTGTGCATATAGCAAAAAAATATTATACCCCCGGGCTGGCATTTTGGGTAAGCGCATCGCAATTGGAGCGCGTAAAGGAAAGAGCAGACCAGCTAGAACCCATACTTTTAGGGAAAAGAGCTATACCTATTGTTTTGCCTGATTCAAGTAATGTAATGCAGGCACTTGACTCGGTAAAGGCAGAGTTTACTGTAATTTATTTCTGGGACTATGACTGCAGCCATTGCCAGAAGGAAACCCCCAAACTTATTAAATGGTATGATTCTATTAAGGCTGAAGGTGTTGAAGTATATGCGGTACAGACAAATACTTCGGCAGAGAAGTGGAAAAATTATATTAAAAAGCATAACCTTGACTGGATAAATGTTATTGATACTTACCATACCGGTAACTTCAGGCACGATTATGACGTTGCATCCACTCCTACCATGTACATATTGGATGAAAATAAGATGATAATCGCAAAAAAAATTGATACGAATAGCCTCGATAAAATAATCAGGCATTTTAAAGAAACAAAGCCTAATAAACCTGTTCGGTAAGAACTTTTTTAACATTTTTTAATTGAGCATAAGCAAGAATGTTATTACCTTTGCAGGTATAAAATGTATATTATGTTGAAGTCAAAATTATTACTTATTACAGGATTATTTTTTGTTGCAGGCATGGCTTCGTTGCAAGCTGCCACTAAGCTCCATGATATAAAATTCAGCATAGCAGGGCTAAAAAACACTATTTGCTTTTTGGGCTATCATTATGGAGATAAAGATTATATATTGGATACGGCAAAAGTTGACGAAAAGGGGAATTTTGAATTTTCGGGTGAAAAAGAACTACAGGGGGGTACATACTTTATTATGCTGAAGAGCAAGACGAAGTATTTTGAATTTATTGTTGATAAAGAACAAAAATTCTCCATGGCGGCCGATACTACTGATTTTATTAAATCAATGAAAGTTACAGGCTCCGAAGAAAACAGGCTTTTTTACGAATACCTGAGGTATGTTACAGCCAAGCATGCTGAGGACACTGCCCTTGAAAGACAAGCTAAAGCCGGACCCGATAAAGAAGGTGCAAAAGTGAAGATTGATACCCTTAACTCAGAAGTAAAACGGTATAAGACGGATTTTATTAAAAAACATTCCGATATGCTGTTATCGAAACTTTTTAACCTTGCCGAAGAACCTGTAATACCACCTGCACCCAAGTTACCCAATGGAAGAACTGATTCAACCTTCGCTTTCCGCTATTACAAAACCCACTTTTTCGATAATGTTGACTTTACCGATGGCAGGATAGTACACTCGCAGCCATTTTTCCCGAAAATCAAAGAATACCTGGACATGCTTACAGTTCAGGACCCCGATTCGATAATTGCCGCAGCCGACTACCTTATTAAGAAAGCAGGTGATGATAAAGAAATATTCAAATTCCTGGTATATTATATAACCAGCACTTATGAATCTTCAAATATTATGGGAATGGACGCTGTTTTTGTTCACATGGCAGAAAAATACTATACTCCGGAACTTGCCACATGGGTATCGGCTACCCAGTTAGAAAAAATACGCACACGGGCCGACCAGCTTAACCCCATCCTTATTGGCAAACGCGCCCCGACATTGGTTATGCCCGATTCCAATAATGTTATGCAGGCATTTGATTCAATTAAAGCCGAATACACGCTTTTATATTTCTGGGATTTTGATTGCGGCCATTGCCAGAAGGAGACCCCGAAGCTCATAAAATGGTATGATTCAATAAAGGCTGAAGGTATTGAAGTTTACGCGGTACAAACCAATGAAAGCAGCACTACCAAATGGAAAGATTACGTAAAAGCCCATAAACTTGATTGGATAAACGTAATGGATATATACCATACCAGCAACTTCAGGCACGATTATGATGTGCTTACTACGCCTATGTTGTATTTACTCGATGAAAATAAAGTAATAATCGCTAAAAAGATAAATACCGAAGACCTTGACAAGGTGCTGAAGCACTATAAGGATATTAAGTATAAAAAGAAGCCCTGACATTATTCTTTCTTTTTAAAGTTCAATGGAGGTTTTTTGACACGAATTTTAAGTGCAATTGTCACTGCTGTAAAGGTTAGATAATTTGGTAACAGATTTATTGTAAAGATAAATTTGATGCCATGAGAATAAACACGCAAGACTTAACTCTTCAAAGAAACTATCTGGAAAAGTATAGGTTCTTAAT
>JBKQUY010000024.1:0-12457 GCA_052325425.1 Bacteroidia bacterium | reverse complement strand
AAAGTATAGGTTCTTAATGAAAGAATATGAATTGGTAAAGCAAAAAGCCCATCCTGTTTATAGATTTGCACAGGACTTCTACAAAGCCAACGATACCTGTGCTAAAAGCTTTTTAAGGTATTATAACTAAGTAACTTCTACAATTGCGAGGCTCTGCGAAGCAATCTCAGTATTTGTTTACGGTCATTTTAATACGGAGACTGCCGCGTCCGCATTTTAATTTTATTGGATAGCGGACTCGCAGTGACGGTAGTGGGCTAAACTCATAACTCAAAACGGGGTTGTTGAAAACTTTATTGAATTAATGTTTATTAGTTTTAAATAAAATGTTTATCTTTGCATCGTGAAATGTTAATCATAAATAAATTAACCACTAATACTCATGAAAAGAAAGCTTAAATTATCAGAAATGAAGGTTTTGAATTTGCCCAAAAGGGCAAAAAGAGGGCAAATGCAAAACATTGAAAACCAATAAATAGCAAAAACACCACCCCTCAAAGAGGGCAAAAAAGGGCAAGAAAGGGCAAAAAAACACACGAATTTTTTCACTGCCAAATCATCAAATTATCAAATCACCAAATTAACTTACCACATGCCAGCCATACCATTCAAACACTACCCGCTCGACCCGGCCGATAAGCCCTGGGATGCCAATGCCGAAACAGCCAAAGCAAGCACTGACGACCTTCGCGTAATGTGCGCCTGGGAAGATGCTACCCGCGCCGAACAAAAAAACGGTTACAAACTGCCTCACCATGATGCCGGAACCTATCACACCAACCTGAAAGGCGTTATAGCGGCCGGAAATGCCATTATGGGCGCAAGGGGAGGAGTGGAGATTCCGAAATATGACCTTGACGCGGTTAAGGCGCACCTGCAAAAACATTACCATGAATTCGGACGCACAGCTCCCTGGGAAAGCAAATCGGAGTGGCGCTGGTACCAAACCAAAAATGCAGGAAGCAATTCCCTGAAAGATGTTGATACAACAGGGCGCACCGTATGCGGCTATTTTGCTTCGTTCAATACCCGGGACAGCGATGGCGATATGTTCGCGCCGGGATGCTTTGCCAAGAGCATCAGCGAAAACAGCGAACGCATTATGCACCTGCTGCAACATAATACCCTGCAACCCATTGGACGCCCCGTTGTGCTGAAAGAAGATGCACAGGGGCTTTATTTTGAGACCCCCATTGCAAAAACACAATTGGGAGATGATGTGCTGCAGCTATACCGTGACGGAGTTTATAAGGAACACTCCGTTGGCTTTGAAATGATAAACAGTTATCAGTCGTCAGTTGACAGTGGTCAGTCGTCAGTACCGGGAGAACAGGTAAACGTTATTAAAGAAGCCCGTCTGTGGGAAGGCTCTACCGTAACCTGGGGAGCAAATTCCAACACACCTTTTACCGGCATCAAAACAAGGACACAAAATTCTGTGCCCCTGCTTACAACGCAGAATATCCTCGATGAAGCCCTTGAACGCAGCACGCTTATTTACAAGCAACTGCACCGTGGCAACCTTCACGATGATACCTATACACTTTTGGAAATTGAGTTAAAGCAACTGCAATCGCTTCTGGCAGCAAGGCCGTCGGATATACCTGACACCATGCCCGCAAATAAGGAAGATGAACTCAATATTCTGAAATCAATAAATAACCAGCTAATAGCTATTAGCTAATGGCTATCAGCTAAAAATAAAACAAATGGAACCAAACAAACAGGTGGACGCTATCGTAAAAGAAATAAGCGATAACATTACCACCATTAAAACCAAGGGCGAAGCGCAGGACGCGCAATTGAAAGCCCTCGATGCCAAAATTGCAGCCAACCAATGGCAGCTTGGCGACAAGTACGAAACCCTGCGCAAGGACTTCGACCAGATGACCGCCATGCTCAAAAAGGGCAGGATATTCGGCATAGCCGACCGCGGCATGACAGTGCGCGATATGTTGCTGGCGCAAAAGGACGGGCTGGCCAGCCTCAGAAACAAAGCAGGCATCCCTGTCAGCTTATCACTGAAGGCAAACCAGCTTTTTACCAAATCGGCGGGTAACGTTACCGAAGGCGGCAACTTGCTGGGGACAGACCCCATTCCGCCTACAAGGCTGGAGGGTGTTTTTGCCCAACCGCTCAGGCCGGTGCATATACGCCAGTTTATGAACACCACCGCCACCGACAGCAACCAGATACTCTTTAACCAGTTGACCGGTGAAAATGACGGTACAGGCACAACCGCCGAAGGCACAAGCGCCACCCAATCGGACTTTACCATTACCGCGCAGGAAGTGGTAGTGCGCAAGCTCAACACCTACCTGACCATATCGAAAGAAATGATGGAAGATGCTGATTTTGTAGATAACTACATTAACACCCACGTAACCGGCAGGCTGCTTATGCAGGAAGATACCCAGATAATATCGGGTAATAACTCAGCGCCCAATTTGCAGGGTATTGCTCCTATTGCATCGCCTTATGCCAACCCGGTTATCCCCGGGGCAACATCGTCAAGTATTAACTACTACGATGTGCTGCACCAGGCAGTAACACAGGCGCGTGTGCTTTACTACACGCCAAACTATATCATCATTAACCCTAATGATTATAACGCGTTGGTATTATCGCGCGACAGCTATGGCCGTTACCAGTTCCCGCAAATGATCAGCGGAGCCCCCGGCACCTTCTTCATTAACGGCGCACAGGTAATTTCCAACACAGCCATGACACAGGGTTACTTCCTGGTGGGCGACTTCCAGCTGGGAGCTACACTGGCTTACCGCGACGAGGTGAACGTTACCTTCTCGAACCAGCACGTAGATAACTTTGTAAAAGGGTTTATCACCGTGCTTGTAGAAGAGCGTTTGGCTAACGTGGTTTACCGCCCCAGCGCTTTTGTGTATGGTAACTTTAACCAGGCAGAAGCAAGCGGGTCCTGATAATTAGGAATCTGGTAATTAGGAATGATGGAATTCTCTTTTTATAGCTAACCCGCTGTTTTCATTTCTAATTCCTAATTTAAAGATTCCTGATTCTTTCCTAGTGGTTGGTTTGGCCGGGCTTTGTTCTCAGGAACGGGTCCGGCTTTTTTTATAAATAGTATTAAGTATGGAGTATTGGGTATTAAGAATGACAGCGCATTTGCGTACTTTGCAGTTAATCTTTTCAGCTAAACAAATAATAAATGTAATTTTGGAGTATGAGGATAAATGAAAAAACGATGCAGGAATAAATTAAAAATCAAGAATGAAACTACAGCGCCTTACTCCTTTGCTTTTAACTTTTAGCTTTTCACTTTTCACTTTTCACTTTGCCTCTGCCCAGCAGGGTTTTACCAATAAGGCCGAAGCAAAAAATCAATACAGGGATACATTAAAAGAAGGCAAATGGGTTGAATACTTTGATGAGAAAGGCAATCCTACAAAAGATAGTAACGCGCCCTATTATGCGCTGACCGAATATAGAGACGGTAAGCCTTTGGGAATTGTACATCAATATTATAAAAGCGGGAAGATAAACGGTGAAATTCCATTTGCCGACGGCAAAAGAAATGGATTGTTAAAATCATATTTTGAAAGCGGGGGGCTGCGCCGCGAGATTCCATATGCAAATGACACGGTAAATGGTATAGCTAAAGAATATTATGAGAGCGGATTGTTATATAGGGAAAATACCTTTACGCATGGCCAATTGAATGGAATTACGAAAGAGTACTTTGATAATGGAACTTTAAAGTGGAATATTCCTTTTACCGACGGCAAAATAAACGGGCAGGAGAAGGAATATTTCAAAAGCGGTATGGTTAAGGGAGTTTATCCCTATGTAAATGATAAACAAAGCGGTATTGACAGCGAGTATTACGAAAGCGGGAAACTTAAGTATGTAACCACTTTTAACAACGGAGAAAAGGAAGGGGCAGAAAAGGATTATTATGAGAGCGGAATAATAAAAGGTGAATATAATTACACCAATGGCAAGACAAACGGAATGATTAAAGAATATTATGAAAGTGGCAAATTAAAATACCAGGCTAATGTTACTGAAGGCAAGCAAAATGGAGTGGAGACAGATTATTATGAGAGCGGCATGGTTAAGTCTGAATGTAATTATAAAGATGGAAAACCAAGCGGGGTTGTAAAAGAGTATTACGAGAGCGGCAAAGTAAAATATGAAACTCCCATGACCAATGGGAAAAAGGATGGCGTTGAAAAAGATTACTACCCAAGCGGGATACTGAACGGAGAATTCCCTTATGATACAGGTTCGCTTAACGGCATGGTGAAAAGATATTACGAGGATGGGAAATTAGAGTCGGAGACGCCGGTTACCAATCACAAAAAAAACGGAGTGGTAAAGGAATATTATGAAAACGGAAAAATAAAGACAGAAACTCCATATACGAATGATGAAATTAGCGGAGAGGTGAAAAGCTACGATGTAAACGGGAAGGAGATAAAATGAATTACGAATTAAAAATTACGAATTACGACGGCCTGCCTTGTAAAGCGAAGTTACAGGATTGCTACCTATTTTGATACCAATTCATCTATGGTTTCTTTGTATTTCGGGTTGGTAGTTTTCATTATTTCATCCCAGAACCTGAAATAGAGGCCGTAATTATCGTTGAAATATTTGTGGTGCATATTGTGGTTGGTTGAGGTGTTCAGCCATTTTCCGATGCGGGAATTAATTAACCATTTGGGGTAAATTTCATAGCCTAAGTGGCCATATACATTATAGGTAATCATAATTAAGCCAAAAGCCGCAATGGCAAGAGGATGGATTGGGATGGTGAATACAATAGCCCATACCGCCATGCCTTCTACAACAGCCTCTAATGGATGAAAGGCGTAGGCAGCCCAGGGAGTAGGGTTGATGGAACGGTGATGGACAAGGTGGAACAGTCTGAAAAGTTTAGGATGGTGCATAAGCCTGTGTGTCCAGTAAAAATAAGTGTCGTGAATGAGCAGGGCTAAAAAGATGCTTGCAAAAAAGTAAACCCAGCCATATTGGCTGATATGGGAATAAACCCTGGTATGAGGCCTTAGCATAGAATGGTTAAGGGCAGAAAAAACACAGAATGTAATTATTACGAGGCTTAAAACAGAATATGAAATCTCTCTTATATAATCATTACTCTTAGGAAATGCCTGTTGGATTTTTAAGGCATTAAATTTTTTCCGGAACAGGATATAGCAGGTAAGGAACCCGATACCTCCTATAATCATGTACCGGAGAAAGAAAATTAAATAAATGGTGAAATAAGAATAACTTCCGGTACCCATGGGTTTATACTTAAATATTAGTGCAAAAATAAAGGAAAATTCTTTATGCCATATGGTTGTTGATACTTTATAAAACTATATATTACATAATAATAAATAATTTATGTATATTTGCGATATGGATTATGTTCCTTCTAACTAAACATTGATAACCAACCCCTGACCACTCCAATATGAAACTCTCTATTTTAATCTGCTCATTGCAAAAACGGCTTAACCAGTTTGCATCATTGTGTGAACATTTGCAAAAACAAGTAGAACGCAGTGAAATCCCGCAGAATTGCGGGAGCGTCGAAATTCTGTGGCTGGGCGATAACAAAACCATGAGCGTTGGTGAAAAGCGCAATAAGCTGCTTAGCCTGGCCAAAGGCGATTATGTTTGTTTTGTTGACGACGACGATTGGGTGGCCGATGATTATATTGATGCCATATTACAGGGTATAGAACAGAAAAAAGATTGTGTAACCTTTGATGCCATATATTCTGCTGATGGAGGAAAGGAAGTCCCCGTACATTTCAGCGTAAATAACCTGTTGAACGTTGATGAACCCGGTAAGGCCCGGTTACGGGTCCCCAATCATCTTATTCCGGTAAAGCGGGAATACGCGCTTGCAACCAAATTTCCTGAAAAGAGCTTTGGTGAAGATACCGATTATGGTCTGCGCATACGCCGCCTGCTGAAAACAGAATATCATATTGAAAGGCCCATGTACTATTACCGTTTTTCGGCAAAGAACAGCGAAACACACCGTTTTTCACCGAGATACCGCCCGGAAGCCTGCCTGGTCGGCAGACAGGGAAAGCTTGATGCATCCTACAGGGCTTCACAGCCTATGGTAAAAATGGATGTTGTGATGGTGAGTGATGCAGTCCCACCTGGTTCTTCGCCTGTTGGAAGGGACTTTTTTAAGGAAATGACCCAACAGGCAGTTAACTCTATCTCTTCGCCCGAAGTGAATGTGATTGTCCTGGAGAAAGCTGTAGATATAAAATATGCTAATGCTGATACATTTTTGCAAAAGCAACCATTTAACTACAACCAATGCCTGAATGACGGCGCAAAGATGGGCAACGCTGAATTTATATGCTTTACCAATAATGATGTACTTTTTCCTGAAGGGTTTGTGGGAAAAATTATAGAGGAAATGAAGGCATTAGATGTCCTCTCAGTAAAGAACCACAAAGGGTTTATCCATCCTCAAATAATAAGCGGATTTTGTTTCGTTATGCGCCGTAATGCCTGGTTAAAAATAGGAGGACTGAATACTAATTACAAATTCTGGTGTGCCGATAATATTACCAGCGAACAGATTAAGCAACATAACCTGAGGGAAGGCAAATCGGATATTATGGTGTTTCATGGTACTTCGGTAACACTTAATAAGCTGGATGGAAAAATAAAGGAGGAATTTACCAGGGGATGTGTTAAACAATTTAACCGCGACTATAACAGGAACGTGCTTGGAATGGGGAAATAATCAATGAATAATGGATAGTTGAAAATGGACAATGAAAAAGGAAATTATAGCCCGTAATTATTTTCACAATGGCTTGTAAAACATTTAGTAGTTTTGGTATCAATAAGAATCAGCACTATGAAGGCTTTACTGTTTTTACATAAAAATAGCGTATGATAAGATTTCTGAAAGGTATTGTAATCGGCCTTGCGTCGCTATTTATAGGCGCTACCATACTGGGAATAGCAGGTATAATTGTATATGTGTTTTATAATTTTATAAAAGGGCTGCTGTCGCACTGAGAGAGAAGGTGAGGCCTATAAAAACTAAAAGGGGAAAGGACCCCATACCTCCCCCCGTTTTAGAGCGCGGTTGCCATACGTTTTCACCAGACAAACCACAACATCATAATCAGATCAATATTAATCTCTACCTGAAAGAACAATCACTATTAATATCATATGCAAAATAAACACAGAATGAAAAGAAAAAAACTGATTTAAGTCAATTTTTTGTAAATTAATTTCAATCGCCTGTTTTTCAGGTCAATTATTAAATAAAAAAATGCGAAGAAGCGATTATTCGTTTAAATTTATCTGAAGGTCATAAAGCTTATTGGCGTCAAGGTCGAACTTGATGTTCCAATAGCTTGAACCACCACCCTGTACCATAATCATTTGCTTGAGCCAGTCTTTTACATACTGATCATCGTCCCAAAACAGGTTGATATATAGTACTTTGTGCCCGTTATTGGCCGTATATCCAAAATATTGCCTTTTATATTTCTTTAAATGCCGGTATATCTCTGATAGTCTTTTGGTTGTATCGCGTTGCTGCAACAATTGTTCTGCAAGGGCATGCTCAGCTTTGTCAATATCGGAGAATCCCGGAGTAAAACGTTTGTTTGTTTGTAAAAAGTCAGCAACATAACCCATAGGAAAGATGGCACAATCGTAATTATCTGTTTTATAGTGCCATGCAGCAGTAGAATCCTTTATCTGCGCAAATAGGGCTACAGATGTAGTTATAAGAACCAAGGAAAGTAGAATTTTTTTCATTGCTAAAAAATAAACTTTGATATAAGTTTGGTTTAGCAAAAATATAATTTGTTTGGAATAAATAGCTATATAAATAATAACTAATAATATTATTTTTTTTATCCCTTGCTAAAATAACATTAAAAACTACCTATAAACTGCTGAAATATAGCAAAATTACCTATTTAAGATGCGAGATGATTTTATAATTCTGATTATCAAAAAAATGCATTAATAAGCAATATTTGGGGCTATTGTTCCAAAGCTATATGCAAGTGCTGCTGTTAAGTTAATATATGACATGGCCGAGTTTTTCCGGAAGTTTTGGCTTTCAACAGTACCATTGGAAGTATTGGCAGTTGATATATCGAAAGGAAACACTGCGAAAATCGCATCGCAATAACCCATAATGGCTAAATGTTTTGCTATTTTATAACCTGCACCTATACCTGGGCTTAAGCCAATAGATGTCACAGTTGACGGCGAAACCCGGGTAGTAATTGTTTTGCAGGTATTCGGGTTAGTAATAACAACGGGTATCTGGTTATTGTATGTAATTGCGGGCATAGAAGCAATGAGTGGTCCTACCATAACCCTGAGTTCAATAGCATTGCGGGTAGTATATCCGGGTGCTTTCAGGTTAAGGCCTGAAAACAGGTAGTAAATGTTGTAATGTCCCGCACTACCACCTTTATAGCTGGCATTAAAAAGGGTATCGGAATTTACTGCAGCATATTTTGATACAGCCAGCCCGGGAGCACAATAGCCCGCCATTATGGGTATACCCCAGTATGATTCTTTAAGCGCTATTAAGGCAGATACATTTATAGTCGGGCCACTTGTACCAAAAAAAGGTTGAACGGTACTATTAGGGTTGGGAATCAGGTTAGCGCCGTACCCGGCATTAACCGAAATAAACGAGAACATAAAGTTATGCTTTCCGGTATCTTGCTGGCTTGATGCTGAAAAGGAAAGAAAAATTATGGTAATAAGTAAAAAGTATTTCAATACGTTTGATTATAGAACTTCAAAAATAGCATAAAAACCTTGCCAAATGCTTTGCAGAGCATGATTAATAAGAGTTTAGAATTTAGTGAATAATGGTACGAATTTCGGCGTGCAATAATACTCTATGTTTTCAAGAAATAATGTTAAAAAGTAAAGATTATTTAGCATTGTTGATAAAAATAGTGGGGCCAAACTCTTGACAAGCGGGTATCGTTTATACTACTTTAGCATTATATTTTCAGGGGAGCTCCGAAAATATAATCAGTTCTAACAATTAATCTACCCGGTGCAAATGCAACGGGAAGCTAAATTGAAGGTTATCCGACGGGATAGCCGGAAAATTGAAAAGGCCGGTTTCTGCTCTTACTATTGCAGACAAATCATCCGCAGGCCGAGAAAGTTAAGAGAAAATGCGGATGGAATCTTACTAAAACAATTGTAAGGGCTACCCTGTAAGGTGGCCCTTCTTTTTTTCTCCCGGCTCTTATTCCAATCCCTTAACCCCAACCTTAACCTCAATCTCAACCTTAATCTTAACCTTTACTTTTTTTGCCCTTTTTGCCTTTTCTTGCCCTTTTTTGCCCTTTTTAGGGGGTGGGTAGAGGAAAATGGAAATATTATTGAAGAGTAATACAGAGTGAAAATATCTTTAATTCAGATGTAAACATAAATACTTTAACCCACTAAGCCCAGCTTAGCGGTTGCGTTGGGGTAGGGGCTTCTTTTGTTTACCCCGGGTTTCTAAAATACAAGGGGCTATATTTTCGCAAATAATCTTGCAATCAGTTTAAATACCTCGCGCCAGGCTAATACAACGGCAACCAAAAAACATACTACCCAGATAGTGGATAGTATTTTCTTCCAAAACGGATTCCTGTCTTCTTTTGAGGATTTCTCCACGAACTTTACTGATTATATTTATTTGGCTGACAAATATATATTTTTTGATTAAACGCTGTTTTACAAAAGGTTAAAACGCGTAATTAATAGCTTCACATGTTGCTCACCGGTTCTACCAGAAAAGAAGAAAACCGTTAATAAAATAAAGTATGCCTATTATTCCCGGTATCATACTGAGGTACCAGATAGGTTTATTTTTTATTAATGCCGCAATAGATGATAAAAGTATAGAAACCTCAAGAAAGACCACTGCCAGCCCAAAGGCGTTGCCATGTTTCTGTGAATCATCCCTTATTGCCTCAAGGCGTTTTGCCTCCGTGCTTATTTGCTCCTTTTCCGTCTTATATTTAGCAATATTGCGGCTATATTGCTCAATATGGCGTTTTATGCTGTCATAAGCTGCCCCCGGTTGGGTAGCAATTAATTCAGTCCGCATATTATCTGACTGAACCTCGTATAAATATTCTTTTATGCTCTTAGCCTGGTAAAATGCCCACTGGTCGCTTGCCTGTATTTGAGACTGCATAGATTGGCTGCTATGGTTTCCTCCCATATAAGTTGACAATGTTGCGCACAAAGCAATCAAAATGGTTGAAACAGAGAGGTAGTTCAACCATCTGCTTTTCTCCTTGTCCAGTTTCTCTTTTTCAAGTGCTTCCGCTTTTATTTCATCCTGTATTTCTGCCTTTTCCTGTTCGTTCATGATTTAAATCATTTAAGTCCGTTGTCTTTATAATTATGTTTACAATAATATAAGTAAAACGTTAATTCTACAAATTTGCTATTGTTAATAAAAATGACAGATATTTATAATATTAATTTCTCCTGTTATATAAGGAAGAGCAGAGTGCTAATTTTCAGTAGCTTTATATTTTCATTACCTGCATTTATACTGAAAGAGTATGGGTTTGCAAAAATCAATAAAGCCGCTGAGATTGCTTCGCAAAGCCTCGCAATGACGGAACGCCCCACCGTCACTGCGAGCCCGCCGTCCCATAAAAATATGGCGGACGTGGCAGTCTTAATAATTTCTTGCAAACTCATATTTGTTAGGTATATAACTTATAATTACTCGCATCATGTATAATTTTAACGGAGCTCGTGATTGCTTCGCAATTCATAACTTATAACTCATAATTTATAACTAATTAAATGTCTTCTCCTCAAAAAAAATCTTTCCTGAATTTTGCTGTATTAGCCATATTGATTGGTTTTGTCCTTTTTGCCATTATCGGGATTGTAGGGACTACGGTTTTTCATTTAGGGCGCTCTAAACATTTATTACCTGTTTATGGCGAGGAATATGATGCCAGCAATAATGTTACCGGCTACCATAAGGTGCATGATTTTAAAATGACTGACCAGGAAGGCCATACGGTAACCCGCAATACATTTAAGAACAAAATATTTGTGGTCAATTTCTTTTTTGCTACCTGCCAGGGTATTTGTAAGCAGATGAACCATCAATTGGAGAGGGCTACCAAAAACTTTACCGGCAATCCCTATGTTAAATTTGTTTCCTATACGGTTGACCCTATGCACGACTCGATACCAGTACTGGCCGACTATGCCAAACAACATGATGCTGTTCCCGGCCAATGGTACTTTTTAACAGGTGATAAAAAGGAAATTAACAGGCTGGCATGCAAATCGTACCTCGATGTGGGAGGCGAATGCCAGGGCGAGGCTTTTGTCCACACCCAGAATATGGCCCTGGTTGATACGGCAGGGCACCTGCGTGGTTTTTACAGCGGTACCGATTCTGCCGATGTAAACCGCCTTATTGCCGATATTAACCTTCTGATGAAAGAAGAAGGGTTTGCGAAAGAATAAGCAATACTAATTTGATGATGCAATTATAGTATCAATTGCTAATCTTTTTTTTCTTTCTTAAGCCTGAATGTTAACCCCCCTTCAACTAAATAAGGTGTGCCAATGCCAAACTCAATATGAATTCCAATCAGGTCAGTAAAGTATCTGCGATAACCAAATAATAGCTGTACACTATATTTAGTCTCACTTGCCGATATAGGTAGTACAAATCCAGGTGTTGGGGTTGTATATGTAGGAGATTTAGATTCATTAAAAGTCCAATATGAAATCCCGGCCCTGATGCCAGTATATATCTCTCTATACGGTTTCCATGAAAGAAGATATAAATATCTTAGTCCAATATTTGCCCTACTCATATTAACAATTTTCCAATATATTGGATCGCCGTTGTCGCTCAAAGGAGTTGCATTCAATTGCTGATAAGCAACTCCAATTCCTACGCTTGATTTTTTTGTGAAATTACAATCAATAGTGGTGCTATATACTGGTGACATAGAATTTGTTTCCAAACTAGCTGTCTCAAAGTTTGTATAAATATTTGCTGCAAAAAAAATAGTGCTATAGCCCACTCCTGCATTAATACTGAACCTTCCCTTCATTCCATAATAATTATTATATAGCTTAGGATTGATTGAGTCGGCACTCGATTGCTGTGACCAGGCAACAGTCCTGATAAACAAGATGAAAAGCAGAGCTGAAAATAATTTAAGGCTCTTCACAGGTGGGCGTATTTTGTTTATACAAAATTAACTTCTTTCCCGGGTAATAACTAATTTAAAAGGTTATTGGTTACAAGAGGCTGTTTAAAATTCATATTTTAGAGCCCATTGGGACAAGTATGTATTCCTTTATGGCAGGATTCTTCGCTTCGTTCGGAATTCAAGAATGTGCAGTGCAAATTCTTGGAGTCCATTTGGGGAGGGTGGCGCGGGCGAAG
>JBKQUY010000023.1:0-112641 GCA_052325425.1 Bacteroidia bacterium | reverse complement strand
TATTTTATGTTGGGCTAAACAATATAAGCTCCAATGTATTGAATCAAACTGCAATTGTTACTTTATATACTATGTTATGGCAACCTTTATTTAACGGAAGTATGGTCGTGGAAGAAAACAATGTTTTAGCAATAGATTTATCAACACAAGCAAGGGGATTGTATTTAATTATTATACGAACAACCGACCAAGTAATACATAAAAAAGTAGTTTTGCAATAATCGATTAAACACATGCATTTAAAGTACAAATTGATATTTATTCTCTCTATTCTGTCTTTTATAGGGTTTTCAAAAAAGGATTCAACTAAATCACAAGTTATATCAACTAATAGTTACAATAATTCCGACTGCAAGCATTTGAGCATTAAAGGTGATTTTTTTATTAATGGTGGAATTGGAGAGAGTACTATATTATATGCATTAACTGGTAATTTACATGGTAATGGCCCACTTGGTGGGACTCAATCATTCGTCTACAATGGAATAATAGACTATGGCATTTCTAAAAACATGACATTTGGAATAGGTGCTGCTTACCAGAGAGCTTCAGATACATCGGTCAGCCAAATGACCTCTTTACAGGTTGAGAATTTCTCAAGACTTAACTTATCTGCAAGGGTATTATTTTACTTACTTTGTAAACGTCATTTAGATATATATTATGGAATAAGGGGTGGCATATCTTTTTTGAAAGAAGTAATAACACCTTCAATGACTACATCCGATCAAACGAATTTGATAAATTTATCCTTGCAGGGGCTTATGGGCATTAGGTTTTATACCGGGCCAATTGGTATCCATTTTGAAGCTGCAATAGGAACACCTTATTTTGCAGAAGGTGGCCTTACATTTATAATTGTTACAAAGAAAGAGACTATGCAAGAAAATGGGCAGAGTAATAAATAGCTCTAAGGGGCTGTTAAAAATTATATTAACTATTTTGTTAATCATATTAAATAATTGTGTAACTTTGCAGTGCGCGGAGCGCAGGAAAATGGGATAAGGGATATGGAGTAAGTAAATTGACTTTGGTTAGAATGGTAAATTGTGAATGAAAGACCACTGTATCATGTATTTAATAAAAGAACAGCCTGATTTTAAGAGTGCGCAGTGCGCGAAGCGCAATGTTGAATTTTGAATGCTTAATTTTAAATGGAATTACCACGCCTTTTGCAATTTCACACTCCTCTCTCACACTCACTCTGTTTTGCATGGGGGGGGGTGGGGGATAAAAATATTGGCATTCCATAAATTATTGATAATCAATTATATACAAAAATGCCTTATGCCAAATAGTGCCAAAAGATGCCAAATAGTGCCAAAAACCGCCAAGTGTTAAAATATAGATGCCAAATCATGCCAAAATACCAATTTGATGATGTGCAGGTTTGATAATTTATTCGGGTAACATATTAATGAAAAATATGATAATCAGTGAACAATCTGTGGCTAAAAACAAGAAAAATGGACTTCCAAAATGGAAATTTCCGTGGAAATTGTAAAATACTGAAAACCAACAAATTACCGAAAACCACCCCTTGAAAATATGCAATAAATGGCAACTTTTGGAAATTGTGGAAAGAAAAATGACAAACAGGAAATTGATATGAAACATGATTGATTTTGCATTTATCTATTTTTATTTATATTTGCACTCATACCAATATACATGGATAAAACTCTTAAAAATTATCCCAAGTTTAAACTTGGGGCTACATTTAGCAGTGAACAAATCGCGTTTTTTAACAAATATGGCTTTGTCCATTTTACCGGTGTTCTTTCGCCTATAGAGGTAGAAGAGCTGATAGCAGGATATGAATCGGCCCAGGAAAAACTCATTAAATCGAAAGAAAAAATCGTTAAGGGCATACCGGTAATTTTCGGGCATGATGAAAACGGAAAACGCATAGTACAGCGATTCCCTTATACATCGCATTACAGCAGCCGTATAAAACAACTGGTAGCCGACCCGAGGATTCAGATGTTTAAAAATCTGTTAAACGAACGTGCCAGCAGGGTAACTGAAAATGAGCGTGATGGGGTTGTTTTTAACCATTACGTAAACTCAAAGCACAGCCGTTTTAAACAAATGGGCTGGCATACCGATTCAATCCGCGAGGTTTTTTACGCCAAAAAAGTATTCCCTATGTTAAATATAGGAGTTTACCTGGACAATTCCTCTGCTGTAAACGGAGGTTTGCGCGTATTGCCCTCGACACACGAACAAGGCCTTTTTGGCATGTTGTTTACCAAAATGTATTACCGTAATACCAAGGAAGATAAAAATGAGGTGTTGGTAGTTGCCAAAGCAGGCGATGTAGTTGTTCATCACGGGCATATATGGCACCGCGTTGGCCATTCTGAACATACCGATTCGGTTAGCCGCCGCAGGGTAATGTATATACCTGTATTATGCGGGCCACGGCAGAGCAGGAAACCGCCTAAAAAAGGCAAAGGCGCCAAAACCCCTATATACCATCACCTGCACGCCTTTGGCAAATTTGCTGAATAAAACATGAGTTACGCGCTTATTACAGGTGGCAGTAAAGGAATAGGAAAAGCTATTGCCAAAAACCTGGCCGCAAGAAAATATAATATCCTGTTAGTTGCCCGTTCAGAAAACCTGCTGAAGGAAAATGCCGCTGAACTGGAAAAACAATTTGGCATAAAAGTCGATTTTTTTGTTGCAGATATTTCCGCCCCCGATTCAGCAAAAAATATTGCCGATTGGTGTAATTCGAAAAATTATGACGTTTCGGTTTTAATCAATAACGCCGGTTATGGGCTTGGCGGAGCATTTGATAAGTTATCATTAGAAGAACAATTGAATATGATGCATCTCAATATGCAAAGCCTCGTTCAGCTAACTTATTTAATGATTCCGACACTGAAAAAGCACAAGGGTAAAAGCTATATATTAAATGTTGCCAGTACTGCGGCTTACCAGGCTGTTCCTTATTTAGGAGTTTATTCTGCCACCAAAGCGTTTGTACTTTCTTTTTCACGCGCCATACACAACGAACTGAAACCTGAAAATATTTCGGTTACCTGCCTTAGCCCCGGACCAACCGACACTTATTTTATGGACAGGGCAGGAATGAAAGGAATGAAAAATGCAGTGAAACAGGCTGAACGTTTTAATATGGAACCGGATGATGTGGCCAAAATTGCAATAACTGCCTTACTTGAAGGAAAAGCTGAAGTTATTCCGGGGTTCCCGAATAAAGCCGGCGCTTTCTTTAGCCGTGCGCTTCCTAAAAAACTTATTGAAAAGACACTTATCGGCGTTTATAAACCGTAAACGAGTACTGAGTTATGAATTATAAATTATGAGTTACTGATTCTCTTTTTACTTTGTTTATTAATAATGCTACGCCAATAATAGCCAAAAAAATGAGTACTGGCTCGAACATAATGCGGTGACGGGTTTCAACATAAACTACAGCATGCATTAAAGATACTGCAAAAGGAACTGATAAAAGAATAAACGCTTGTCGCCCTATTATTATAGCCGTAACTAAAGCAAGCAATAAGATTATAACATATACGCCTTTATAGACAGGTATCAATTTTTGAACCCATTCAGGATAATCCACACCTATTGCCTTGCGGAAAAGCCAGAAATTTTTGAACTTGATAAAAAATAGTTTTGCAATCTGCCTGGGATGATTTTTAAGTGTATTCATATATTTTTCCCTGTAAAAAGAGTCGCGGCGGGCAGGAGGAATTTTTGAGATAACCATTAGGTCGCTGTCCGCTAAAGCGGAGTAAAATGTCCGTCCGTCAGGGAAATTATTTGAGCCTTCCGTCTGCGGTAATGAACCCATCCACATGCCCTTGCCTAAATTGGGCATCAAATTTCCGGAATCAACTTTATAATGAACATTAAGCATCCATATAATTGAAAATAAAGAAGCAATTACAATTATATAAACCATTTTTGAAAAGGTTTTTTTAATCTTGTCTCTCTGCAATAACCAAAAGAAAAATGGCAGTAATAAAGTCACCAGCGTTGCACGTGCCAATGTAATAAGCCCCGTTGCAAGGGCATATAAGGTAAGGTTACGCCATGTGCTCTTCTCAAAATATTTTACCATCATCCATAGACCCCATACATATAAAAAGACATACATGGCAAAGGGATGCACATTTTTTAATTCGTAATACATTATAAGAGGATGAAACAAACAGGCTGCCACTGATAAAAGAAGTATCCCGGTTTTCCACTCTTTTACTTTTTGAGGAAGATTAAACCTTTCAAAGAAAGCATCAAGTACATCATAAAAAAGTACGGCGGTAAGCGCTGAAAAAATGATATTAAGAATAGCTGCATAGGCATAATTGACCCCGAAGAGTTTATATAATATTATCAGTAAAAAGGGATAGACAGGGAAGCCAAAATTATAGACCATAACTCCGTCGCGGTAGTATGCCATTTGCCCCGTTTTCAAATAATTCAGGGCTATTTCATTCTCCTCCCAAACACGGAAATTGCCGACCCCATGCAGAATTATCAGTTTTATAATTACTGCAATGCCTACCAGTATAAACAGCGCTTTTTTTTGTTTTGAGAGCCGCATGCAAAAACAAAACTAAGGAAGTTTGAGGTAGCATTTGCTTTTCTTCATCATTGTGGAAGATTGGGCATTCGCAGCAGTGACGGGATTACTTATTTTCTTATCCCGAGCCCGGGTTACAGGGTTTTACATAAAATAAAAAAGCCCCGCATCCCGATAACTATCGGGATGCGGGGTTATCATCCAGGCTGATTTTTTCTTTTTTATTTCTATCTTTGACAGTCCACTTTGGTTTAAACATTTACAGGACTTATATGCGTGGTACGCATCCTGATTTTATGAAAATAAAGACACCGAATCAATCATATTAATTTTTACCATATTATGAAACACATAGCTGTTGCAGTATTATTGTTGGCTTTTCACTTTTCGTTTTTCACTGTTAAAGCTCAGAGCCGTGAGATTGATTCGCTGCGTAATGTTTTAAAAGCCGACAGGGATGATACAAACAAGGTAAATCACTTAAACGACTTGGCAGGCGCTTTTCTTTCAGCAAATCCCGATACATCCATTTCTATTGCCCAACGTGCTAATGATTTATCTAAAAACCTCGCATGGGAAAAAGGAGAGGCCAGGGCCTGCGCTATTACAGGGGTTGCATATTTTACAAAAAATGACTATCCTAAAGCGATTGATTATTACAAGATGGCATTGAAAATAAATGAGGGCATTGGAAATAAGCAAGTACAGGCAAAAATTCTTAATAATATCGGAGAGGTTTACGAACACCAGAATGATTATTTCAATGCATTGGAATTTTATGAGAGGGCATCAAAAATAGCCGAAGAAATAAAAGATGAGCAATTACGGGCATTTAGTCTTGGCAACATAGGAAATGTTTATAAGGAGCAGGGCGATTACCCAAAAGCGCTCGATTACCAATTGCAGACATTAAAAATAGCTGATGAAAGAAAGGATAAGGACCTGGAGGCCAATACCCTTGATGCCATTGGGGATATTTACAGCAATCGGCACGATTATGCAAAAGCAATTGAATATGACCAGAAGTCATTGAAAATAGATGAGGAAACAGGTGATAAAGGCGGAATTGCTTTCAACCTCGGTGACATAGGAACGTTCTATGATGCTCAGGGCGATTTTCTCAAAGCATTGGACTACGATCTGAAAGCCTTAAAAATAGCAAAGGAAATTGGAGATAAACAATCGCAGGCCCTGAATCTCGGAAACATTGGGAATGTATTTAATGACCTGCACAATTACCACAAAGCATTAGAGTTTGACATGAATTCATTAAAAATGTATCAAGAAATTGGAGATAAAAGCGGCATGGCTATTAATCTTAGCAACATCGGTTCCCTTTATACCAAAACAGGTAAGTTTAACGATGCAGAGGAGTACCTTAAACGTGCAATTTCACTTAGCGACAGTATTGGCGATAGAAATATTTTAAGGCAAGTGGATGAGGAAATATCTAAACTCTATGATACTACGGGGCAATACAAATTAGAAATTGCCTATTATAAAAAAGCGATGGTATTAAAGGATACCCTGTTCAACATTGATAAAAATACAGAGATGACACGCAAAGCCATGGCGTACGAGATGGAGAGAAAGCAAGCAGCCGAAAAAGAGGAGCAGGAAAAAGAAGAACAGAAGCTTGAAGCCAAAGAACACCTTCAATACCTGGGGATATTCTCCATTATACTTGTCGTGTTTCTATGCCTCTTCATATTAAGCCGTTTGAAAATATCCCGGAAAACAATTGATTTTGTAGGTTTTGTAGCTGTTTTATTATTCTTCCAGTTTATTGAAGTACTCCTGCATCCGGTTGTTACCGAATGGACCCACCATAACCCCATTTTTTTCATGTTAATTAATATTATTCTCGTTTCAACCATTCAACCTATTCACCATCTGATAGAACACAGGCTTATTTCATTCTCAAGAAAAGTGAATGATAAGAAAACAGGGAGGCATTCATCTGAAGAAGAGGAACATGGCCATGGACACAGCCATGGAGGCCACCACCATTAAAAAGTATTATTGTCCGTCTGAGCTTGTCGAAGACCTACGAACGTGTTAATTTTATTTATTGGTATAGATTTCGACAATTTCAACATGACACACTACCGTCCGTCTGAGCTTGTCGAAGACCGCAAAGTGGCAAGGGGTAGAAATAGTTTATGCTCCGAAAAATAAAAAATCCCCGGCAATTCTGACGGGGATTTTCCTGTAATTCAATCTATTTCTGTATAATCAGCTTAACAGTTTGTGTTGAAGTATTACTGGTAACCTTCACAAAATAAACCCCGGATGGCTGGTTTTCCAAATTAATTGTGAATTGTGAATTGTGAATTGTCAGTTGAGAATATACTTTTTCACCCAGCACATTATAAACCTCTGCTGATGACTGGCCACTGACCTCTGACCACTGAACTGTGAACACACCATTAGAGGACGGGTTTGGATAAACCGTAATTGAACCCGACTTTGAGGTTAAGACAGGCGCAGCGGTAAATGTTACAAAATGTGCAGTATTGCTGCGTGTTCCGGTATTATTGATGGCCTGTGGCCTTAAATTGGGCAAGGTACATCCTCCTGAATTTACCGAATCGCTTAACTTGGCTTCTACCCTCCACCTCGATAATGTATAATTGCCCGGATTTGCCAGGTAAGCCGCATCCGACATTTTATTCTGTGTACCCGATATAGAATCAATAGCAACCCAGTTACCGTTACTGATACTGTCGCGGTAGAGGTAATAGGTAATTACAGGAAGTGCAACCCCCTGCTTCAGGTAGCCGGTACCCGACCAGATAAATGTACCGGGAGGAGACTGGTTAATATACATGGTGTTTTGCCATGGGCTTTCTGACATAGGTTCTTCATTGCCGCAGGAATCTACCGCGGTTAAATCGTACCTTACCGTATTGGCATTGGGGTTATTGATAGATAAGGTATCTACAAAATAGTTTGGAGCCGAGAACGGGAGTTCCTTTATTAACTGCCAGACCGATGCAGAGTTCAGGTAATATATCTTCAGGCTATCTACATGGTTTAACCCGGCTTTATCCCATACTATTACATTATGTACAGAGCCTGTATCAACAGATACTACACATATCTGGGCAGCAGGAACTGAGTCACTGTTTACAACAAAACCGGCATTGGAACTGCAACTGTTTTTATCGGTAACGGTTACACTGTAAGTATTGGGAGTTTTAACAATAACTGTATCATTCGTTCCGGAAGTGCTCCAGTTAAAAGTAAATGGTGAACTACCGGTAACATTTGCAGTAAGCAAATCAGTTTTGTTACAGATTAAGGATGTGGCTCCTGTAATTGTTACCAATGGTAATGAATTTACTGTTACCAGTTGTGTGGAGCTATTGGAACAGGATGTCACAGTATTGGTTCCGGTAACCGTATAAGTAGTATTGATAGTTGGAGATACATCATAACTTGGAGTGCTTGGCCCCCCGGTCCATACATAAGTGTTGGCACCGCTTGCGGTAAGGGTTGTACTGCCTCCATTACATATCGATGTATTACTTGTTGTTATAATTACTGATGGCAATGGAATTACAGTTATTAACTGTGATGCAGTATTAGAACAAGATGTAACAGTGTTTGTTCCGGTAACGGTATAAGTGGTATTGGCTGTTGGTGAGGCACTATAACTTGCTGTAGTAATCCCGGTGTTCCATACATAAGTATTACCACCGGAAGCCGTTAATGTGGTACTTGAGCCACTGCATACAGAATCTGCCCCGCCTATACTTATTACAGGCAGAGGATTTACCGTTACAGCCTGTGTAGCTGTATTGGTACAACCATCCGAAGTATTTGTACCTGTAACGGAATATGTTGTTGAAGCAGTTGGCGTTACGGAATAAGTTGCCGTTGCCGGTCCTCCAGACCATGAATATGTGTTGGCTCCTGAGGCAGTAAGTGTGGTGCCCGCTCCATTGCATATGGTTGAAGTACCTGTAATAGAAACTGTAGGAGTAGCATTAACCGTTACAAGTTGCGAGATAGTATTGCTGCAACTGGTTACAGTATTGGTACCTGTAACCGTATAGGTAGTATTGGTTGTAGGCGTAACGCTATAGCTCGGTGTGCTTGGCCCCGAAGTCCATATATAAGTATTGGCCCCCGAAGCAGTCAAAAGCGTACCTGAACCATTACATATGGTTGTTGTACCGCCAATGCTAAGTGCCGGCAATGGGTTTATAGTTATAATCTGTACAGCAGTGCTTGAGCAGGAGAAGGAATTAGTACCGGTAACCGTATAGGTAGTTGTAGCGGTAGGCGAAGCAGTAACAGATGCTCCTGTAGTAGAGTTCAGGCCAGTAGAAGGCAGCCATGTATATGATGTTGCACCACCTGCATTAATAGAAGTTGAGTTGCCAGCACATATTGATGCTGAACCAGCTAAGGCAGTAACAGTTGGCGTCGGGTTTACCGTAAGGGTTGCCTTTGCAGAATCAGAACAAACTCCGCTTGTTCCTATAACCGTATATGTTATTGTTACCGTGGGATTAGCAACAGGACTTGCGCATGCCGTGCAACTTAAGCCGGTGGCAGGTTTCCATGTAAAGGTGGCGGCTCCATTCCCGTTAAGAGTTACACTGTCCCCGTTACATATACTCGGTGCTGCCGGGCTGATGAATACATTTAAAGAAGAAGCTACCGTAACGGTTGCAGTAGCCGCTGTTCCTGTACAGCCGGCAGACGAGCTTCCGTTAAGTGTATATGTTGTAGTTGCAGTAGGGCTTACATTAATAGTTGATGTGGTAGCGCCCGTATTCCATGTATAATTACTGATGCCACCCGCGGTCAAAGTTACATTTCCGCCGGTGCATAAAGTTGGAGCATCCGGAGATACAGTTATTGTAGGGGTAGGGTTTACTGTTAATAATTGCGTAACCGTATTTGAACATCCTGTTACTGTATTAGTCCCTGTGATAGTATAAGTTGTATTACTTGTTGGGGATGCAGTTACGCTGGCTCCCGTTGTTAAGTTTAAACCGGTTAAAGGGCTCCAGGTGTATGAATTAGCGCCGTTTGCGGTAAGGTTGGTGTTTCCTCCATCGCAAATTGTAGTTGTTCCGCTTATGGTTACAATGGGCAGGGAATTTACGGTTACTGCCTGTGTAGCTGTATTTATACAACCGGTTGATGTGTTTGTTCCGGTAACCGTGTACGTAGTAGTTGTTGTAGGTGATACATTATAAGAAGCTGTACCCGGGCCACCTGTCCATAAATATGTATTGGCACCGTTTGCGGTAAGGGTGGTGTTTGCACCATCGCAAATTGTAGTTGTTCCGCTTATGGTTACTGAAGGCAATGCATTCACCTTAACTTGCTGTGTAGCTGTATTTGTACAACCATCTGCAGTGTTTGTTCCGGTAACGGTATATGTAGTAGTAGTTGCAGGAGATACAGTATAAGTCGCTGTGGCTGGCCCGCCTGTCCATGTGTATGTATTCGCTCCTGATGCAGTAAGTGTAGTATTGGAGCCATCGCATATTGTTGAGGTTCCGGTAATGGTTACTGTCGGGGTGGTTTGCACTGTCACCGATACTGAGGATGTATTAATACAACCTGTAGCAGTGGTTGTTCCTGTGACTGTATAGCTGGTATTGGTTGTTGGTGAAACAGTATAACCTGCCGTACTTGGGCCTCCGGTCCAAACATAAGTATTAGCTCCTGATGCGGTAAGGGTAGTATTGGAACCATTGCAAATTGTTGTTGTCCCTCCTATGCTTACCGTTGGTAAGGGGTTTACTGTTATCACTTGTGTTACGGTATTGGAACAAGAAGTTACTGTGTTTGTGCCTGTAATAGTATTAAGTAGTTGTAATTGTCGGGTTTGCAGTAACGGAATTTCCTGTGGTCTCACTAAGGCCTGTTGCGGGGCTCCATGTATATGTATTGGCTCCTGATGCCGTGAGTATAGTATTAGAGCCATCACAAATTGACGTTGTTCCGCTTATGGTTACAACGGGCAACGGATCCACCGTAACCGCTTGTTTTGCGATATTAGAACAAGAAGTTACTGTGTTTGTGCCTGTAACTGTATAGGTAGTTGTAGTTGTCGGGCTTGCTGTAACAGGGCTTCCTGTGGTTGCGCTCAGGTCTGTAGCCGGGCTCCATGCGTATGTATTGGCTCCTGATGCTGTAAGTGTAGTATTAGAGCCATCGCATATTGTTGATGTTCCACTTATCGTTACTGTGGGCAATGGGTTCACTGTCACAACCTGTGTGGCGGAATCTGTACAGCCTGTTGAGAAAATAGCTGTACCTATAACAGTATAGGTAGTTGTAGTAGTTGGCGATACGGTATAATTTGCCGCAGGCGGTCCGCCTGTCCAGGAATACGTGTCTGTTCCCGAAGCCGTAAGTGTTGTGCTCGCTCCGTCGCATATTGTTGTAGTGCCTGTAATAGTAATGGTGGGGCTTGCATTTACAGTTATATACCCGGTTTGGCTATTGGTTGTTTTTGCATATGAATTGGCAGATGTAAGCGATACACTATAGGTGCCTGCGGTATTGTATGTTATTGTGGGACTTGCCGCAGTTGAAGTTGCCGGGGTGCCGCCCTGGAAAGTCCAACTCCAGCTTGTTTGCGCATCAGCAGAAGTATCAGTGAATTGTATTGAGTTGCCGGAACAAGGAGCAGTATTATTGGCTTCAAAACTGGCTAAGTATGGAACTATTTTTCGCATGTCATTATTCTGCTGATCACTCACATAAACATTGTCACTGTCATCAACTGTTATTCCATTTGGGGTATAAAATTCTGCATTTCCGCCCAATCCATTAATATAGCCAGAAGTGGGAGAAGAACCAGCATACGTAGTAACCGTTGCGCTTGAGATGATAATTTTTCGTACTTCATTGTTATTCTCATCCGTTACATATAAATTGCCGAAAGCATCTTCAACAATTGCGGACGGATAACTGAAACTTGCCGCAGTGCCTTTCCCGTCAGATGCTCCTCCGGCGATATTGCCAGCGAATGTTGTTACTACTCCCGAAGAAATAACTATCTTTCGTATCAGGTTATTAGCCCAATCAGCCACATATAAATTCCCGCTTGCATCGGCAATTAATCCTGCGGGCTGGTTAAATTTTGCCGCTGTTCCTGTTCCATTGGCAGAGCCTGCTGCAGTTTGCCCCGCTAGGGTGGTTACCGCGCCGCTTGAAATAACAATTTTCCGTATATCATTATTACCAAACTCGGCTACATATAAATCTGCTCCGCCTGATTCAACAGCAATACCATCCGGAGAATTAAACTTTGCCGCAGTGCCTGTTCCATTGGTAGAGCCGCTTGTACCTGCGGTAGAACCAGCCAGGGTAGTCACAACCCCGGTAGAAACAACAATTTTTCTTATTGCATTATTGCCTTCGTCGGCAACGTATAAATCGCCTCCGTAGTAAGCTACTGCCACGGGTTGATTAAATGCTGCTGCTGTGCCTGTTCCATTAGTAAACCCCCCATTGGTATTACCGGCTAAGGTTGTAACTGCGCTGGGAGAAGCAATAACAATCTTTCGTATCAGGAAATTATTCATATCTGCAACATATAAATTACCGCTTCCATCAGTGGTAACACCCTGTGGATTATCGAAAGTTGCCTTAGTGCCTGTTGCGTTATTGGCTGCGCCGGATGCTTGTGTAGAAGAACCTGCCAAAAGACTAACTAATTGTGCATTGGCAAAGCCAAATAAGCATACAAATGCTATTGCTAATTTAACGCCTGGCTTTGTAATTTTAGAAAAGTAAAAATGTTTCATATCGGAGTATAATTTCTTTGTTAGAGATAAATTAGGGGTAGTAAATCTAATACCTTTTAGGAAAAAAACAAAATTACAGGCAATTATTATTTAATTTTGCTATATTATGAGGTATATTGTAACTGCAATAATATTTATAATCTATAGTTTATCCTTTGTTGTTCTTAAGGCACAGAGCCATAAAATTGACTCGCTGAAGAATATTCTGAAAACCTGTAAAGACGATACCAATAAAGTAAACCAGCTTATAGCCCTTGCCCATGCGCTGCAAAATATTAAACCCGATACAACCATATTGCTTGCACAACAGGCTGAAAAATTATCTAAAAACCTTAACTGGACTAATGGTGAAGCTAACGCCTGCCTGAATGCAGGCCTGGGGTATTATTTAAAAGGCAATTACTCCGACGCGCTGAGTTATGACCTGAGGGCCTTAAAAATGGCGGAGCAAATGGGAGATAAACAAATGCAGGCAAAAAACCTTGGCAATATCGGGAATGTTTATAAAGAGCAGGGTGATTACTCCAAAGCGCTGGATTTTTATCAGAAGGCATTTAAAAAGGGTGAAGAAATTAAGGATACGCAATTGCAGGCAAAAAACCTTGGCAACATGGGAAATGTCTATTATGCACAGGGCGATTACCCCAGAGCGTTGGATTATCACCTGAAGACATTGAAAATGGCGGAGGAAATAGGCGACAAGCAATTGCAGGCAAATACCCTTGGCAACATAGGTGGAATCTATTGCGACCAGCAAGATTACTTCAGGGCATTAGACTATGACCTGAAATCATTGAAGCTCGATGAAGAAATAGGGGATAAAGTAGGAATTGCTTTCAACTTCGGCGACATAGGAAATATATATGACGACCAGCACAATTACCCTAAGGCAATTGAATATGACATGAAGGCATTGAAAGTCGCGGAGGAACTTGGAGATAAGCAATCGCAGGCAATGAACCTTGGCAACTTAGGGAATGTTTACGATGACAAAGGCGACCACACGAAAGCATTGGAATACGACCTGAAATCATTGAAAATGGATGAAGAAATAGGTGATAATCACGGAATGGCTATTAACCTGGGCAATATCGGCGGCCTTTATACCAAAACCGGAAAATTTAAAGAGGCGGAAAATTATCTGAAAAAAGCAATCGCTCTTTTCGACAGCATGGGCGACAGAAATGATTTAAGGCAAATGTATGAATCAATCTCCATGCTGTATGACACAACAGGGCGCTATAAACCGGAAATAGAATATTACAAAAAAGCAATGGTGTTAAAAGACACCTTGTTCAACCTGGATAAAAACAAAACGATGACCCGCAAGGAGATGACCTATGAATTTGAGAAAAAAGAAGCAGCACAAAAAGCTGAGCAGGACAGGAAAAATCTGCTGGCAGAGGAAGATAAACGAAAGCAGAAAATCATAGTCTGGTCGGTTGTAAGCGGCCTCATTTTAGTGCTTGTATTTGCAGGATTTATATACCGCTCCTTGCGGATAACAAACAAGCAAAAAACATTCATTGAAATTAAAAACAGAGAAACGGAAGAACAGAAAAAAATAATTGAAGAAAAAAACAAAAACATTATTGATTCCATTAATTATGCGAAAAGAATACAGAACGCCCTCCTGAAGGAAGAGGAAAGGGTTAGCATGCATTTACCCGACCATTTTATTTTGTTTAAACCCAAAGACATAGTAAGCGGTGATTTTCACTGGGGGGGTGGAAAAGCAAGGGCATTATTATTTTGCTGCGGTTGATTGTACCGGGCATGGCGTACCGGGAGGATTTATGAGCATGCTTGGCGTAGCTTTCTTAAATGAAATAATGGCAGACCCCCAATTGCTGACGCCGGCAGAAATACTAAACAGGCTCAGGGACAGGGTTATTAAAGAATTGAGACAAAGCGGGGAAGATAATGAAAGCAAGGATGGAATGGATATTTCTCTTGCACGGCTGAACCTTAAAACAAAAGAAATTGAGTGGAGCGGTGCCAATAACCCTTTATGGTACGCGCACAACGGAAAGATGAAAGAAATTATTGCCGATAAGCAACCGATAGGATATTTCCCTGTTATGAAACCCTTCACCAATCATATTATTGAAAATGCAAAGGATAGTGTTTTATACCTTTTCAGCGATGGTTATGCCGACCAATTTGGCGGGCCGCAGGGCAAAAAATTCAAATACAAAAAATTGCAGGAAAAGCTATTAGCAATTAGCCATCAGCCAATGGCTGAACAAAAGCAAGTACTGAATAAAACATTTAATGAATGGAAGGGCAACCTGGAGCAGGTTGACGATATTCTTGTAATCGGAATCAGGGTGTAATCCCTTATCTGAATTTAATCCCAAAATGACCAGCCACCAGAACCGGCAAGGTTATTATAATTAATATTAGGATGAATACTTAACACCGGGATAGAAGAATGATTTATAATTTGCTGTATAAATGGCCCGACAACATATTCCGAAATGCCCATTTTATCCATATCGGACATAACTACTATTAAATCAGCCTTTTTCTTTTTTGCGTGCTCAAAAATAAATTTCGCCACATAATCCCCATTCACTACTTCTGTCGTACATTCTATTCCCTGTTTTTGCATAATTCGTTTTATCTGATCAGCCTCAAGATTTAATTTTTTAATACCAGATGCTGAAGAATCATAACTTATGCCTAATACATGTATTGTTGCGCCATACATTTTTGCCATTACAATGGCGTGCTCTACTTTTTCCCTCGAATGGGCCTTATCGCGAAAAGGAAGCAAGATTTCATTGAAACCTGCATTATTTACATTTTTTTGAATAGACAGAACAGGGCAAGGTGCTTCACTGACTACCCGGAAAGTATTACTTCCTATTACAAGCTCCCTTACTCCCGAAACACCATGGGTTCCCATAATAATAATATCCGCATTTATCCTTTTAGCTACAGCCACTATTTTCTTATATGGCGAACCTTTCTCAACTACGCAGTTGACTTTACTTATCCCATTCTTTAAAAGTTTCTTCTTATACTCATCCATTTTTTGTTTAGTCCAATCTACTATTGCTTCTTTGTATTTCTCACTATTTGAAAGAGATAAGCCGAAAAGATTAGAGGCATTATTTCCTAAATGTCCTTCAAGAACATGTATCAGGGTAATAGCTGCATTTGTTTTTTTAGCCATTGATGTGGCTTGCGCCAGAACCTTTTCGCCGCTACCTGAAAAATCAACAGGTATAAGGATTTTTTTGATTTCAAATGTGCTCATATTTTTTTGTTTTTTAATAAAGACAATTTAATATCGTTCATGAAATCTTTCATTAATAAAGGCCGAAGGTAAAATAAATTGCATAGATACTGCAAAATTGCAGTGATTTTTTTCAGTTACGAAAAAATGAAACATAAAACTAATAACTTTACGCCTTAATAAAAACAGCAAAGTAATGAAAATAGCTATCGGTGCCGACCATGCAGGATACGAACTGAAAGAAAAAGTAAAGGCATACCTGCTGAAGGAAGGAATTGAGGTAACCGATTTCGGTACCAGTTCAGCCGAGCGCGCCGATTATCCAGACTTTGCGCATCCTGTTGCAAACGCGGTAGAGAAGAGAGAAGCAGACCTCGGAATAGTTATTTGTGGCAGCGGCAACGGGGTTAATATGACTGCCAACCGCCACCCCGGTGTGCGTTCTGCCCTTTGCTGGAAAGAAGAAATTGCCTTGCTCGCTCGCCAGCACAACGATGCCAATGTAATGGCATTGCCTGCCCGCTTTATGGATGAAAATGAAGCTGAGAAATGCGTTGATGCATTTATTTCTACTCCATTTGAAGGCGGAAGACATACTGACAGAGTTCGTAAAATAGAGTGTTAACAGATTAAACATATATGTCCGCACAGCTTGAGAAGTTCCTTAAAAATGCAGAAGCAAAGGCTTTTGATGTTGAACACAAAAGGAAACTGAACTTTAATATAGGCCAATACGATAAAAAGGTAATTATCGGCAAACAGCAATATTCCAACCTACCGCTTGCCCGCAAGAAAGCTTCCGCCATAAAAAATAAGGTTACCGAAAACATGGAGAAATACCTTATTGAGTTTGAAACAAATTTTAAAAAGAATGGCGGCAAAGTTCTCTGGGCTCCTGATGCCGAAGTGGCAATGAAGGAGATAATTGATATTCTGAAACGGGTTAATGCCAAAATGCTGGTTAAGTCCAAATCAATGGTTACCGAAGAGGTGGACGTTAACCATATATGCGAAAAACACAACATAGAAAGCCTGGAGACAGACTTGGGCGAGGTTATACAGCAAATGGATAACGAACCTCCTTACCACATAGTTACCCCTGCTATGCACAAATCGAAAGAGGATGTTGCCAAACTGTTTCACGAAAAAAAAGGCACTCCCATTGATTGGACACCTGAACAGGTAACTGCTTATGTGCGGAAAATGCTCAGGGAAAAGTATCCTAAGGCAGATGCCGGAATTACCGGCGGCAACTTTCTTATTGCCGATATTGGAGGTGTCGAAGTAAGCGAAAATGAAGGAAATGCATTCATGTCTGTCGCTTTCCCCAAGGTACATATAGCCATAGTAGGCATTGAAAAAATTATTCCCTCATTAACCGACCTCGACCTCTTTTTGCCCTTGCTTGCCACGCACGGCACCGGGCAACGGGTTACCGTTTATAATAATATACTTACCGGTCCGCGCCAGCCCGGCGAAGAAGATGGGCCGGAGGAAATGTATGTGGTACTGCTTGATAATGGCCGCAGCGATTTGCTTGCCCGCAAAGAACAACGCAGGGCGCTCAACTGCATACGTTGCGGAGCCTGCCTCAATGCTTGCCCTATATACCGTAACATAGGAGGCCATGCTTACGGAACAACCTATAGCGGTCCCATTGGTTCTGTTATTACGCCCAGCATGAAAGGCATGAAAGAATTTAAGCACCTCAGTTATGCCTCATCACTCTGTGGCAGGTGCACCGAGGTTTGTCCTGTGGAAATTGACATTCATCACCTGTTGCTGCTTAACCGCAAAGACTCGGTGGATGAAAAATTCACTACCCGCCGCGAAAACACTATCTGGAAATTCTGGCGCAAAGCCATGCTCAAGCGCAGCCGTATGGAAAGAGGAGGAGCTTCGTTAAAAAACTTTATGCTGCGCAGGTTCTTTAAAGATGCCTGGGGCAGCAGACGTGAACTGCCAACCGTTGCTCCCAAATCCTTCAACCAGCTTTGGAAGGAAAGGACGAAAGGGAAGAGTTAGTTCGCTAGAATGGAATAGTGTATATTGTTATGGAAAAGATAACAGCTTTTAATAACGACTTCGCAAAAATTGAGAGTATTCATACTTTTCATACAGGTCTAAGTTTACCGGTCTTCGAAATCGCATCATATCATACATTGATTCAATTTATTGGATATGCTAAATACTTGAATAGAACTTTGGGTAATGTTTATTTGAGAGGTCAACATAACCTTTATAACAATCTAATACCAACAATTTTCAGAAATATTTCTACAACAGGGGGATTCCATAATAGAAATAAACATATTGGAGAGTTTGTAAATGAATGTGCTGACCACATGCAGTTTATAAATGAGTTAGATGATATAGTTAGGGAACCAATACTACAGCATTATGGAATCAGAACCAGATGGATTGACTTAGTTGATAATGTATGGGTTGCTATTTGGTTTGGAGTTCATACATGGCATACTAGAATATTTGATAGGGAGTATAAAAATGTAATTCCAAGACAGACAGGGCCTGAAGAATTTTTATACTTATTATTGGTTTGCTCAGATGGAATTCATGAAGATGCAAATGTTCCTGGGCTTTATAAAGGTGCAAATACTTACACTGTGGACTTGAGAAAGGCAGCGCCTTCAATTTTTCTAAGACCACATGCCCAACATGCCCTATTAATACGCTCAAAACATTTGGAGACTGTAGAACATACTGACCTAGCAAATTATATTGTTGGTATAGCAAAAGTAAAATTAGAAGATGGTATACATTGGATAGGAACAAATGGGTTAACTTCGGCAAGAAGTTTGTTCCCACCAGTTAATTTTGATCATGGATACGGAGTATTAATAGAACAAACTCCTCATAATAAAATGTTCGTGAGAGACTATGGCTCAATTTATTCGATTACATATTAATAGAACTTAGGATAAAGAAATAATTAACTTTAGATTAGTAATCATACTGCCGTATTTGTTCTTTTGTATAATTAATTATACCATTCAAGCCTTCAAAATGGGCTTTCTTTTCATCTTCATTTAATAACTCTAAATTGTAGTTTTTTGATTCGAAAAGTTCGATATGGAATTCAAGTGTTGGTCTATTTAGTTTATATAACATAGGTTTTGGGTTTTCAGCGCCCAAAGGGTATTCCTCATCTTTTTGTAATACATAGGTGAAATTATCATGGGTTGCAAATAACATCCCTTCTCCGTTCTCATAGTTATAGCTATTTGTTTTCACGTATTCATTATCATAAAACTTAGGTTGAAGTTTCATGCTTTCCTTAAATATAGGTTGGCTGATAATTATGTTTGGTTGATAAAGATTGCTTTTAAATAGTCTATTCATCACTTCATTTGTTCCGTATGTGAATTGGAAGTCGGTTAGTTCAGAATTTGGATTTGGTCTTTCAAATATTGGATAGGGAAATCCGAGTTGCCGTGAAATCACAAAATCAGATGAGCAGTTCGTAAAGATAACGTTATTGATTTTTAATGTTACACAGGTTGGACTCATTATAAAACAAAGTGTATTTACACCTATCCATTTTAATGTTTTAGTATTATCATAGCAATTCGTAATAGCCAAAAACCTGTCTTTAAGTCGTAACCTTGTATTAATATAATATTTAGGCACCATGTTGAATACTCCTTTATTGAGAAACTGTATTCCTAGCCAAAGACTTATTCTTATTTTATCAAACCAATCAAGTAATAATATTAATTCGTCTATATCAACATAGTGATCTTCTATTATTTTTTCAATTATTGGTTTGACTAAGCCCTCTTTTTTTGAAAAATCAGTATTGCATTTTGTACATGAGGGGAAAGTAAAAGCTGAGATATTAAAAACAATTTCCTTCATATCTCCCCAATGAGAACCTATTGAAATTTCGGAATGCTCCTTGCCTGTAAGCTTAAGAAGCCACTTTGGAATAATATGTTCTTTATTTTTATTTTCTGGAGGATTTCCACAAAATACACATACCTTTTCCATTGAAGCATTTGACTAATAACGTAAGATAGAATTTAAAATTACTGCGGCACAAACTCCTGGTCGCGGCCTTGCCTTCTCTTTTTAAGCTGTTCTAACAGGTAGAGTTTGAACTGTTCCTCCGCCATAAATAGCTTTGCCACTTGTTTAAGCGATATTACTTCCTGGAACTTTACCACATACTTTTTATGCAGGTCGAGTTCGCGGCTTTTGATGTCAATTTCATTTTCAACAAGTTTTTGCACATCAGCGTCGCTCATGTTATCAATACCGCCTGCCTCTTTAACCTTTCTTGCATTTTCACGTCGTTGTTTTTGCAGTTCATCCTGGTCAGCTTTAAACTGGTTATATACTGGCCAAAACTTCTGAGCCTGTTCGGGAGTAAGCCCCACTTTTTCAGTTATATATGCTGTGTGCATGTTCTCTATTCTGTCCTGCCTGTCTTGCTGCTGTGCAAATAATGGCTGCGTAAACATGCTAAGTATTGCGAGCAGTATTATATTAAGAACAGGTTTGCTGAAAATTCTTGTTGCTTTCATAGTATTAAAGTTCGTTTTCAATATCTGAGGCATTTACATTGTGGTTCATTAAATAATTAACTATATCTTGCTGGTTATTAGCAGAATCTGAACGTTCCGGAATAGCAGATACGCTCTCCGTCTGCAAGGCATCTTCCAAAGTGTTAACATCCACATAATCAATGTTATTTTGCAGGTTTTGATAAATGGTGGAATCCGATACCTGTGCCGTAAGTGTTTCAAGGCTTGCAGGTACAGGGTTATGGCGCAAGAAAAAGGTAATTCCAATAACGCATACCATAGTTGCAATCATCCATTGGGGCCTGAAGAGCCAGAATATTTTAAAGCCTGTTGCCGGTATTGGTTTGCTTTCGCGGCATTTTTCCATTATGGCAGACGGAAGGGAGTCAAAATAACCCTCAGGTACCGTATATGGGTTCCTTTTGGGGATGCTTGCCAGTATAGGAGCCTCTTTTTCAAGGCTTTCATCATTAAATATGTCGTTTTTACCTTTCATTATACTTATTTGACACTGCAATATTCGGGAAGTTTAATTATTTTTCAAAAAATCCTCTATTTTCTTTACTGCGTGGTGATACGATGCTTTAAGAGCGCCTACCGATGTCTCCAATACCCCCGACATTTCTTCGTAGGGAGTTTCATCGTAATACCTCATATTGAATACAATACGCTGTTTTTCAGGCAAGGTCAATATAGCTTTCTGTAGCTTTTTCTCTATTTCATCACCTTTAAAGTAATTATCATCCTGCAACTTGCGCGACAATCCCCTCTCTACGCTCTCGTATGGGACATACAAAGGCGCCCGTTTTTGCTTAAGGAATGTGAGTGATTCATTGGTCGCTATGCGGTAAAGCCAGGTATAAAGCTGCGAGGCTTCTTTAAAATTTCCCAGGTTTTTCCATACTTTAATAAAAGTATTCTGTACCACATCGTTAGCATCATCATGGTCAATAACTATGCGGCGTATCTGCCAGTAAATGCGTTTCTGGTACTTGGTAACAAGCAGGTGAAAAGCATAATTACGCGTACTTTCGATACGGAATTTTTCTAAAAGTTCGCTGTCGCTGATATCCTCACTCATTTCAAAGGCTTAAATACGCCTTCTAAGATGAAGATAGAATGAAAATTACTTCAAACGACTTCCAGCGTATTTTCCGAATTTGCTTCGGTTATATGGGTATTGTGCTTCTCCAGGGGCCAAATTTCGGTCACCGTTTCAAGCCAGTCATCGCCCACTTTGCGGAAAACCTGCACAGATAGCCCGAAGTTTTCCTTAAAGCCCTTTTTCAAATCCGTAACCGTCATTTGAGGTACAATGCTTAATACACCTGTCAAATGTTTTTCCCTGCATTGGCCAATTGTCTTAGATGGGTCTAACATTGGTTTTTTAATTCCGTTGCCGTTGGCCTTATGCGGTTTGCCGAAAAAATGTAACTTCAGGTATGGAAACATTCTGGAAAATTCTTCCTGTATTTCGGCTATCTTTCTGTTATCATGTATGATGATTTCCATGGCGTGTTTATTTTTAAATGGCTGTAAGTTAACTGCAATTAAAATGCAATTATTTTCCTTACAGAACCTGTTTTTGTATTCTCAGATAAAATTTCTTTGGCAAGATTCAAGTAATCTTTTGCCAATAAAGCATATTTGGTGGCATTTTCATAATTACCGTCATTAAGCTGGTTGGCAGCTTTATAGTGATGGGCTGCGGCAGCCATGAGATAACCGGCCGTCTTTTTATGATATTCCACTCCTTTTTGAATTTCAGCCGCAAAACCGGTTGATTTCTCTTGCCTGATTAATGCTGATATAGTTGCCATTGTGTATTATTTTAATTGACGTTAATAACTACAATGCGAAGAAAATAAATAACGAAAGGCAAACCAATGAGGCATGTCATGAATGAATTTGATTGTGGTCAATCAGGGTATTTAGCCCGAAAACCGGCATCTTATTTAATTTCGCTTCCATATTCACAATCATAATTTATAACACCGGGTGCATCTTTGGTGTACAGGGTTTCACACTTTAATTTTCCGCTTTCATAATATTCTTTATCCATACCGCTTATTTTACCATTTACATAAGGAGTTTCATACCTCAATTTTCCGTTCTCATAGTATATCTTTTTCACTCCGTTAATACTGTCGCTGGTCATGCTATATTCCTCTTCTAACTTTCCGTCTTCGAAATAATATTTTACCACTCCATTCACTTTTCCGTTTGTATAGGGATATTCCTCGCTGGGTTTTCCGCCTGCATAATATTTTCTGAACATTCCGTTTATTTTACCATTGGTAAAAGCGGCTTCGCTCTTTAAATTTCCATTCTTGTAATATTCTTTATCTATTCCGCTTTTTATTCCATCATAAAATGAGGCTTCCTCTTTTAATTTTCCATTCTCATAGTATATTTTTTGTATTCCATTTACGTTGCCATTCGTTACCGGATATACATAAAATAATTTTCCGCTTTTATAATATCCTCTTACTATTCCGGTTGGCTTACCTGCTTTATAATCAGTAAGGCGGTAGTAGCTTGCGGCACCAGTATCCGTCGTAACATTCATAGTTTCATCCAAATATTCAATCCACTTGCCTTCTTTTATATTATCTTTCAATATGTTTTTAGCTTCCGCTTTATTGGTAAATGCATCCTGGGCAATAGCAGGCAACATTATACAATTGAAAAACGCTATAAGTAATAAGGTGGTGACTTGTATTCTCATGCTAAAAAGATATGAGTTTCATATAAAGGCAATAATGAAAAATTCAGAGCATTCTGCGCATTATATACAAAAATGCTGTCATTATTAATTATTTAAAATGACTGAAATCAGGTAATAATATGATTTTATACAGAAAATCAGTTGAGGGTATACGCTCAAAGATATAAGTGATAACTATCATGATTCAAATCATCTTTTATTTAAATTTGTAAGGTTATTGATTTAATAAAACCGCGATGACTCACTCTGAAGCTGTTGCAGAAGCAGGTAAGCATAATATAAATGATTATAAGCATAGAGGCGTAAAAATGTATGGAATAACATTTTTCCCCGTTAAGATTGAAGCAATGAAGTATCCCGGCATTAACGGGGAAAATTACGAGGTGATGGTAGAACTGGAAGTCCTGTCGGGGGATAATATCCGGATTCCGATTCAACGGTATTTTGCGCTATTATAAAACCACCGGTTTATTAATTAATGTACTGCCAGTTTACCAGTACTTTTAACTGATTTTCCCAGGTTTGCATCCGATTGGGCACGGATGAAATTTCCGAATTTATCAAGCCCTTCAATTAATTCATTCATAGCGATTCCTGAATATGCAATACGGATATAAAAGTTTTTCTCACCTTTAATGGTCCTTCCGAAATGCTGCCGGGTACAGAAGGAAACACCGGTGTTTTCTAACACTTTCTTGCGAAAAGTTTCGTAATCGGAAAAATTCATGTTCTTCATCGCCTCAGTTACATTCGGGTAAAGATAAAAAGTCGCGTTAGGTTTATAACACCGTATTCCCGGAACAGAAATTAACAATTGGTGAGCTGTATCACGCCTTTCCTTAAGTATTTTGAGAATATTGTTTGTTTCGGTTGAAGGAGCACTTAATCCAGCCAGGGCTCCATATTGTATAAAATGGTTGGAACAGGATTCCTGGTTAACGTTAATCTTTGAAATAACGTCAATAATTTCTTTCGGCCCGACAGCAGCGCCCAGCCTCCATCCTGCCATGGCAAATTTTTTGGAAAAGGTATAAAGAATAACCGTCCTTTCCTTCATGCCCGGGATGGATGTAATTGATTTACTTTTTCCTTCGTAGCGAATATCGAAATAGGCCTCGTCACTCAACACATAGAGATTATGTTTTATGGCAATAGCGGCAATGGCTTTCAGTTGTTCATCTGAACATTCGGTGCCGGTCGGATTTTGCAGGTTATTGAGAATCAGAATCTTGGTGCGCGAAGTAATTTTTTCTTCTATGGAATGCAAATCCATGACAAAGTCCTTTTCTCCTTCAGCATAAGAATAAGGCACTGCTTTGCCACCGTTAAATTCAATCTGCGATTCGTAAATCGGGTAACCGGGATTGGGATAGAGAACCTCATCACCGGAGTTCATAAGCGCCAGGATAAACTTACCTATTACAGGTTTTCCACCGGGTTGAACGGAAACATTTTCCATAGTATAATCCGTTCCCCTGGCAGCATTTATATTGGCTGCAAGCGCTTCGCGCAATTGCGGTATTCCCGGCGTCGGGCAATAACCTGTTTTACCTTCCCTCATCGCTTTGATGGCTCCTTCCATAACCGATGGAGGTGTTGCAATATTCATATCTCCCAGGTGGAAGGGGTAAATTTTGTTGCCTTTGGCTGCAAACGCTGCTGCTTCGGCTGATACTGCAAAGGCAGTTTCAGTTCCCAGCATTTTAATTCTTTCTGCAAAATGTGTCATATATAGAATTTTATGAAAATGTTAATGATAGTTTTTCCTTTTTTTCTTTCAGAAATTCAGTAATGGCTTTGAGCTGGCTATTGCCGTCAAGCCCGGCTTCAAGCATTACGCTTTCAGCTTTTCCGCTTCCCAGGAAATGTCCTTTTTTAAACGGGTATAAAGAATGTTTCCTGCCTGCATTGGATTCAATCCAGCGGTATAATGTCGGCAGGGTGAAACCACTGAAGCCAATGGCTTCACGCGCAATTTTTTCCGGGAATATTCTTTCCTGCTCTGCTTCCGGAAGCATATCAAACAACTCGGCGCTGGCAACATAATAAACAGCCGCGTCAATATTATTTTCAATAAGTAAGGGCAAGGTCTCTTCCACAAAAGCATATGCTACATCGCTTCCCTGCAGCACAATGGCCACATCCGCTTTTTTTCCGACAGATGCCCTCAACTGGTATACTCCGTTCTTTGCATCAGATGCAGGAGCAAGTCCCAGTTTTTCGCGGTCAATAATTTTTTCCGCGGGACGTGTTACAAAAGGACATATAACTGCCGGACGTTTTCTCAGAGCTTCGGAAACCAGGTACCAGATTTCCTGGGGGTCCCAGGGAGTGAGCGTAACCATAGTGCCTTTGGGAAAATTCTCCTGCAGGAGTTGAAGAGGCTGAGGGTCGGCATGTGTAGGCCCGTCTTCACCTGTTTTAACTCCGGCGTGTGCGCAAACCAGGAAAAAAGGATTATACCCCCAACTCCCGGCAGGAGGCGAAGCAGATGAAATTTCATGCTTTGCCTGTGCGCCTATCGAATGAAGCCTTGCCGCTATATGCCCCAGTGATGCAATAAATGCACCATACGAGGAACATACACCTATATGATTCCCGAAAGTAGAAATACCCGACATAATTCCCGACATGGCATCTTCACAAATTCCTCCTATGGAAAGTGTACGCGATGATGGATTTTTTTCCGCGTTGTAAAATCCCGAACCAAATTCTTTTCCTATAGCATCCACACTTGTAGAGCCAAGCAGGTCGGCTGCCGCGGTAAGTACCGCCCCATTACCAAGGTGATTGTAATGCTGCAGTACTTTACCAAGCTCCCCGCGTAATGTTGTTTTGGTGCCCGGAGTAAGCCTCAGTGTGTCGGGCAAAGCCGACGAGGTAGTATATATTTTTGAAACATCAGGGGCGTTTTTGCTGGGCTTTCTTTTCACTCTGTCAAGACGCTTCTGAGAATCGAGTGTATTTTCTGCCAGTGTCGTTGTCAGCAGGGGGTTATTTTCAAGAGCTTCCCTGATCACAACCAAAGCATCCCAGAAACATTCCTCAACCATTGCCTGGTTTGTACCTCCTTTGCAAAGCTGCTCATCGGTGCATAATTCAATTTTCTTTCCTGTCATTTCAAGCACAGGCTGTATTGCCTCCTGGAATCCGGCGCTGCATAAAGGATGCCCGCCTCCATGAGATTTTTTCCCTTCTATTCCATATTTCCACCCTTTAACAGTTTTATAAACAATAGCTGTGGGTTGTTCATTTGTAAAGACGCAATGTTTTGTGTTTCTGCTTGCCATATTCAATGCTGCAAAAATCTGCTGAAAATCAAAACCGTCATTTACAGTAATCACGTTCCAGTCGTTCAGGTAACAAAGTTCCGCCGGGTTCCACTGAACATAATCGCCCGGTTTGGTCCCATCATTGCATACATTATCCGAGTCAATGGAAGCCTGGTTCCAGTCAATATGAAGGATAATATTTTTTAATGAAGCCGTGCCTGCCGCAGCAAGCCCCTCGCTTACACGCCCGGGTGTTAATCCGCCTTCACCTTCAATGATGTGAATAGCAGGGCAATTTTTTCCGTACATATCTGCGGCTGCAAAACCCAGGCCAATAGAGGAACAAAGCCCCACGCCTGATGCGCCTGTAGAAAGGCGGATATACGGTGTTGCAGGAGATGGATGCCCGTCGAGCGCTTTTGAATTAAATTTCCTGAACAATGGAGTATTATTTACAGGGTTTCTCCTGAAACCAAGCAAATCTTCAAGGCGCAGGCGGTTCTTGATATCCTTAGGCAAAAGCTGCGGGGCCGCAATACGCATAATCTCATCACGGAGCGCCCAGTGAGCGTAAAGCCCAAGGGCCTTATGCCCGGCTGAGTATGAGAGAATATCGGCATCGTGTCTGCCGGGATTTGAAAAATCATAATTGAGCGCATGATAAAGAATTCCGGATACAATGCGCCCCGAAGATATTGAACCTCCGGGATGTCCTGAAAGAGGCGCATAATTATACATGGCCGCGCAAAGTGACCGGTAAATGGTATCGAAAGTTTCAAGAGCCTTTAGAGCAACGGGTTTAACAGGTATTTCTTTTTTTGTGAACGATGTGGGTGTGGCATAACTTTCGGCGCGGCGGGCACTGGTAAACATATCCATATTTTTTCTTAAAATTTAATATTAATTCTGTCTTAACCCTTCTTTATTAATTGATTATAATTCTTCATGTAAGTATAGTTTCAATTCAGGTAACGACCCTATGATTTCTATCATAAAATGAAATATTTGAACTTGATTTTAATCAAGTACTTAAGAAGCAATTGGCTAAAAAATTGCCGCGAAAGAAAGAATTCAGAAGGCAATTATGATAACAGAAACAGGAGAATTTATATTTACTCAATTACCCATTTGCCATGAGCTATGGCCCCATCTTTTTCTACCAGTGACCATAAATAGGTTCCTGCTGAAAGATAGCTAAAGCTGAGTTTATAGGTTCCGTTGCCGGGTATCTGCAATTCTCCTTCTTTTTTTCCATCAATACTGTAAATTTCAAGTTTGCATTGTTGCAAGGGTATGGCAGAACTAATCATAATATTAGTCTGATTGTGGAATGGATTAGGATAGGCATCAACTTTAATATTCGAATTGTCGGATACAGATAAAACTTCTAAAGGAATTTTATCCATTGCGGTAGAATTAAAAAAAGTATTTTCCTTGCCCGTCCGCATATCGCTCCAAGCTGCATAAACATTTGAATCTGTTACCCCGCATCCCAGGAAATCATCCCCGTGTTCAATATAAACAGGAGGTGAAACAGTATCGCTGATGAGGAAATTAGGGCTATAACTGCCGCCACCGTTTTTCGATATTGTACCATAAATCTGGAAGGCCGCACTATCGCCTTTGCCAGTATGACGCCTGTCTCTCCAAACGGCTGCATAGGTTCCGTTAGCGGCAAAACTTCCCCAGTTCAAATCGTGGCAGGTATCATAAGCCCCGGCAATGTCATCATTTAAACGAACAGGCCCTGCCCATGTTTTACCGGCACTGTGGGAGTTGTAAGAAACAATATCGGGTTCGCCAAAATGGTTGGAGGGGGTAATCAGAACCAGGTTAGTGGTATCGGCAGGATTGGATGAAATACATATTCCGTTTTTAAGCAGGGAATCGGAAGCCGGTATAACATCAGCAGCCGTAAAGTCAGCGATGATATAGGGTGTAAACGAAGTTCCCCCGTTGACGGATTTAACCAACACTAATCTCGGGTAAGGACTGTATTTTGTGTAATAAGAATAATATGCTCCGTAAAAAGTACCGTTTGCCGCAACCGTAGTAAAAGCAGTGGCATCGGTTATGGTACCGGAGGGAATGCTATCATCCAATTGTTTTATAGGAGTCCATGTAGCGCCGCTGTCGGCAGAATAGGTAAACCAGGGATAGTGCGGTTGTGGAGTGAAGTAGGCATTCTGGCTGGTGAGGTAAACCCTGCCTGAGTATGGTCCGTTAGTCTGGTCTGCGGCTATCCAGGGGCGGTCAATTGGCAGATTGGGTTGATCTTTCCAGCCAATGGCTTTTACAGGAGTGCTCCATTTTATACCTCCATTTACAGAGCGGGCAACCATTATATATCCCGAATCGCTGGCTTGCAAGCCTGAAAGGTCAATATACCCGAGATAAACGCAACTGTCTTTGCCAAAACAAATGGTCGGGTCGGCACAGGTAAAACTGGGATATACATGAGGAAGGGTTTGCAGGGCCGCCCATGTCTGGCCTCCATCAAATGATGAACGTGTTGCAATGGTGTTTTTCAAATTTGATGTTGAAAAATAAATCCATGCAGTAACTATATGTTTGGGGTTTAAAGGGTTGACTGCCAGGTAACACTCCCCGTCCCAGTAAGGTGAATTGGAAAGGTTTATGTTTTGGGAATAGGAGAGAGAAGCAAGGAACAAGAAAGTAAAACAACAAAATATCTTCCAACCCTTCATAATATCTGCCAGGATATAAGTAACAAATGTAGCATTATTACTTTTTATTTACAAATTACAGAGGTGGAACTTTTGACTATGATATGCACAGTCTTAAATAATAATGATTCTGTTTTTTGCTAAAAACAGGAAATCTTTTAACTTTGTGCTGGTTTCAGGAATCAAGGATTAGCTAAAAGATTGTACAATTTTATTCGGCATGGATATTCTTGCAATTAAAGTTACGCCCAAAACACCTTCTATCAGCTTCGATGCCAAAAAGGGTAAACTTGAAATAAAAGGCAGGTCTTTTCCGGAGGTTGCCATTGAGTTTTACAGGCCTCTGATTGAAAGCCTCGAACAATATTCGCAACATCCTAATCAGCTTACAGAAGTAGATGTTCAGCTTGAATATTTCACTACAGCCTCTTCCAAATGTTTATATATGGCATTTAAAATATTAGAATCTATTCAGAAAAAGGGAAAGAGGGTTATAGTAAACTGGTATTATGAAGAGGGAGACGATTTAATGATTGAGGAGGCTGAACGATTCAGGCATATTATTAAAGTTGATTTTAATACCAAACAGGTATTGCCTGAGTAAGAATCTTTTTAATCTTAGGGTAGCCATTATCTTTTTTTCAATGGCAATTTAGCTTTCCGGGCTATGCTGTCAGCAAGCGATTCACCCTCTTTACTGAATGCCCAGACAAAGAGTGATTTTATAGGATAGTCTTTACGGATATCTTCAATTGCCTGAACAGTCAGCTTTTTGGCAATGCCCTTATTACGATATTCATCAAGTACCGAAGCAGAACATAAATATAGTGCATCATATTTCGCTTTAAGCGGAGTTAATTCATACAATTCTTTCTCGGTTATTTTAGAGTTAACAAATTTCCTCATTAATTCCGATGTTGTTGGAATTACTAAAATCCATGCCACCGGGCCATTACCATCATCATACTCTGATAGCGCTGAAGGGTGGATTTTTTCCAAACGCTTAATTACTTTCTGGTTTACATCAAGCTGGTTGGGGTCGTTGCGGGTATCGAAGACCTCTTCAACCAGTTTAATCATGCGTTCAAGATTGCTTAATGCCATAAAAAGAATATCTTAAAGGTCGCCTAAAATAAGTTTTTTGTTGTAAACATTATTTACCCCGGCAACCTGCAATATATATATTCCCCTGCTGACATTTGTATAGATTTTATAATCATTCAATCCTAATGATGCATTATAAGTTTGCGTAGAAACTACTTGGCCCAATGTGCTCATAACTGTAATTGTATAGGTTTCGGTTGAATTCGAATTTATCTCTATATCAATGGTGTTGTTATTTATTACAAATGCATTTACACTTTTAGCGCTTTCACAAGGTTGATATACAATTGTATTAAGATTGTCAGTATGACCGTCAAAATCAGTTTGTGAAATTCTGTAATATGAAATACCATTTAAAGGGCTTTCGTCAGTAGCTGAATAAGTAATTGGTTCACTGCTGTTACCCGCCCCTTTTACAACCGCAATAGTTTGATAATTTACGCCGTCCTGCGTCCTGTCAATAGTAAAATAGTCATTGTTGCTTTGTGTGGCAACTGTCCATTGCAGCAGGGCAAAATAATTCTGGCATTCCGCTGTAAATGCCGTCAATTGTACAGGTAACGGCGCGGAAGAACTTGCAAGTGTCCAGGAACGGAAAAAATTGGCTGCTCCGATTCCGGTGGCTCCTGAAGCGGTACTGACAGTTCCTAACCCACCGCCTGTTGCATCGGTGCCTGTAGCTCCAAGCCAATCGCCCCAGGTTTCAGTGGTTGAATTAAAACGCTGGGCAAGCAGGCTGGCTTCAGTAAGTACATTTGGCGCAGCTACTTCCGAGGAGCCTGCATCAATGTAGGTAAAGGTAATTTTAGGCGATGGTTTTGTGGTATAGGTACCCGGGTCCAATATCCAAAAACGGTCAACAACATAATACGAATCATTTGTGGCGGAAGGAGAATAAACAGTTGATGAATACGGATGCATATTCATACCTGCATCTGATGGCATATAAACAGCATTATCGGCGGGGTCGGCAGCGTTGCCATTAGCCGCATCAGGCCCATAGCCATGCCAGGTGGCAAATTTTACATAGGCTGCAAGGGGAGCACCGGCACTAATTACGTCAAAAGTTACCGGAATATATTTGGTTGTAGAATATTGAAATGGCATAACATAGCTGCCGGTGGCGGTGCCAATCTGCCACCAAACCTGGTTAAATTCTCCCTCCGAAATAATTCCTCCGGCAGTATTGCGCGTTATTGAACCGGTAACAGCCCCAACAGTTCCATTATTGCCTACTACCAAACAGATTGGATGAGCGGCAGTTCCGCCGGAAATATTTATATAGGAGCTGGTTATATTTATAAAGCCCTGGGACATGCCTGAAGCGGGAAACAATATAATTAATAATATATATAGAAACTTTTTCATCCCTGCTCACATTCTTATTGGCTCAACTATTAATCTTTGTTATTTTTTCTGCAAATTGCATCAATAAAATTTTCAATATAATTGGTTACAGAATTTATTCCCTCATAATTGATTTTTTCTGCTACATCGGTTGTTTTATGATAATCATCGTGCATGCCTGTTGTAAATGACAGGGCAGGAATATTGTTTTTCACAAATGCTCCGGCATCCGTATAATTAATGTTTTCATGGCTCAGATGGAGTTGAAAAGCATTCCCTGTTAATTTAGCCAGCAATGAATCATAACAGCTATCTTTTACACTATGCATTATTTTCAAAACAGGCCTTTCCTTGTCGAGCCTGCCAACCATAACCAAATTTATCATGAGCTTTACTTTGTCTGTTTTTTTCATTGAGGCAACATACGCCCGGGAACCATAAAGGCCCTCCTCCTCGGCTGAAAAAGCGATAAATACATAATTATACTTTCCGGCCCCTTCCAACTTCACTGAAGGTGAAGAGAAGTATTCGGCAAGCAGAAGCAAGGCAGCTACTCCGCTGGCATTATCATCGGCTCCGGGATGTATTTTTTTACTGGTTAACGAACGTGATTTTGGCCCACCCATACCCAGATGGTCGTAATGCGCGCCAATAATAATAGTTGAATCGCCTTTGTTATCAATAATGCCAATTATGTTCATTGCAGTATCAGTGTGCGTTGAGTCTTTAGGGAAAGTAAACTTCTGTATATATGTTCCATTTAATGTTTTTAAGCCTGTTTTTTTATAACAACTTACCAGGTAATTCTTTGCCCTTACTTCTCCTAAACTACCTGCTGCCCTTCCCAGCATTGAATCATTCGCAAGCGTATATACTATCTTTTTACTTTCGTCAATACCTCTGTTAACCTGCGAAAACAATGGAATGCAAAATAAATTCAGTACAATCAATAATAAGGCTTTCACTTTTTATCCTCTTGTTTATTTGTTTTATCTGATGGCGGTGCATCAAACCGAATTTGCGTTCCATCCCACCAAACAGGTTTTCCACTTTGTTCAGTATTATTTTCATTATGCATAACACCTTTCATGTTTTCATCAAAATCTTTTTTCTTAAGCGCATCGGGTAATTCCGGTTTACCTCCTGCATCAATCCGCTTGCCAACCACGATGTAAGAGAATTCAACATTTGAATTCCCGTTGTTTAATTCAATAATGTCGAACCCTTTGGAAGTAACATTGGTGATGTAAACTCCATTGCATTGCCCCATTGGAGTGACAGTAACTACCGGTATATTTTCACCTATAAGTTCGCTGAAATTTTCATCAAAATTAACACTTGCCCTGCCGTTTGTTAAGGTTCCTGTTCCATCATTATATACTTTAATGTCGGTAGAAGTAAGGGTATATGCTGCAACTCTTTTATCATCCAGTGTCACCACTTCAGCAGAATAACCTGAGGTATAGGCATTGCCCAAGTTATATGAAGCAAACAATTCACCGGCTGAAACTTGCCCCATTACTTCGCCCTTGGTCCAACTTCCAATAATACCACCGCAACCACCAGAACCTATACCAGTAATAGCAGCATCCGGCAGATATCCTCCACCTGAAGCACCTGAAGCTGTTCCGTCATAATAAGTTGCATACCAGGTACCTCCACTTGTTTCATACCCCAGGGCTGCCCAAGATTTAAGTCCACTATGAGCCTGGCCGCTGCCAAGAACCCCACCACTCATTAAACCGGAATAAGAGGAACTGGAATCACTATATGAACCATGAACGCCAAAATAATAATAGTCTCCGCTAGCGGTAATAGGAGCTGAGCTTGCTTCACCAAGCACACCATCATAAGTTTTACCGGGGCCGGCATAGAAACTGACAGAGGTAGGTGTAGCGCTGCTTCTCAAAAGGCCATATACCCCATAATTGGAACCATATCCATAAACACCATATCTGTAATTACCATCCCAGAATCCTGTCATGCCATAATCACTGGGAGAAAAATAACCCATTGTGCCGGCTGAATATGTAGCAGTAACCAACACCTGGCCATATAATGCAAAACTATATGGTTCTCCGCCTGTCATGGAAGCATAAATAGCGTGGGTTGAAGTGGTAACAGCCGGATTTGTTCCGGCGGCGGCGGCGGCTGTGGTGGCATATATGGAAGAATAATTAAGCGCGCCTCCCCCTGTACATTGTATGCCATTACCGCCGGTGCCGCTATTATTCACCAGTAATGCATTACCTGTAGCTGAAGCATTGGTGGCATTTAAATATAACAGGTTTCCCGTGGTTAAACTTGTGGAAGGAATATACATAGTTGAACCTGCTGTTGTATGACTTCCATCAATAGTAACAAGGTATTCACCTGAACCCCCGAAAGAATTAGTTCCGTCATACACATGTAAAAGGCTGGTGGGTGCAGCAATGCCGATGCCTATATTTCCGGCAGTGGCTGTAGCTCCTCCACCAATGCGCATTCTTTCAATTCCACCCGTTCCAATAACAATATCTTTTGAATCTGCGGTTCCGAACCAGTTAGCCGCAGGAGTTTGAGTATTAATAGCTGTAGCTCCATAAGTGGTAGGTGCTGCCGATGTAACAGTTCCGTAATTACCCTGTAATAACCATCCGCTATTCGCCGTATTGCCCCCTGTAACAAAAGGAACCCAAAGTGCGGTAGCGGGTATGGTGTCCCAAAAATAAAAGCCGGGATATAAAGAAAGAGAACCATTGGAGACTGTAGTATTATTATAAACCAGCAGGCGGTGAGCTGCCGTACCCGAGAGGCCATAGGTTGTAGTCCCGGTAGCCAGCTTCACCCGCGGAATCAGCATTCCTAATGTGGCATTACTTGTATTGACATCGAGAATGGCGCAATTGCTGGCGGCTGCGCCGGAATTATTTATTGCTACTCCAGTCTGGGCAGATACATTATTGGCAAAAATTGCAAACAATAAAACTGCCAAAGCTATAAGGTTAATTTTTTTCATATATGGGCAGTTATTTATTAAGTTATAGTATTTCAGAAAAATGTATTAACAAGTACAAAAATATACTGATTTTTTTAGTTTTCCTGTAGTAAATTCTATTATTAATAATTAATTAATACACTATACTTTAGGATTGGCCAAACATTTTTTTTACGGTAATTGTAGTAATTAGTTACGCAATATGGATTATTTTACTGATTGCGTCCCTTAAAATGGGATATTGAGTTTAAGTGATTTGTTAGCGAGAGAAATAAGGGTAGTTCTCCAAATATAGCTATAAATAATTGATAGACAACGTATTATTGGAATAAAAAAGAAAATGTATTTTACCAATTATTTTGCTTTATCAGCAGCCTCAATGATACCTAAACCTTTTCCTTCTTTACAGTCTCAAGGGTGGGTTTATACTGTAGTCCTGCTTTTACAAAATCTACAAAGAGAGGATGAGGGTTGGCCACGGTACTTTTATATTCCGGGTGAAACTGCACACCAATAAACCAGGGATGGTCTTTTAGCTCAATTATTTCAACAAGTCCCGCTTCGGGGTGAACACCGACAGCCTTCATCCCTGCTTTTTCAAAATCGCTGAAGTATTCGTTGTTAAATTCATAACGGTGCCGGTGACGCTCAGTTATTTCTTTCGCATCGTGGTATATCTGTTTTACCTTACTGCCTTCTTTCAGCGTGCAGGGATATGCTCCCAAACGCATAGTGCCTCCCATGCGGGTAACTTTCTTCTGGGCTTCCTGCAGGTCAATTACAGCGTGCGTAGTGGCAGGGTTCATTTCAGTAGAGTGGGCATCTTTAAAACCAAGTACATTTCGGGCAAATTCAATTACCGCGCATTGCATACCAAGGCATATGCCAAGGAATGGAATCTGTTTTTCCCTGGCGTATTTTATAGCTGAAATTTTTCCTTCAATGCCACGTTTGCCAAAGCCCGGGGCAACTAAAACGCCCCGAATTCCTTCAAATTGTCTGGCAACAGTCTCTTCTGTAATATCTTCCGAATGTATCCACTCAATTTCAACCTTGGTTTCGTTGGCAGCTCCTGCATGTATAAAAGATTCCGCAATAGATTTATATGAATCCCTGAGCTCAACATATTTTCCGACCAGGGCAATGCGGATAGAATATTTTGGATGGCTGAGGCGGTCAAGGAATTCGTTCCATTTTTTCATATCTGGCAAAGTATCTGCCGGAAGGCCAAGCTTTTTAAGCACTACCACATCAAGCTTTTCACTTTCCATAAGCACAGGAACCTGGTAAATGGTCTGCGCGTCAATAGCCTCAATAACAGCTTCGGGAGCCACGTTGCAAAAGCGGGCAAGTTTTTGCCGTATTTCTTCATCAATGGGACAAATGCTGCGGCAAACCAAAATATCGGGCTGTACGCCATACTCGAGCAATGATTTTACCGAGTGCTGTGTAGGTTTGGTTTTTAATTCGCCGGTAGTATGCAGGTATGGCAGCAGGGTAAGGTGTATATCGAGGCAATCTTTGCCATGCTCCCATTTCATCTGGCGCACGGCTTCAATATAAGGCAATGACTCAATGTCGCCAACCGTACCGCCAATTTCGGTTATTACAAAATTGTAATTGCCTGTTTTGGCCAATATACGGAACCTGTTTTTTATTTCATCGGTAATGTGCGGAATTACCTGCACTGTTTTTCCTAAATAGTCGCCTTTTCTTTCTTTATCAATAACGCTTTGATATACCCTGCCTGTAGTTACATTATTGGCCTGCGAGGTGGGAATATTTAAAAAGCGTTCATAGTGGCCAAGGTCAAGGTCGGTTTCGGCTCCGTCGTCGGTTACATAACATTCACCGTGCTCATAGGGGTTAAGGGTTCCCGGGTCAATGTTTATATACGGGTCGAATTTTTGAATGGTTACCGAATAGCCGCGGGCCTGTAATAATTTTCCGAGAGACGCGGATATAATCCCTTTTCCAAGCGAAGATGTAACACCACCTGTTACAAAAATATATTTGGTGGGAAAGCTGTGCATAACATCAATCGTAAGTTGAGGTAACACCTAATTACCGCTTTACAAAGGTAGTTCTTTTTCAATTAATAACGAGCAAGAAAAAAGAAACCCTTCAACACTATTTTGTGAATAATGTATCTTTTCAATCATTGGTGCATTATACCGATAGCTCCTATTTTTTATAACTTTGCAAATGAGTATGAAAAACATTCTTAAAATATGCCTTATAGCCCTGGTATCAATATTTTTTATGGGACAAAAGGCATTAGCTCAAATGCAACCGCCCGACACTACAGTAATAATTGCACTCGATACGCTGAGAATGGTTTATATTTATGCCGATACTTCGAAAGCGCTCAACAGGGTCGATAAATTGGGGCATAAACAGGGCATGTGGGAACAAAAATACTCCAACGGAAATATCCGCTACAAAGGGCGTTTTAAGGACGATAAGCCTACAGGGGTATTCAAATATTTTTACGAGGATAACGACAGCCTGCGCATATTGGCCATTTATTCTGATAATGGTAAAATTGCCCGGGTACATGAATATTACCCTACCGGGGCATTGGCAGGTACCGGAAAATATGTAAACCAGCAAAGGGACAGTGTGTGGAAAATATTTGACGAAGCACAAAACCTGCGTTCAAAAGAGCAATATTCAAATGGAAAAAAAGAAGGTACAACCGTGACGTTTTTCCAGGATGGAAATGTTTTGGAATCCAAGACCTGGCATAATGACATTGAGAATGGCAAATGGGTTCAATATTACGATAACGGAGAAATGAAACTAGAAGGTACTTATGTGAACGGCAAGATGGAAGGACCGGCATCTTTTTATAATCCCGATGGTAATTTGGCAGTAAAGGGTTCATATAAGAATGATGTAAAAGACGGTGACTGGATATATTATAATGACGAAGGCCATGCAAAAGATACTATAAAATATAAAAACGGAAGGCCACTCAACCCTGAACATTTTACCATTACGCCCGCCCAGGAAGATTCAATGAAACAACGCTATGAAGAGGAGGAACAGAACCGGCCTAAAAATATTGGCGAAGAAGATGATTATGGGAACTGATACCTGGTGATTACGCCGTAGCCTCTTCGGGAACTTTTTCGTTGATGGTAACTTTTACACGCTGTACGGTTCTCTTATCTGCCGCCTCAATGGTGAAAGTAATGTGTGAGAAATTTATTTTTTCGTGCTTTTCAGGTATCCTGCCACAGACTTCAATAATAAATCCCGCCAGCGTATCTGAGCCGCCTTTCTTTTCCTGGAAAATCGAATCGTCAATATTGGTTTTGCGGCAAAAGTCGCCCAGGGTTATTTTGCCTTCAAATACATAATTGTGTTCATCGAGTTTCGAATAAACAATATTCTCCTCATCAAATTCATCATTTATTTCACCCAGTATTTCTTCAATAATATCTTCAAGGGTAACAATTCCAGAAGTGCTTCCGAATTCGTCAACTACAATAGAAAGATGTATTCTTTTTTTCTGGAAATCTTCCAGCAAATCATTTATTTTCTTGCTTTCGGGCACAAAAAAAGCCTTGTGTTGCAGGTATTTCCAGTTAAAGGAATCGTCTTTATCAGAATGGGCCAGTAGGTCCTTGGTGTATAGCACCCCTGTAACAGAATCAATGGAGGAGTGATATATAGGTATCCTCGAAAAGCCGCAATCAACAGCCTTTGCAAGCAGGTCTGTAAATTTAAGGCTTTCATCAAAAGCGACAATATCTATGCGGGGTTTCATTATTTCCTTCACATCTTTATTAGCCAGTTGAATAATGTCGCGCAATATTTTTTGCTGCACCTGCGATATTTCTGATGATGTTACATTAAGCGCTTCCGAAAGGTCGGCAGTAGATAATACGGGCCTTTTGCGCAAAACGAATTTATCCATGAAAAGTGTGGAAAGCGTCAGGAGAGAAGCAAAAGGATAAAAGATTGCACGGATAACATAAACAAAAATCAGCAATCTTTTCGATACTTTCAGCGAATTACCCGTGGCGTAAACCTTTGGTATAATATCGCATGCCAGCAACAGCAGGAAAGTAATGGCTATTACCTGGATAAAAAAAGTGAGAACCGGGTGTATGTATATGTCAATGGTTTTGGCCGTAAGGTATGTAGAGAGGATAACTATGCTGATATTGAAAAAGTTGTTCGATATTAAAAGGGTAGCCAGTAAATGTTTTGGGTTCTGTAATAATTGCCCTATCTGGGCTTCCTTTTTATCATGCGAGTTTCGTAATGTTTCAATTTGCGAAAAAGGGATGGAAAACATGGCTGTTTCAGCGGCTGAAACAAGCGCCGAAAGCATGATAAAAACCATAATACCCAATAAAACAAGGCTAAGGCCTAAAAACAAAGAGATGGAAAGAAGGTGATAATGAACAGATAAATGCGGATCCAATTTTTGCGTTGTATTAAAGAACAAAACCCCCGTTTTCCACGGAGGTGAGTATTATTTTCGGGGCATCTTGATTAAAATGGTAAGTCAGCCGGTGGGGTTGTTTCCAAATCTTCAACTGAAGCGGTAATAGTTTCGCCATTTTCTCCGTTGCCATTTTTACGGCTTAAAATAGTCAGGTTTTCACCCACCACTTCGGTAGCGCGTTTTTTAGAACCGTCCTTGTCTTCCCATGAGCGGGTCCTTAAACGGCCCTCAATGTAAACCTGCATTCCTTTCTTCAAAAGTTTTTCGGCTACCTCGGCCAAACCGCGCCACAGCACAATGTTGTGCCATTCGGTAGATTCCACTTTTTCTCCTGCCCTGTTCTTATGAACTTCAGTGGTTGCAAGCGGAAAATTTGCAACGGCAATTCCTCCTTCCAGGTATCGAACTTCAGGGTCTTTGCCTAAGTTACCGATAAGTATTACTTTATTAACTCCCGACATTTTTTTGGTGTTTAGTTAAATACTAAGAGGCAAATATATACAAAAAACAATACGTTTCATAGTATTTGCCAAAAATATGTAAATAGAAAAAAACACGACCAATTAACCAAATAGCGGGATAATTTGCTTTAAGGGTCTACGGCGCCTGCAAAAACATCAATGTTTTTCAGGTACTTAGCAGCGCGTGCAAGGTAGCTGTGGGCAGGTTCGGGAGGGGTAAGGCCGGTATCTTTCAGAAGCCTGGTGTTATCAAAAATCTGGCCCAGTTCAGCAAATTCGAGGTATGGGTCAAGCGCGGCCAGCAAAATACGCATCTCGTTTGTATCGGTAAAGCAGTTTTTCCAGTAATCAAGATAAACGCTGTAATTGTATAGCTTGCTTCCTTCCGGCAACTTTTTCTTGGCCCATAGCTTAATTTCATTCATCATCTCTTTTTCAACAAACTTGAAAGGAGGAAGGTCAGGAAATGTTTTGGCTATGGCGCTTGTAATAAGCTCGGGGCTTGTAGCCGATTCAACACCCGATGAAATATGGTAAACGGAATAGTTGCGCTTGACAAATAACAAGGTAGAAATGGCTTTTGAGGCAAAATCAATGGGAACCACATCTAACGCCGATTTACCGCTAACAGGCACAAGCCGTAACATGTTTACGGTTTCTATAGCCCAGAGTATTACATAAGAGCGGGGTATCCAGTCACGGCTGTCACCCATAATAATGGAAGGGCGCACAATAAGTATTTTCTCTTTGGGAAGGCTTTTGGTAAGAAGTATTTCGCCCATCATTTTGGTATAAGTGTATTTTACCACATGATGCGCTTTAGGGTTAGGCGATTCTTCTTCCTTAACCACCCTGTTTACAATATCTTTCCCGCAAATGGTGGCAGTACCCACATATACAAATGTCTCAAGGTTTGTAAGGGTGAGCGACCATTTTATCATTTCGGTTATACCCGAAATGTTTACCTGCTCAACTATTTTATCATACACTTTCGAGAAAGAAGTATTGGCCGCGGCGTGAATAATAATATTGGTGTCGGCAATAATTTTATTGGGAATAAGAATTTTTGCAAAATCATGCTCGCCAAGGTTACCGAGTACAGGGATGATTCTTTTAGGGTCAAATGCATCTCCATGCAGGTCGAATACATGCTTCAGCCGCATAACGGCATGCTCTTCGTTCAGCGCCCGTACCAGGCAATAAATTTTATTTACTTCATTTTTCTTAGCCAGGTCAACAAGTAATTCGCCTCCTAAAAACCCGGTACTTCCCGTTAAAAAAATATTCATTCGTGTTTCATCTTGATAGTTCTAATCCCAATATACCGAGCACTATTAAAAGTATGGAGGCTACTTTTACTATGGTAACGGGTTCTTTAAACCAAATTATTCCTATAACTGCAATCAATGCTGTTCCGGCGCTGGCCCATATAGCATATACAACGCTTATTTCGCCCATTTTTTTCAGAACCATAACGAGGCAGGCAAGGGCAAGCCCGTAAAATGCAAATACCAGTATGGAGGGCACAAGTTTTGTAAACCCTTCTGCTTTTTTCATGCATACGGTACCCAGTACTTCAAATACTATTCCTATTGCTAAATATACCCACTGCATAGTGATAAGGTACCAAAAAGTTTAGTAAAATTCTGTCAAATATAAAAGGTTTACCCGTAGAGACATAAAATTTTGTGTCCAATTATTCAGGGCACAAAATTTTGCGCCTCTACATAACCGGGTTAATTATCTCCCCCATAAATAAAATGCCGCCTGTTGTATTATCGCGCAGGATAAACATAAAAGGGTGGTCGGCTTTAAAAACTTTAAATGGGCTGGGGCGGGTTGCTGTCATTTTCATAACCACTGCCGTAGCTGCGGCCGCTTCAGTGCCTTCTTCGTTAACATCAATAAAAGACTTATGCAATATCTTGCTGATAAACAAGCCTTTTTTGCCTGTCATGCCCGAAAAATCAGCCAGAGGCGAAAATGCCATAGGCATACCCATTTTTTTCAGGGTATCGCCTAAGTCAAAGCTTTCTGTTGTATTGAATTTTGGCAACGATAACCTTACTTTTTCGGGTTTCAGAGACTTTATTGCACTTGTATAGTATTTATAATCAAACTCTTTATCCGCACTTTTCATATTATCTTTTTTAACGGGCAAAAAAACAATCATGGAGACTTTGTTACCCTTGTATGGCAGTTCAACTACCTGGAATTTTTCATCTTGGTAGTAATTGTAGTACTCCATAATATTCATAAAATCTGCCGATACGGTATCATTCTCATTCAGGTGAAAAATGTCTTTACGGGTAGCTTTTTCCGAAAACTTGTATGTCCATTCTCCCTTAAAATAAAGAGCATTGACCAATACCAGTTCAGTGTTAGAGCTAATGCTTTTTTCAGGCAACAGGTCTTTTATCTTGTAATTTGTTTTTTGTTCTACCCATCCATTTATTTCATTCCTTGTTTTTTCTGTTTCAGTTGCAAAATCAACATTATTCAATTCAGATAAATAGTTTGTTTTTACAATATCGAAATAAGAATCGAGGAACTGGTATTTCTTTTGCACCCACAACGAGTTGGCAATATTTAACCTGAGACCGCTGGCAGTGTCGCTTTCAATACCGTTTATTATTTTTTCAAAATTGGTATTAAGCGAATCCTGTTGTTTGCCGAAACAGAGAACCTTGCTCATTTGCATTTCGGTTTCCTCCCTTGCGCCCGCATAAGTCATAGCCAATGCCGATGATATGCTGAACGGAGAATAAAACAGGTTGTGGCTGCCATTATTTATTTCAGCAAATAATTTAAAAGCAAATTCATTGTTGCCATTAACCGTGGTCGTTATGCTTTGGGCAGACACGACATGTCGTGTCCCTGCAAATAACATAATTACCATAGGTAGGGACATCATATATGACGTCCTGACAAAGCAAAAAAACATAAGGAAATTTTTCTTCATACCTTACAATGATTATACAAACTTAGGTGATTTTTAAGGAAGCTCGATTTTCAGATATTCTCAAAGTGAAAAATAGCTCTTTAGGGCTATTTTAAAACTTTCAGGCCTTGATGGAATAGCTTGTAATCAATATTTTATGAGTGTCAAAAAGAATTTTAGTTATTTTACATGCCAAAAATTTATCGCATGAATTACAAAGTAATCATGAATTCCTTTAAAAACACAAAATATACTATGAATAAAACAAAATTACTATTGCTTGCAAGTTTAGCATTATCCATTAATGCTTTTGCACAAATACCAACCATTACTGTCAATAATCTGCCTGTAATAGGCGATACTGCAACCCAAATTACAATTGATACCACCGGGCTCGATTTTAACCAGGGGGCTTCAGGCGCAAGTCAAACATGGATTTTTTCAACACTCCCTAAAAAAGATTCATCTATGAATGCCTATATAAGCCCCTCAGGCACACCGTATTTCAGCGCTTATCCTGATGCCAATATAGTCAGTGTAGGTCTCCCTGTTTCAGCTTCTTCTATATATACTTATGAGGATAATCAAACCAATGCCGCTTATTTATTAGGATTTGAATCTAATAGTTTAAAAGCTGTTTATGTTCCAACCAACATTCCGGGATGGAAAGACTATAATCCTCCTGTTACTTATTTAGATACCGGTATAAGCGTACCTATAGAGTATTTACTGTCAGGGTCCGATTCTATTGTCTATCAGACATACGATACCACTGTTGCAGACGCTTATGGCACATTGGTTCTGGGGGGAGTAACATACAGCCATGCCCTTAGATTAAATGTTCATTATACAATTTATGATTCCATCTACAGCAGCAAAGTACTTGTTTTAAAAGATACAACCCGAACCATAGAATATATTTGGTATGATGCAGACTACAGGGATGCATTGTTTGCTATAACTTACAATGACATTAAGCCATCGGGTACTTCACACCCTACTGCAACTTTATGGAGAAACCCTAAACCTATTGTTCCTACTGCCGTAAATCAGTTGTCAGCGCCCAGTTCTCAGCCGTCAGTTTACCCAAACCCATCCAATGGCATTTTCCAATTACGAATTAAAAATTACGAACTAGGAATTAATAGCACTGTTGAAGTTTATAATGTGCTTGGCGGAAAAGTGTACTCTAATCATCAAATTACCAAATTGTCAAATTATCAAATTGACATTAGTAACCAGCCCAATGGTATTTATTTTTACAGGGTTATTGCAGAAAATGGAGAACAGGTTGGAGAAGGAAAAATAATTATTCGGAAATAAATCAAAGCAGCGACAATCTAATAACTAAACAAAACATAGCATGAAACTTAAATCATTTTTACTATTGTTATTTGTTGGCACAATAACTGTAAAAATCCAGGCGCAGGAAAAAGTTTGGATTAGCGGCGTATCAACCAAGGGAACAAATTTAATCGGTGTCCAATCTTCAGGGGTAACATTAACCGGGGTAGATGGCGGCGGAAAGGATGTTTTATTGGAGGGAGTACCCATGGCCAATCAATTTTACCGCGATGTGGCAGAGCAGCTGAAAATGGCAGGATATGATGTAATTGACTGGGTAAAACCCAAAAATGACCGCAATGATTATATTGATTCAGTACAAAATACCGGAGGGGGGAAACTTTCCGTAAAACAGAAAGTGAATATGCAAAACCAGCAACATGCGCAGCAGCAGCAGACGGCGGCGAACATGGTAAATTCGCCCGAATACCAGGCAAAACAAAAGCAGCAGAATGATGCAGTGATGGCGGCAATGCTTGCGAAGATAGATACTTCAACTGCCCAGGGAAAAGCGCAAAAGGCGCAACTGATAACATTAATGGCCGGGCAAGGACAACAAATGCAGCAAGGCCAGCAGAGTATGCTTCAGACACAAAAGGGAGATACATTGGATGCTGCAAAAGTTCAACAGCAGGAGGATGAAAAGCAAGAACAGAGCGTAAAGTATGACCTTACTTTTGCCGATAAGGAGTCGGTAAAACAATATTTGGATGCCGAGGCGCGTGAGCAAAACAACCAGGGAGCTGTTCCATATCAAGGTGATGAATGGATTTTTGCTTCTGTCCAGTCCACACAAACCGACTATGAAAAGCTTGACAAGAAAAAATTTAATACGTATGAATCAGAAGAGGCAATGAATGCTCAAATTTGCAAACAGAACGGAGCAGGGAAGTGCATCTATTTTCATTTTAAATTAGAAGAAGTTTATCAAAAAGCGCTATCAAAACAGACAACTTTTTGTCTTTCTGCATTGATAACAACAGAGGATCCTGATGGAAAAAGGCATCAAATTTTCATTGGCGAAAAATCAACTAAACGCGGTACTAAACGCGACAAGGATAGTGAGTATGAAGAATCGGTTGATGGTAATTTGACCCCGGAAACCATTCTTGCTGCTATGCCCGGTATCTTAAAGCATTTTGCGAAAAAATGCGTTGATGAAATGGCAAGCCAGTCAAAATAATCTTGAATCATAGTAGGGAAAAGTGAGAGTGAAACATAGAATCAAATATTCATCCTGGTTTCATTTTCGCAGGCTTGCCTTTACTATTTGTACAAGCTACGTATGTATATCATCCCTTTCTTTAGCACAAAACAAGGTTATAGATTCTCTGCGCCATGTATTGAAAACTGATAAGGAGGACACCAACAAGGTAAATCACTTAAATACCCTTGCCTATTATTTCAGGAATATTAATCCTGATACTACCATTATACTGGGTGAACAGGCAGGTGATTTAGCCAAAAAAATAGGATGGCTTAAAGGAGAAGGAATGGCTTTCCGGAATACAGGTTTGGGTTATTATGTGAAATGCGATTACCCCAAAGCATTGGATAATTATTACAAGGCATTAACTATATCGGAGGAAAGTAATTATACACAGTTGAAGGCAACTACGCTTTCCTATATCGGTCTTGTTTGTACCAGCCAGGGCGATTACCCTAAGGCATTGGAATATGACCTGAAGGCCTTAAAAATGGCGGAAGAATTTAAGTATAAACAATTGCAGGCCAATACACTCAGTAACATAGGAATGGTTTATTTTGACCAGGCCGATTACCCAAAATCAATTGAATACCAATTGAAGTCATTAAAAATGAACGGATATATAAAGTTAAAGGGATTCAATTTTCATAGTGTTACGGACTAAAGTAATAAACATAGTATCCTCTTTACGATTATTATATTTAAAAACGAACTCTGCAATGTATTCAGGCAGTCGGGCAGGACTTATATGATGATATTGTCCCATAACTCCCCTTTTAATGATAGCCCAAAATGATTCAATACTATTAGTATTCACCCCTTTATAGGAATAAAACTTTTGATGTTCTATTTTTACGTGTTCACCTTGCCAATAATCGCTTATTGTTAGTTTTATCTCGTTGATTTTCATAGGTTTTTGTTGTTTTTAGAGGTTTATAAACCCCTAATATAGCAAATTCCTTTATCTTTATATATCCGAAAACAATTCGTGGCATTTGTGGCCAAAAACAAGAAAAGTGGACTTCCCAAATGGAAATTTCTGCGAAAATTGTAAAATTATGAAAATCAATTATTTAACCCTTTTAGAATTTTTAAATTGGCAAATGGCGGCATATTTTGGAAGTTTTGGCAATGAAAATTGCAGATTGAAAACTTACCCCCTACCCCTGCCTGCAAAAACAGGGAAATTCATGTATCTCCAATCAAATAAAATATTAGCTTTGCACCCCTATTAAAAAAATGAGTACGCCGGTAAAATTTTTCTCAGGTAATTCAAGCCTGGTTTTGGCAAACAATATTGCTGAATCCTACGGCCAGCCTTTGGGCAAAATGAGCTTCCTCCGCTTCAGCGACGGAGAGTTTGAGCCCTATATTGAGGAAACAGTGCGCGGTTGCTCGGTATGCCTTATACAAAGCACCAATCCGCCGGTTGATTACTTTTTTGAGCTTTTATTAATGGCCGATGCTGCGAAAAGAGCCTCTGCCACACAGGTAATTGCGGTAATGCCCTATTTCGGGTTTGCCCGCCAGGACAGGAAAGACAAGCCCCGTACCGCCATAGGAGCCAAGCTTATGGCCGACCTGCTCATGACCGCAGGCGTTACCCGCATTGTTACCATGGACCTGCATGCCGACCAGATTCAGGGATTTTTCAATATACCGGTTGACCACCTCTTTTCATCATACCTGTTTATACCGTACCTGCAAAGCCTCGATTCTAATATTACCATTGCCTCGCCCGATATGGGTGGCTCAAAACGCGCCAATGCTTATGCCAATTACCTTAAAACGGATATAGTTATTTGCTATAAGCAGCGCAGCAAAGCTAATGTGGTAGATAAAATAACCGCCATAGGGGATGTGGAAGGTAAAGACATCGTCTTGCTTGACGATATGATAGATACGGGAGGTACGCTTACCAAAGCCGCCAATATGATGCTCGAAAAGGGAGCAAAGAGTGTGCGCGCCATGTGCACCCATGCGGTGTTGTCGGGCAAAGCATATGAAAACATTGAGAAATCGGGCCTTACTGAATTGGTAGTTACCGATACCATTCCTCTTAAACAGCCATGCAGCAAGATAAAAGTACTATCGGTGGCGCCCTTATTCGCCGATGTAATACGTAAAGTTCATAGTTTCGAATCTATTAGCAGTAATTTTGTATTTTAAAACCAGTTTATATTAAATTTCAATTCTCATGAAAACACTATCTATCAGCGGTACAGCAAGAAAAAACACAGGAATTAAAGATTCCACCTCATTGCGTAAAAATGGCCAGGTGCCATGCGTACTTTATGGAGGCAAAGAACAGGTTTTCTTCGCTGTTGACGAAAAACAATTTTCAAAACTTCTATATACCCCCGATGCGTACCTTGTTACCATTGACCTGGGCGGTAAACAAACCAGCGCCATTGTCCAGGAAGCGCAATTCGATAAGGTTACCGACCAGCTCCTCCATGTTGACTTTTTAGAGGCTGTGCCGGGTAAAACCCTAACTGTAAAAATACCTGTAGTAACACATGGTTCACCCAAAGGTGTAAAAATGGGCGGTAAGCTGCAGGTAAAAATACGCCGGGTAACTGTAAAAGGCTTGGTTCAGGATATCCCTGACCATCTTACCCTTGAGGTAGAACACCTTGAGTTGGGTGAAAGCATCCTGGTAAAGGATGTGGATAAAAAGATGGAAAAGCTTAAATTCCTTGACCCTGCCAATGCCGCTATAATTACCGTAAGGACAACACGCGAAATTGAAGTTCCGACTGCGGCAACTGCTGCTGTTGGCGCTCCTGTTACAACGGCGGCTGCTCCTGCCGCTGCTGCTGCTGCGGGTGCCCCTGCTGCTGCGGGTGCTACGGCTCCTGCTGCTGCCGGCGCTGCCAAGAAGGAAGAAAAGCCTGCTGCTGCCAAGAAGTAAAAGGATATAAAGTTTTTCCCGCAATTTCTGCGGGATGAACTTTTTCCTTTAAGAACTTTATGAACTCATTTTTAATTGCAGGGCTTGGTAACATTGGCGACGAGTATGAAAATACCCGGCATAATATCGGGTTTAAAATAGTCGAAGCTTTTGCGCAAAAGCACAAGGTTACCTTTGACAACCGTAAGCGTTATGGTTCTGTTACCGAATGTTCATTAAAGGGCAGAAGCATCATATTGCTGAAACCATCTACTTATATGAATCTTAGCGGTAAAGCGGTTCGTTATTGGCTCACCGAAGGTAAAGTGCCCTTGCACCATTTGCTTGTAGTTCTCGATGACCTGGCTCTTCCATTTGGTTCGCTCAGGCTGAAAGGCCAGGGCAGCGATGGCGGACATAACGGCCTAAAAAGCATTCAGGAAATACTGAACACCGCCAACTATCCCCGCCTGCGTTTCGGTATTGAGAATAACTTCCCCAAAGGAGGCCAGGTTAATTATGTGTTAGGCGAATGGAGCGCTGAGGAGAATGCCAAACTGCCCGATTACATTACCAAAGCTGTTGATACCATTGAGTCCTTTTGCCTTATTGGCATTGAACGTACTATGAATACCTATAACAAGAAGTAGCTATTCCGCAGTATTGGTTCCCGCCAGCCTTTTAGTGTGAAAGGTAAAGCCAATGTTGGCAATCATCTCATACGCGCCAAAAGCCTGGGCTGCCGTTCCATCATAAACACGCAGGCCCCAGTAATCAGCATAATCAACCTTATTGCAATACTCAAGGTAAACACACCTGAAAAAGGTAAAGCGTATAAGCGCCTCAGCGCCGGTATTTACGCCGCCAACCTGGAAATGCGGGTCGTTCCATACCCCAAAAATTTCATCGGATACATGGGGAACACAAGGCCCGAAACCTGCTTTTACCAGCGCATATATAACAAAATTATTATTGGATGTCTTTAGAATATGGAGCTTACGTACAAGGTTAATGAGGAACCAGTTAGCCCCATTGTTAAGTTGCCAATAGAGTGAGTTATTGTTGACCAGAATGGCGGTATCAACAGTTCTTCCTTTATAGGTTCCATTGAGAATAGCAAGATAGCCTTGCGTTACTACATATTTTGTATGGTCGAAGTTTAACTCAATTGCCCAGTCTTGTTTCTCATCAAAGAAGTAACCTAACCGGTAGTTATACTGTGGTATAGTAGGTTGCGCGTGAAAGAGGTTATTCCATCCAATACGGTCGTGGGCACTCAGGTTTTCAAAAGTAAAGTTGTTCTGCATTCCTGGCTGATTAATACTTATATTGCTATGAGTGTACCATTCGGTATTATAGCCCCATGAGCCATAGAAGCGGCCGTTGTGTACAAATTTTAAATGTTTTGCAGTATCGGCAGATTGTGCCTCTGAAATGGCAATAAATCCGCAGATTGCCAGCAGAACAAGTAAATATTTCTTCATAAATATTATTTGAGGAAGAAAGTAATCAGGAATTAATTTTCAACTAAGGTTCCTATTTTTTCATCCTGAAGCACTCTTTTAAGGTTGCCTTTTTTATTAATGTCAAATACTATTATCGGAAGTTTATTCTCTTTGCAAAGTGTAAAGGCAGTAAGGTCCATTACCTGCAAGCCTTTATTATAAACTTCATCGAAAGTGATGGTATCATAACGTGTAGCCTTTTTATCTTTTTCAGGGTCGGCAGAATAAATGCCATCAACACGGGTTCCCTTTAAAATAACATCGGCTTCAATTTCAATAGCCCTCAAACTTGCAGCGGTGTCCGTAGTAAAATAAGGGTTTCCTGTGCCCGCGCCAAAAATCACAACTCTTCCTTTTTCAAGGTGGCGTACAGCTCTTCTGCGTATAAAGGGTTCGCAAATCTCCTTCATCTCAATAGCTGACATAAGGCGTGTAGGTATCCCGAGTTTTTCCAGCGACGCCTGTAATGCCATGCTGTTAATAATAGTTGCAAGCATTCCCATATAATCACCCTGAACCCTGTCTATGCCATTGGCAGTTGATTGTATTCCCCTGAAAATATTACCGCCTCCTATTACAACCGCTACTTCTGCTTTGGTTGCAACGGCAGTCTTTATCTCTTCAGCGTAATGCAACACAGCTTTCTGCTCAATGCCAAACTGCTGGTCGCCCATCAGAGATTCGCCGCTAAGTTTTAGAAGTATCCGTTTGTATTTCATGGTGCAATATTGCAAAAAAAAATCCTCCAAACGGAGGATTTTTTTATTAACCCAATGCGATTCTTTTAAATCCGGTAACTTTTAATTCTTTGTCATTGTCCTGCAAAAACTGCTGAACTGTTTTTTTGCTGTCTTTAATAAAGTCCTGGTTAAGCAGCGTAGCTTCTTTATAGAACTTATTTACTTTACCGACAGCAATCTTTTCAAGCATGTTTTCGGGTTTGCCTTCCTGGCGGGCTTGTTCCTTTGCAACAGCCATCTCACGGTCAAGCGTATCCTGGCTTACATCGCTCTTATCAATAGCAAGAGGCGCCATGGCGGCAATTTGCATGGATATTTCCTTGCCTACTTCATTCAGGTTATTTGCCGAAGCTTTGTTAAAGCCAACAATGCTGGCAAGTTTATTGCCCGGGTGATTATAAGCGAATACTTTTTCTGCAGTCACTTTTTCATAACGCAGTTCCATTTTTTCGCCAATCTTGCCAACGTATTCCGTTATCTTCTTTTCAATGCTTAACCCATCTGCATAAGTCGCGGCCTTTAATTCATCGGCAGATGAAAAATTGCCGTTCAAAGCAATGTTTGAAATGTTCTCAACTAATTTTATAAATTCCTCGTTGCGTGCAACAAAGTCAGTTTCACAATTCAACACCACAATTATTCCCTTTTTACCGTCAGCCGATATCTTAGCCATTACCACGCCTTCTTTAGCTTCACGGTCACTACGGTTAGCGGCTACCTTCTGGCCTTTTTCACGTAATATGTCTATTGCTTTTTCAAAATCTCCATTGGCTTCAGTGAGGGCTTTTTTACAGTCCATCATACCTGCGCCGGTTTGCTGGCGTAGTTTATTTACATCAGCGGCTGTGATGTTCATAGCTGCAATTGTCATTTATTTGTTTATTTTATTGGGAGCTCTCCTGCTGTTGCCAACCGGGCCTTTTTTCGGGCCTTTGTGGCCAACCGGGTGATTTTGGCTTTTCACCTTTTTTTCTTCTTCGGCTAATACTTCATCGCTTTCTACAGCTTCATATTTTGAATCTGTTTCAGCTTCTTCCGCAACTTGTGTTTCTTCTTCCTTTGAATCTTCACGCTTGTTTGAAATCTGGGCTTCTTTCCTTTCCTCAAGGCCTTCCTTAATAGCTTGTATAAGGGTATCAACAATTATTCGGATAGAAGTAGATGAGTCGTCGTTGGCAGGAATAGCAAAATCAACCTTATTAGGGTCTGAATTGGTATCTACTATTGCAAATGTCGGGATGTTAAGTTTATGCGCTTCCGATATTGCAATATGTTCCTTAATAATATCAACTACAAACACTGCGGCAGGCAAACGGGTCATATTGGCTATGCTTCCCAACTGGTGCTCCAGCTTGGCGCGCTGGCGTGATAACTGAAGTTTCTCTTTCTTGGATAAAGCTTCTATGGTGCCATCGTTGGCCATCTTATTCATATCGGCCATTTTACGAACGCTGCGGCGAATAGTGGCAAAATTGGTTAACATGCCGCCTGTCCACCTTTCAGTTACGCAAGGCATTCCCACTTCTTTTAATCTTTCGCTGATGATGTTTTTCGCCTGTTTTTTGGTGGCAACAAAAAGAATTGTCCTGCCCGACTTGGCTATTTGTTTCATCGCGTTGGCCGCTTCTTCAAGCTTAACCAATGTTTTGTTCAGGTCAATAATGTGAATACCATTTTTTTCTCCGAATACATAGGGAGCAATATTGGGATTCCATTTCCTTTTCAGGTGACCGAAGTGTGCTCCTGCTTCTAAAAGTGCGTCAAACGAGGTTCTTGGCATGTTGTTTTTTTGATGATTGTAAATAAAAAAGTTTGTATATAATATGGAATATTAGCGTTTGGTAAACTGGAATCTCTTCCTTGCTTTCTTTTGGCCTGGCTTTTTACGCTCAACCATTCTCGGATCACGGGTAAGCAAACTTGCAGCCCTGAGAGCCGGTTTGTATTCGGGGTTGATTTTAACCAATGCGCGGGAAATTGCGAGACGTATGGCTTCAGCCTGGCCTTTTACTCCGCCGCCTGTAATAACGGCTGTAATATCATGCTGGCCGGCTTCTTCTTTTACAATGGTAAATGGCTGCTGAACCATAAACTGAAGAGTTCCGGTCTGGAAATAATCTGTATATTTTTTTTCATTTATGGTTATATTGCCCTTTCCTTTGGTTAAATAAATGCGGGCTATGCTTGTCTTCCTTCTTCCGATGGAGTGTATGGTTTCACTCATGCTTATTTTGAATTGAATTTAAGTTCTTTGGGTTGTTGTGCTTCATGAGGGTGCTTGGTACCGGTATAAATAAATACATTGGTTTGCAGTTCCCTGCCCAGCTTGTTCTTGGGCAACATGCCTTTTAAAGCTTTATGAAGAACCTGTGTCGGGTCCTTCTGGAATATTTTTTCGGGAGTGCTGAACCTTTGGCCACCCGGGTAACCGGTATGCCTGATGTATTCTTTGTCTTCGAATTTTTTGCCTGTAAAGCGTACTTTTTCGGCATTAATGATGATTACGTTGTCTCCGCAATCAACGTGTGGAGTGTAAGAAGGTTTATGCTTTCCCCTCAATACCATAGCTACCTGTGTAGCAAGGCGGCCCACAACCATGTTGTCGGCATCCACTATAAACCATTCCTTTTTCACGGTCTGGTCGTTGGCGGAAATCGTTTTATAAGTTGGCGTATTCACTATAATAATGTTTAATTGTTCTTTAACCTTTTTTCTAAAAGGGGTGCAAAGCTAAGTAATATTTTAATATATCAGAAGATTTTTAAAAGAATCTTTCAATAACCCATTGTTAAAAAGTGGAAAACAGTATATTTTTTATGCGAAACGCCCTGTTTTAATAGTTTCCACTCATAAAAAGGAGTCAAAAAAAATCCCGCAATAATGCGGGATTTTAGTATTGTCAAGTCCACCCAATATGGGAAGTATTAGGCCGGACTACCTTGTAACACTAAATTTACCAATCTTCATCACATTGCCCGATTTATCGTACAACTGGTAGATATAGAGTCCGGTTGCATAAGAAGCAGTATTAATAGTAGCTAAATTATCCCTGACTTCATAACTATTAACCTTTTGGCCGGTAATATCATAAATATCGGCATGGTTGGCCATTTCGGTGCTGCTTATTTTAAAGTTAACCTCGGTAGAAGCGGGATTAGGAAATACGGCGACATTTACTGCCGGGGCGCTGATTTCGTTAACACCAAGAACTATAGATGTTTGATCTAAATAAAGTATACTTCCCGGAACAGGTTTGTAGAAACTGCTTGAACTAAAAAGTATTAAAATAGTGTCTGGGTGAGGGTTTAAGCTATCCCATTGAACAGAAACTGTGCCTAATGTCCAACTTGAAGCGCTGTTGAGTGTAACCTTTCCCGAACCCAAAACATGGTGTTTGCCACCACTAAAATGTGAAAGAGTTACTGAACAAAAGGCAGTATCGGGTTTACCTGAAGCACTTGCAGGAGCATATTGATAATAGAAACTCAATGAGTTTACTATACGACCGCTATCGGGAAGACCAAGATGGATATATGGGGCAGAGGTAGAAAAATTCCCGCATAACAATACACCTGTGGTATCATGGGGAATAAAGCTTTTAACATAACCATATGATGTACTTGATAATACTACAGAAGTAATTTCACACGAGTATTTGCTGCCCGGATATACCAAAGTACTATCTTTAAATACTGATACAGTGGGGCTGGAACCGATAAGAGCACTTGTGAAAGGATTAAACTCCCACCAACCATTACTACCCAGGCCCGAGTTTGGGTCATCGAAAGCAAGAGGATAAATAGGCACACTTGCAGCTGTATGGGTCCATGTTGTAAAATCAGGATTAATTAATTGTGCCTTAGTAGTATTAATTGTAAAAGCTAAAGCAATAACTGATAAACCAAGTATATGTTTTTTCATGCGTATGTGTTTATAAGAGGACAAATGTAGGTAAATTCCTTAAAATAACAAATCTTTTAACAGGGTTTAACAAATAAACAGGGTATTTCTGTTATACTTCTGAAATCGAAAATCGTTATTCGTTATTCGCAAATCTTCTTTTATTCTAAGTTTGTACCCATTATGAATAACGAAGAACTTTTTAAAAATGTAATATCGCACAGTAAGGAATATGGCTTCATATTCCCATCCAGTGAAATATATGACGGTCTCAGCGCTGTGTATGATTACGGCAGTTATGGCGCAGAACTTAAAAATAATATCCGCACCTATTGGTGGAAGGCAATGGTGCAACTGCATGAGAATATTGTGGGTATTGATTCGGCTATTTTTATGCACCCCACTATATGGAAAGCTTCCGGGCATGTGGATGCCTTCAATGACCCGCTGATTGACAATAAAGATTCGAAAAAGAGATACAGGGCCGATAACCTTATTGAGGATTATATTGCCAAACAAGAGGACAAGATTGAAAAAGAGGTTGAAAAAGCTAAAAAGCGATTTGCTGAAAAATTTGATGAAGCTCTCTATCGTTCAACCAACCCGAGGATAACGGAGATAAAAAATAATATTGCCGCGATACACAGCCGTTATAAAAAGGCAATGGAAGAAAGCAACTGGGCTGAACTGCGCCAGTTAATTGTTGATTGTGAAATAGTTTGCCCCATATCGGGCACTAAAAACTGGACTGACGTAAGGCAATTCAACCTGATGTTTTCTACCAGCATGGGCGCTATGGAAGAAACATCAAACTTACTCTATCTCAGGCCCGAAACGGCACAGGGAATTTTTGTAAACTTTTTGAATGTGCTGAAAACTGCCCGTATGAAAATACCTTTTGGTATTGCCCAGACAGGTAAGGCTTTCCGTAATGAGATTGTGGCAAGGCAGTTTATTTTCCGCATGCGTGAGTTTGAACAGATGGAAATGCAGTTTTTTGTGCAGCCGGGCAGCGAACTAAAATGGTACGAATCGTGGAAAGAGAAGTGCCTTGCATGGCACCATAGTCTTGGCTTTCCAAAAGAGAAATACCGTTTTCACGACCACACCAAATTAGCGCATTATGCCAATGCTGCCTGCGATATTGAATTTGAATTTCCGTTTGGGTTTAAAGAATTGGAAGGTATCCACTCGCGCACAGATTTTGACCTGAAGAGCCATGAAAAATTCTCCGGTAAAAAACTACAGTACTTCGACCCTGAACTGAACAGCAGCTATGTTCCATACGTAGTTGAAACTTCGGTAGGGCTGGACAGGCTGTTCTTGTCAGTGCTTTCACAATCATTGATACAGGAAAAATTGGAAGACGGAACCACAAGAGATGTTTTAAGATTACCCGCTTTCCTTGCCCCTGTAAAATGTGCGGTGTTACCCCTGACAAAAAAAGATGGCTTATCGGAAAAAGCAATGGAAATATTCGATGGGCTGAAATTTGCTACCTATTGCCAATACGATGAAAAAGATTCTATCGGCAAGCGTTACCGCAGGCAAGACGCTATTGGCACACCCTATTGCATTACCATTGACCACCAAACATTAGAAGATAACACTGTCACTATACGTGAACGCGATACTATGAAACAGGATAGGATTGCAGTTGCAGAAGTAGAAAAGATTGTGGTGGAAAAGACGGATATGATTGGGGCATTGAGGAGGTTGTAGAAGCCCATCCCCTACCCTTCCCAAGGGGAAGGAAAAAGAAAAGCGTTATTCTGAGCGAAGGGAAGAATCTTTTTCAAGTTCGTCAACTTTCTCTTTCAGCAGATTCAGTAGTGTATTTACTGTTGAAAGATGTGTCCTGAAACTCAGTACGGCCAGGCGCAACATAAATCTGCCTTCAAGCGATGTAGAAGAGATAAATACCCTGCCATCTATTTGAATTTCTTCCATAAGCCTCTTGTTAAAAGCATTTGCGTCATGTTTTTTTGAGATGTAGCGGTAAGTAACAACCGATAAATCAGGATAAGGGCCGGTTTCAAAACCAAGTTTTTGAATTTCATCATAAAAATAGCGGGCCAATAATAGCTTTTCTTCGAGGCAAGCCCTGAATGGCTTTAAGCCAAGCAGTTTTAATGGCAGCCATAAGCGCAGTCCACGGAAGTGCTTGGTAAGTTCGGGCGATAAATCGGCGGGAGAAACTTCTTCATCTGCAGTAAGCGCATCCTGCATATAATTGGCTCTGTAATAATGTGAATTATATAAAGCCTCTTTATTTTTAACTACTATCATTCCCAATCCATAAGGCAGGAACAAGCCCTTATGCGGGTCAATAGCAAAAGAATCGGAGAGCTCAATTCCTCTTAGTTTTTTCTTGCCATAATCTGTCAGCAGGAAATAGCCACCATAAGCCGCATCAATATGATACCAAAGGCCCAGGCTGTTTGCAACTTTTCCAATTTCTTCCAAGGGGTCCACTGAGCCTGTATCGGTTGTACCGGCAGAAGCTATTACCATAAATGGAATCAGGCCTTTTTCTTTATCGGCAATAATTAATTTTTCCAGCTCTGCTGGTATTATGCGGTATCCTTCATCCAGCGGAAGGTGCCGTGTAATACATTCGGCCAGCCCGGCTATCCGGATAGCTTTAAATACGCAATGGTGCACTTCGGGTGAAAGATAGATAACCGCTTTTTTAACCTGTTCCGATGTTATTTTTTTATAATCTCTTGCGGTAACAATAGCTGAAAGGTTGGCTATACTGCCTCCGCTGGTAAGATTTCCCACAGAATTTTTGGGATAACCTGCAAGTCCTGCGGTCCAGTTTATCAGCATGTTCTCCATACGTACTGCTCCCGGCCCTGCAAAAAATATACCCGCATACCGGTTGGTAATGTCTGCCCAATAATCTCCCAACGCAGAGTAATAGATTCCTCCGCCCGGTATATATCCCAAATGTCCGCCAGATGCCGGGTTCAGGGCAGGGCCATCCAGACCGGTTTCAAGCATATCCATCACTTTTGGCAATGGTGCAGGTTCTTCGGTAATAGGAGAGTTTAAAAAGACTTCACTTTCACTTCTTCCTTCCCTGAAAGCGGGAATAGATTCAATATGGTTTATAAAATTCTCGGTATAATCAAGCACTTCATCACGAACTGCTTTCCTTTGCTGGGCATCCGGTTCAAGCAGGCGAGAGACTTTTTCAAGCTCATGCAGTTTATTTATATCCACAGAGTTTTTCATCCAGTAAAAAATCCAAAATTAATATTGTTACTGTGTTATGCAGCTTCAAAGACGGGTTATATTAATTTACTTATCTTTTTCTGAACTTTTTTAATTTTAATGGCTGCATTTTTAGAATTTATTTTGGAGAAAAAAAATCTTTAGCCTGATGATTGGGTTAAAATTATATATTTACAATTGTTTTATTGACCGCTATTCAAATTGAGATTAATTTATATAATAAAAGATTAAATAAATTCACTATGAAAAGATTTACTAATAAACCAATCATTCTGTTTTTATTTTTCGCTTTTCTTTTTTCGCTTTTCACATCGAAGCATTGCAGAGCTCAGGTAGTAACTACTCTTGCAGGTTCGGGTGCGGTTGGCTCTGCTAATGGAACAGGCACGGCAGCAACTTTCAATTACCCAGACGGATTATCTGTGGATGGTAACGGCAATTTGTACGTAGGAGATGTTGATAATAATGAAATTCGGAAAATTGTGATTTCCAACGCAGTTGTAACCACCCTTGCCGGCTCTACTGTAGCAGGCTCAGCCAATGGAACAGGCACCGCGGCAAGTTTCAAAAATCCATATCTGTCAACCAACGATGGCAATGGCAATCTATATGTATCTGATAATAATAACGAGATTCGAAAAATTGTCATTTCCAGTGCTGTAGTAACCACCCTTGCCGGTTCAACTACCGCAGGCTCAGCCAATGGAACGGGCACCGCAGCAAGTTTTAATGGCCCCGCCGGAATAGTTTATGATGGCAACGGCAATCTATATATGGCTGATTTTAGCAACAACGAAATACGGAAAATTGTTATTTCCAGTGCTGTAGTTACCACTTTTGTCGGCTCCATTACAGCAGGCTCGGTCAATGGAACTGGCACCGCGGCAAGTTTTCATAACCCTAACGGACTAACCATAGATGGTAACGGTAACTTATATGTGGCCGATGAGGGCAACAATGAAATTCGAAAAATTGTTATTTCCAGCGCGGCAGTTACAACTCTTGCCGGTTCAGGCATAGCCGGTTCAGCCAATGGAATTGGTACCGCGGCAAGTTTCAATTCTCCAACCGGAGTAGCATGCGATGGCAGTGGCAATTTGTTTGTGGCCGATGCGGATAATAACAAAATACGACTTATCGTTATTTCGACCGGCCAGGTAATTACTTACGCCGGTTCAGGGACCGCAGGCTCAGCCAATGGAGCAGGCACCGCGGCAACTTTTGACTACCCATGGGGGATAGCCACAGACGCTACAGGTAATGTATATGTGGGCGAAGATGGTAATAATGACATAAGAAAGATAACTCCTCCTCCTGCGCCCATAGCTGGTTTTAAAGCTAGCACCACATCGGTATGTACCGGTATAGCTGTTCAGTTTACCGACACTTCGCATAATTCACCTACAAGTTGGCAATGGACTTTCCAGGGCGGTACTCCCTCAACATCAACCGTGCAAAATCCAAGCGTGATATATAATGCGGTGGGAACCGATAGCGTAAAGTTGGTAGTGACCAATGGTGCTGGGAAGGACAGCATCACCAAAAAACTATACATTACCGTAAATACCACACCGGCCGCACCAACAGCAAGCAGCAACAGCCCTATATGCGCAGGAGATACCTTGAAGCTCAATGCAACCAATACCGGTACAACCTATAGCTGGAAAGGCCCCAATAGTTTTACTTCTGCAACTGAGAATCCGGATATTGTTGCTGTATCTACAGCAGCTACCGGAACATATTCTGTTACTACAACAACTTCGGGATGTACAAGTCCTATTGCAACAACATCCGTAACCATAAATGCTGTTCCGGTTCTCCCAACTGCAAGCAGTAATAGTCCAATATGCAAAGGAGCAACATTGAATCTCACTTCAAGTTCTGCGGGAGCAACGAAGTATAGCTGGACTGGTCCCGGTTCGTTTTCATCTAAAGCACAAGATACTTCTATAACATCAGCCACTACGGCTGCGGCAGGCACTTATTCTGTTTCTGCTTCCAATACTTGCGGTACAAGCTCCGTCAAAACAATTTCAGTAATTGTAGATACTGTTGCACCAGCTGCCCCTGTTTTAAGCAGTAATAGTCCTGTATGTTCCGGAGCAACCTTAACCCTTACTTCTAGTTCTGCCGGAGCGACAAGTTATAACTGGACCGGGCCCAATAGTTTTTCTTCTGTTGTTCAGAACCCGCTCATAGCCGGAATAACCACGGCATCTACAGGAACTTATTCAGGTACCGCTACTAATGGCTGTGGTACGAGCGTAGCAGGAACTACAATAGTAAACGTAAATCCATTGCCATCGGTAAACATAAGTGGAGAAACAACTATTTGTTCCGGATTGAATGACACCCTGACAGCCAATGCTACAGGTAATAGCCCGTTTACATATAGCTGGAGTACGGCAGGAACTAGCGATACTGCAATAATATCATCAGCTTTACTTACTGCGCCCAATACGGCAATTGTAAGTACCCTTGCGGGTTCAGCTACCTCTGGCTCTGTCAATGGAACAGGCTCCGGGGCATCATTCGATAACCCCTTTCAGACAGTTATTGATGGCAGTGGTAATATGTATGTGGCCGATGAAGTCAACAATTTGGTACGAAAGATAGTTGTTTCAACGGGTGTAGTTACAACCCTTGCAGGTTCCGGTGTTGCAGGCTCTGCAAATGGAACCGGTGTAGGAGCGACATTTAACTATCCTTCCGGAGTAGCTTTGGATGGCAATGGTAATTTATATGTGGCAGAGGGCAATGATATACGAAAGATAGTTATTTCCAATGCGGTAGTTACTACCTTAGCCGGTTCTACTGTGGCCGGTTCTGCCAATGGAACGGGCGCTGGCGCCACTTTTAACAGCCCCTTCGAAATTGCTTCAGACGGCAACGGAAATCTATATGTAACGGATACATATAACAATGAAATACGGAAAATTGTTATTTCCAGCGGTGCAGTTACAACCGTGGCCGGCTCCGTAAATGCAGGCTCAGCCAATGGAACCGGCACCTCAGCAAGTTTTGATTTACCAATTGGTTTAACCATTGATGGGGGCGGCAACCTGTATGTGGGCGATTACAAAAACAATGAAATACGAAAGATAGTTGTTTCCAGCGGCGTAGTTTCAACTTTTGCAGGCTCCCTGACAGCCGGTCATGCTAACGGAACCGGCACAGCCGCGACTTTTGATTCTGCTTTTGGGGTCCAAACCGATGGCAAAGGCAATTTATACGTAGCTGATACGTATAACAATGAAATACGAAAGATTGTAATTTCGAGCGGGGCAGTTACAACTTTAGCAGGTAATCTGGTACAAAGCAATATCAATGGAACAGGCACAACTGCAACCTTTAACCTTCCGGTTGGTGTAAGTACTGATGCCGCAGGAAATCTTTATGTATCGGAACTGAACGATGTACGGAAGACAGTCCTTGAGGATATATATACGGTAACGGTTGACGATAAAAATGGGTGTAAGAACAGCGCTTCAACTACTATTACAATCAATACTATTCCTTCGACACCAATAGTATCCGGCAACAGCCCAATTTGCGCTGGCGGAACTCTTAACCTTAGTGCCAGTTCTCCGGGAGCAACAAGTTATAGCTGGACAGGTCCAAACAGCTTTTCTTCAGCAACAGAGAATCCTTCGATAACGGGAACTACCACCGCCGATGCCGGAACTTATTCGGTGAAGGCTACAGATGCCTGCGGTACAAGCCCGGCCAATTCTGTAACAGTGACAGTAAATACCCCGCCGGTTGTAAGTGTTTCAGGCCCTGACACGATATGTTCAGGCAGCACGGCAACACTATCTGCAAACGGCGCAACAACTTATACCTGGAGCACCGGAACAACCGGCTCAACCATCAACGTGAGCCCAACTGTTACAACAACCTACACTGTTACAGGGGCAAATGGTACATGTGATAATGCTAAAACAATAACTGTAACAGTATATTCTGCTCCGACTGTCAGTGTATCACCAACGGCTCCGTCAATATGCCCGGGGAGTTCAATTACTCTCAGTGCTTCTGGCGCAAGTACCTATACATGGAGCCCGGCAGCAGGCCTTAGTGCAACCACAGGCTCATCAGTGACTGCAACTCCCGCAGGAACTACCACATATACCGTGACTGGTATAAGTGCATTGGGATGTACAGCCAAGAACACAGTTATGGTATCTCTTAAAAATGCACTGGTTATTTCAGTAAAGGTTACCCCAAGTACCTGCGGTAAAAATAATGGAACTATAACTGCTACAGTAACAGGTGGTACATCCCCATATACCTATGCGTGGAGCAATGGTGATACCCTTGCCACCGCAGATAGCCTTGGAGCGGGCATTTATAATCTTACCGTAATTGATAAAAACGGATGCTCTCTATCGCAATCCCAATCCATTACAGTCAGTGATACTAACGGACCTTCAATAACTTTAAGCTCGGTTATAGAAAATAGATGCTTCGGTGCCTCAAATGGAGCTATAAATATTACAGTCAGCGGTGGAAAACCCCCGTATAAATATTCATGGTCGAATGGGGCTACAACTGCCAATATTTCGGGTTTAGCTAACGGGCCTTACAAAATTAAAGTGACCGACACGAACGGGTGCAGCGACTTTATGAATACTATAACAATTACTTCTCCCCCTGCCATTGCTTTAACTACCAGTGTCACTTCTGCCGCATGCGGTTCGGCAAACGGTAATGTTTCTGTATCTGCTACCGGAGGAACTGCTCCTTATTTGTATAGCTGGAACACGTCGGCAACAACATCTTCAATATCGAATATCGGAGCAGGAACGTATATTGTCACCGTGACGGATAAAAACGGCTGTAAAGATTCGGCAGATGCTTCGGTAAGTAATACTTCGGGTCCTGTTGTAAATATTAATTCTATTGTTGCGGATAGTTGCACAACGGGAAATACAGGTTCAATAAGCATATCGGTAAGCGGAGGAGCAAGCCCATATAATTATGTATGGTCGAATGGAGCCACAACTTCAAACATAGGTAATCTGGCCGCAGGAACTTATAATGTGACAGTTACCGATTCTACAGGTTGCAAGGGAACAGCCAATGCGCAAGTGTCAAATACCTTGCCATCGGGAATTTCCATTTGTATAGTTTCTGTAGATACAGAATCAATGCATAATATAATTGTATGGGATAAGACAGGATTGACCGGAATAGACAGCCTTAAACTTTATTACCTGAACTATTTATCAGTTTGGCAGTTAATTAAAACGGTTCCGTTCTCAGCCCCGGATTATATAGTTGACAGTACCCCGATAAATGACCCGAATGCGAATACTGTAAGGTATTGCCTGACGGCAGTAAGTTCTTGCGGAACTGAAGAACCTATTCCGGCAAGCCCATGGCAAAACACCATGCATATAATTCAACCTTCTGCAGGTACTTTTTTATGGACCGGGGTAAGTTATCTGAAGGAAGCTGTGGATACTCCTGTAATATCTTATTTCCTTTACCGCGACAGTTTAGGTAACGGAAACTGGAAAGCTATAGATTCGGTATCAGGTACTCAGAATACTATGAACGATGTGAATTACCAGAAGAATCCGGGTAATTACCCTGCTTCAAGATGGTATGTAGGTGCAATGCTCAACAGTTCTATTGGAACAGGATGTACCATACCTTTACTTAAACCTGAAAAAATTAATAATACCACTACCCGCAGCAATACCCAGCACAATATTACATTGGTATCAGGAGTCTCAACCGTAATATCCGCCTTAAACTCAGTATTAGTATATCCTAACCCCGCCGGGCAAAACTTGAATATTAAATTTAACTATACCAAAGCGGAAACAGCAAGGATAAGCATTGTGGATGTTATGGGAAAGACAGTGTGTTCAATGGATAATATACAATGTTCAGCCAGCAATCCTCCTTATATGCTTAATGTTGGTAATTTGGCGCAAGGAGTATATTTCGTGAAAGTATCATCTAATTCAATCACACAAGTAGTTAAATTTGTGAAAGAATAATCCCCAAAAATGGTAACTATATGAACTACTGGCTTGTAAAATCGGAACCTTCAGTTTATTCATGGGAAAAATTCATGAAAGACAAGACAACAGTCTGGGATGGCGTGCGCAACTATGCAGCCCGCATACATCTGAGAGCAATGAAAAAAGGCGACCATGTATTTTTTTATCACAGCAATGAAGGGCTTTGCATTGCAGGCATTGCAAAGGTGGTTAAAGAAAGTTATCCTGACCCAAAGGACAAAGATTGGGTAGTGGTTGACCTAGCTCCTGTTGAAACGCTCAAAAAACCTGTAACACTTGCACAGATAAAGGCTGAAAAGAAACTGGCCACTATACCACTGATAAGGATAGGCAGGCTTTCCGTTATGCCTGTTAAAAAGGAAGAATACGATATAATCATCGGCATGTCGCGTTAACATTTGCATTTGAGGGGCTAATTATTACCTTTGTTTCCCCTTTGAACATGCTATAGCGTTTATGAGATTATATAAATCTTACATTTTACCATCGGTACTGGCAATCTTATTTGCATTTATTTCAACTTATGCTTATGCGCAGAATAATGCCACTATCCGCGGTTTTGTTTATTTAAAAAAGACAGGTGAGCCTGCCCTGTTTGTCAATGTGTACCTGCAAGGCACAACAATTGGCGTAACTACCGATGTAAACGGGTATTTTTCTATTACACACCTGGCGCCCGGAACTTATACACTTGTAGCAAGTTCTTTGGGTTATGATACCGCGCATGAAAGTATTACCCTTGTCAAGGAACAGATTTTGACCAAAAAGCTATACTTACAGGAAGCAAGTGTAAATATAGAGGGCGCCACGATAAGTGCGGCGCAAAAAGCAAGGCAAACTGACCCTGATGTTTCAGTTACGGTTATCACACCTGAAATGATGAAACAAATACCGACTATTGGAGGCCAGCCAGATATTGCGCAATATCTGCAAGTGTTGCCGGGAGTTGTATCAACGGGCGACCAGGGAGGCCAGCTTTATATTGAGGGAGGCCAGCCGATACAGAATAAGGTTATACTCGATGGCTTGACAATTTTTAACCCTTTCCATTCTATTGGCTTGTTTTCGGTTTTTGATGGCGATATAATAAGCGATGCTACCGTATATGCGGGAGGCTTTAATGCCGAATATGGAGACAGGGTTTCGTCGATAATGGATATACGCACGCGGGACGGGAATAAAAAAAGAGTTAGCGGGCAGATTGACGTCAGTCCCTTTGGCTCGCACGCACTGGTGGAAGGCCCGCTTATAAAAAATGCAGACGATGACCCGAGCAAAGCGAGTTCAACATTTATACTTTCTTTTAAAAATTCTTATTTAGGACAGACATCCAAGTCACTCTATCCATATATTGATTCGGGCCATGGCATACCGTTTAATTTTGCCGACTACTATGGAAAAGTTTCACTCAATACCTCTTCGGGAAGTAAGATTAATATTTTCGGATTTGACTATACCGATAATGTAAACTACCCAGGCATTGATTCTATCAAGTGGAAAGAATATGGAGTGGGAATGAACTTTATACTGGTTCCCGGAGGTTCAAGCTCCCTTGTTGAAGGGAATGTTGACTTTTCGAATTATAATATAAATGAGGGCGATTTATACGGAGCATCGCAGGAAAGCAGCATTAATACATTCGATCTGGGACTTAAATTCACCGATTTTTTGGGTAATACCAACATTTATTACGGCTTCGACATAGAAGGCACCGGAACAAGTTATAATTTCTATAACTCAGCCGGCCGGCTTGTAACTGATTCAGAGACATCGGATGCAATTAACGGTTTTGTTAAGCTAAAGATAGTTAGTAATAATAAAAAATTTGTTATTGAACCCGGTTTCCGCCTGCAATATTATGCCACCTATAACCAGGTCTCTCCCGAACCAAGGCTTGACGCAAAGTATAATGTAACCGATAAATTCCGCCTCAAAGCGGCTGCCGGGTTATATTCACAGGACCTGATAAGCCTTATTGATGAGCGTGATGTGGTTGACCTGTTTTATGGCATCACCACCGCCCCACCCTTAGCAGATTTACCTTCACAATTTACGCAACAGGACGGCAACACCGAAAATGTGACGAATCCGTTGCAGAGGGCATACCATATTACCGGCGGATTTGAATATGACCCTGCAAATGCCATACATATTAACGTGGAAGGATATTTGAAAAATTTCCTGCAAACCACCACACTTAATTACGACCAGATTTATGATAATACCAGTGCAAACTACCTGTTTCCCGATACGCTTAAAAAGCCTTTCCTGGTGCAAAGCGGCAAAGCCTACGGAGCCGATATAACTATCAGGTATAATTACAGGGAGCTTTCCCTCTATGGCGTCTATTCATTAGGTTATGTTTATTACTGGGACGGGACTTATGAGTTTCCGCCGCCATTTGACAGGAGGCATAACGTTAACTTCACTGCCTCTTACAGGTTTGGCAAGGACCTGAGCTGGATGGCAAATGTGCGCTTTAACTATGGTTCGGGATTCCCTTTTACGCCTACCCAGGGCTATTATCCTAATGTTCCGCTTAACAATATCGGCGTCAATTACACTAATATAAATGGCTCAGTGGGTACCTTATATGGCACTTATGACAGCTACAGGCTGACTGATTATGCCCGCCTCGATATCAGCATTGACAAATCTTTCCAGTTGTCGCAGGAAATAGGCCTGCACATTAACGCGAGTGTTATAAACCTGCTTGACAGGCAGAATATTTTTTATTACGACCGCACTTCAGGCCAGGCTGTTTACCAGCTCCCTATTCTGCCTACACTTAGCATAGCCATGACCTTTTAAACTTTACATTTTTTATAAAGTTACAAAGTAGGTTGTATTCGTTCCAACACATTGTGGTTTCAAAATGTCTTTCCATTTTTTGTATTCTTTTACCGGCAGAAATTCCTTGCCGATAAATTTTAAAACAGTGTCATTGTTTAGTTGCGTTGGGCTTACTTTTACAAACTGGTACCCGTTTCCCTTGTACAGTAAACAATAGTTTTCAGATATGCTTATTGAAGTTTCAGGCCTGTAAGCAGCATTAAGGTACCGTACTGAAAACCCTGCATTTATAACTGCTTTGGCAATCTTTTCTATATCAACCTTAGCGCCAGGTCTAAAAGTTATAATTCCATTGGTGTTTTCAAGGTTCATCTGAACATCCTGTACAAAACCGAGTTTGCGGATACTAATTTCTACGCTGCGCTGGCATGCGGAACAGGTAAGCCCATCTATACCAACTTCGGCAGAAATAAATTGCGCATTGTTAGTAAGAGAAAACAGCAGAAAAAAAAGTGAACAGACTATTATTTTTAGGTTCTTCATACGTAATAGAGCAATTCAATTTCAATCATGTACAACTGTGGTTATAATACCTGTAGATGCTGCAATTTTTCGAATACTTTCATCCTCAGTAATATAAATATTACCGGAAGCATCAAGCGCTACACCTGTAACTTCGCCAATTTCAGCAGCAGTAGCCGGGCCTCCATCTCCACTATTTCCAAGTTGTCCGTTACCTGCAATGGTTGTAATAATACCTGTTTTACAATTTAGTTTACTTACTATATTATCATAAGTTTGCACAAAATATAGATTTTGTGCTGAGTCAATCACCATATTACCTGGTGCTACTCCAGTTGCTATTGTATTAATAATACCTGTTGATGCAGTTACTTTACGAATCCGCGTATTATCCCAATCTGATATATATACATTACCTGAGTCATCTACTGCTACCCCAAAAGGGTTATTAAGCTCGGCAGCAGTTGCCGGGCCACCGTCTCCACTAAATCCGGCTATTCCAATTCCTGCTATGGTCGAAATTATCCCCGTTTTGCCATTTACCTTCCGTATGTTATTATTATTATTTCCCCTATCTGCAATGTAAATATTCCCTGCAGTATCAAGGGCCATAGCATAGGGATAACTTATTGATGCAGAAATTGCCGGGCCTCCATCGCCACTGATACCAGTATTTCCATTACCAGCGACCAATGATATGATTCCGGTAGAAACAGTTATTTTTCGAATTTGCATATTGACCGCATCCGCAAAATAAACATTACCTGCAGCATCCATTGCCATTCCCATAGGAGAGTACATAAGAGCAGCGGTTGCCGGACCACCGTCTCCGTAATCCCCTCGCATTGTATCTCTTCCTGCAAATGCACTTAATACGCCTGTAGGGCTTACTTTAAGAATATTATTATCATCGGTGTTGCTGAAATAAATATTCCCTGTTTTATCTACAACTAAATCATACGGCTGGTTAATAACTTCGTAAGGCTGTGGTAAAATAGTTCTAGGTGTTTCCGGTTCTTCTTTATTGCAAGAAAAAATATAAACCATTGCTGAAAGAACAAGTAATATTTTAAGAAAATGGTGATTCATATATATCAAATATACAAAATATGCTAAATGATACTGGTTTTTCAGCCATCTTTAATTGAAAAACAGGTAATTTTGAAGAGTGTTACGCGCCCTTATATTAATTATCTTTTTTCCTGCAAGTGTTATTGCACAGGAGTTGTTTCCCAATGCAGAACCAGCCAGCAATGTGCCTAAGCATGTTCTGCGGGTAAAATCAGCTAACGAAATTTTCCGGGAAATTACACAACTGCGTTTATGGCAGGGCTATTCATTTATTTATGGCATAAGCCCCAGGTTTTCGTTAGACCAGACCTTGAGCTTCTCTAACCACCATGCCCAGGTATTGCCCTACGATTTTATTTATTACAATACTGCCACCAATCAATTACAGACTACTGGGTATGTGCGCGGGCAGAGGCAGCCTTTCTGGTTCGAAAATTACAGTGTAACCCTCAAATACCGCTTTTTATGTTCCGATACCGAGCAAAGGCATTTCCGCATGGCAACCTACCTGCAACTTGCCGGGGGAAATGAACCCCACCCCGAAGCTGAACCGAATTTGATGGGAGATAATTCGGGCGCGGCAGCAGGGTTAATAGCCACTTACTTAGAGCATAAGTTTGCCGTATCGCTGAATGCAGGTTATATAATGCCTTACAAATACCAGCAATACGATTCGAATATTGTGATAAACTATGCCAATGCCATAAATTACAGCTTGTCTTTTGGCTATTTGCTTTTGCCCCGCACTTATAGCAGTTACAAGCAAGTCAACGTGAACATTTATATGGAATTTATGGGCGAAAGCTATGGGGCTGCATCTATAACCAAAAAAGGTGAAGCAGTATTTTCGGCTGATGTGCCCTCGCTGTCAAAAGGAAGCTACCTCGAAGCCCGTCCGGGATTGCAATTTATTTTTGGTTCCAATACCCGCCTGAGTTTTTCTCCTGCCTTCCCTTTAATAAATCGCTCCTATGCCAAGACCTACCCTGTTTATTATGTCTATTTGCAACACGATTTTTTCCTTTAAAAGGAGTATAAGTAATAATGAAGGAATATTTCGCCCCTGAAGGGGGTTATGATGTTGGGATGAGGTAAATCTTTCTACTAATATATCACCCTATAGAGACTAAATATCGGTAGCATATAATTAATGGAAATACTGCAAAAGTCCCCTTAGGGGCGAAATATAAAAGAGAGGCTTATCTCTTATTCTTCCCCAATAAATCAATATTAATGCCGAGCCCGAAGTTGAAACTAATCTCATTCAAATTATACTGGCTCTCTATGGTTGATTCCTGCCCTGCTGTATAGCGGACATTTGCCTGTATATGAAACAATTTTTCGGCAAAAAAATTAAAACCCACAACTACAGAAAAAAGAGGCGCTACTGTACCGGGGTCAGGCGTGCCATGAGCGCTATCTGAAGTGCGGGCGACGGCAACGCCGGGCTGAAAGCCTATCAATGGGTCGAAACCGGAATGGGTGGGGAAATGATAATATGCCCCGAAATAGAGGGAACTGTTTTGTTTTAAGGGGCTATTCTGTGTAAGCGAGTTAACGAAAAAATATTCATCTCCGCGTATGGAAACATTTTTCTGGGCGTAATATTCCAGGTTACCGGTAACATATACATTGGATATATTGTGCGCGGGCATTTCGCCAACGCCTATAGTTCCGACCCCTGCCAGGATGCCTTTATGCACAATGCCCCATGTTTCATGCTTGCCGGAATCTGATTGGGCAAATGAATAAAATGCAGTTGTAAAGAACAATATGGTTAAAAGAATCCGTTTCATTATAGTTTGCCAAGCATATAGTTTACGCTGAATGTAATAAGCAAGTGGCCATTTAAGGAAGCCCCGCCCGGGTTGGAAATGCTCAGGAACTGCTGGCCGTATTCATTTGTTTCTACCTGCGTTACCACATTGGTGCCCAGGTGCAGCATATATTGCACGACAGCCGAAAAATCAAAAAACCTGGTAATATTATAAGTCATGCCAAAGCCGCCCTGTGCTGCCGCGGCGCTCCACCTTTGCAGGCTGCTGTTCATATAATCAGAATAGACTTTGGTATAATCGAAGCATTGCCCTGCCACTATATAGGGTGTTACTTTACCTGTCACCAGCGGGTCCTGGTTGAGGTAAAAAACAACTGACCATCCAATATGCCCATCGTGCCTGAAGCCCAGGTTTTGAATATCGGTGTTTATGTAATCGGCATACCAGTCGGTATTCATGTGTTTGCTGAACCTTATGCGGAATTGTCCCCCGGAACCCAGGCCAATGCTTTGGGCGTCAGTAAAACTGCTCAGTGTGGTTCGCATGCCGAGGCTGAACTGCCCTGAAGTAGAATCTTTCTGGGCAAAGACAGAGATGCTAAACAGCAATAATAATGCTGCAATTGTGCTTAGGGTTTTATTCATTTGACAAAAGAGATATTACAAATGTAGTAATACGCCTGAATTGCAACAGGGTTACGGTAACGTAAACAGAGGAAAATTATTTTGTGATGCCCGAACTTTATACAGCGGCTACCGAAGCTTTTTCCTTGCGCTTGCGCTCGTTTTCATCAAGAATAATCTTGCGCATACGTATGCTCTTAGGTGTTACTTCAACGTATTCATCTTCCTGTATGTATTCCAATGCTTCCTCAAGAGAGAAAACAATTTTAGGAGCCAGGGCAACGGCAGTATCGCTTCCGCTGGCGCGCATATTGGTAAGCTGCTTTGCCTTTGTAATATTAATAACCAAATCATCCGGGCGGATATGTTCACCTATTATTTGTCCGCCGTAAATTTCTTCACCGGGTTCAACAAAAAATTTACCCCTGTCCTGTAGTTTATCAATAGAATAAGCTGTGCCGACCCCTTTTTCCATAGCTATAAGCACACCCGCATTACGGCCGGGTATGTTGCCTTTGTATGGCATATATTCACTGAAACGGTGCGCGAAGATGGCTTCGCCAGCGGTAGCAGTCAGCATCTGGTTACGCAACCCAACCAATCCGCGTGAAGGTATAATGAACTCCAAATGCTGATAATCGCCTTTAGGCTCTATCATCATCAGGTCGCCTTTGTGCTGGGTAACAATATCAATGGCCTTGCTCGCCGATTCTACCGGAGTATCAATGGTCAATACTTCAAAAGGTTCATATTTTACGCCTTCAATTTCTTTTATAATAACCTTGGGCTGTCCTACCTGTAACTCATACCCCTCGCGGCGCATGGTTTCAATAAGAATGGAAAGGTGCAAAATACCACGGCCATATACCAATAAGGAATCAGGAGAATTGGTTTCTTCCACACGCAGCGCAAGGTTTTTTTCCGTTTCGAGGAATAACCTTTCCCGAACGTGGCGCGAGGTAACAAATTTGCCTTCTTTGCCATAAAACGGGGAGTTGTTAATGGTGAACAACATATTCATGGTTGGTTCATCAATGGCAATAGGTTTAAGCCCTTCAGGGTTTTCAAAATCGGCTATGGTGTCGCCAATCTCGAATTTTTCAAGGCCGAATACTGCGCATATATCGCCTGTCTGCACTTCGGGCACTTTTTTCCGGCCAAGGCCTTCAAAAGTGTAAAGCTCCTTAATACGGCTCTTTTCAATTTTGCCATCCCTGCGAACCAGTGAAATAGGCATATTGACTTTCAGGTTACCGCGGAGCATACGTCCCACAGCTATTTTTCCGGTGTAAGAAGAATAATCTATAGAGGTAATCTGCATTTGCGGAGTGCCGGGGTTTGCCGGAGCTTCCGGGAAGTAGGAAACAATAGTATCTAAGAGGGCGCTGATGTCAGTAGCGGGTTTCTGCCAGTCGGTTGACATCCATCCCTGTTTCGATGAACCGTAAATAGTCTGAAAGCCCAACTGTTTTTCGGTGGCATTCAGCTTGCAGAAAAGGTCGAATACAGCTTCATGGGTTTCATCGGGGGTGCAATTGGGTTTATCAACTTTGTTTACAACCACTATGGCGGTAAGCCCCATTTGCAAGGCTTTCTGCAATACAAAGCGGGTTTGGGGCATAGGCCCTTCAAAAGCGTCAACAAGCAATAATACTCCATCAGCCATATTCAATACGCGCTCAACCTCGCCGCCAAAATCGGCGTGGCCGGGGGTATCTATAATATTTATCTTTGTGCCTTTATAGGTAACCGAAACGTTTTTAGAAAAAATAGTGATGCCGCGTTCACGCTCCAGGTCATTGCTGTCCATAATAAGCTCGCCCACCTCTTCATGTTCTTTAAAGAGCTGGCATTGTTTTAATATCTTGTCAACCAGGGTGGTTTTACCGTGGTCAACGTGGGCAATAATGGCAATGTTCCGGATGGATGTCATAGAGTTTTTTTAGTATATCTTTTAATTTAAGCTTGCAAAGGTACGACTAAATCTGCAATCTGAGGTTTTCTTCCTGTTAATTAAGTGTTAATGAGGGGTAAGTGGTCGGTTGTCACAGATAATATCCCGGAAAGTGAAACGATAGTAAAAAATTGACACGAGAGTAAAATCTTTTATCAACCGTTTGTGTTAACAATCGGGTATAAAGTGTTGACATCTCCTAATTAAATAACTTTGCATTGTATTTATAAACTTGCCGTAAAAGGAATTTTCACATAGCAAGAAAACAGACAAGGTATTAATGAGTTATAAGTTAACATACTTTTAACACAAAAAGGTAAATAAATCTATCAACAAATGACTTATGTTAATGGCTTCTAACAAGGTGTTAATTACTGAATATAGTTTTGATTATCAAAGTATTATATTCTTATAACATACTGCTAAGTTGTTCATGGACTGTGTATTTGGAAATAGCAACATTTTGAATGAGATTTTATTAACCATATTAACAGACTAATAACAATAACATAATCTTTAATTAAAAAATCATATATTTATAATATGAATTCATATTCAGATAATGTGGCTGAAAAAAATAAAATGCCGGATGTAAGTTTAGATATCTTTGAGGAGATTAACAAACTTAAAAAAGAAAAAAATGCCGTTATACTTGCCCACTATTACCAGGATGCCGATATACAGGATGTTGCCGATTTTATTGGCGACAGCCTTGCCCTTGCCCAGCAGGCCGCTAAGACAAAAGCCGATATTATTGTTTTTGCCGGCGTTCACTTTATGGCCGAAACGGCCAAGATTTTAAATCCAGCCAAAAAAGTTGTCATGCCCGATATACTGGCCGGTTGTTCATTGGCCGATTCTTGTCCCGCAGATAAATTTGCAGCTTTCATTAAACAATATCCCAATCATGAAGTCATATCGTATATAAATTGTTCAGCCGAAGTGAAAGCCCTGACCGACATTATCTGCACATCAAGCAACGCGGAAAAAATAATAAACAGCATTCCGGAAGATAAGGGCATAATATTTGCTCCTGATAAAAACTTAGGCGCGTATTTGATTAAGAAAACAGGACGCAATATGGTTTTATGGAATGGCTCCTGCATGGTGCATGAAATATTTTCACTGGAGAAAATCAATCACCTGAAAGAATTAAACCCTAAAGCAAAACTTATTGCCCATCCTGAATGTGAGGAAGCCGTATTGCGGATTTCCGACTTTATTGGTTCCACTACGGCATTATTAAAGTTTACCCGGGAAGATAAAGGCAACGAATATATAGTGGCTACCGAAACAGGCATATTGCACCAGATGATGAAATCTTCGCCGCACAAGACATTTATTCCCGCCCCGCCTGATAATTCATGCGCCTGCAACGATTGCCCCCACATGAAACTGAGTACTATAGAAAAGCTGTATAATTGCATGAAATATGAGAAGCCTGAAATTATAATGGACCCTGTATTGATGAAAGCTGCTGAAAAACCTATACGGAGAATGCTCGAATTATCGGCAAACTGAAACAAAGCAAACATGAGATATTTAGCGCCGCTTATTTTATTCCTTGCGTTTTTTATACCGGCTTCATCGTTTGCGCAAAAGGTAAGCGAAGGCTATAACAAGCTCTATTACCCTAATGGAAAACTATCGAGCGAAGGAACCATACGAGATGGAAAGCCTGACGGATACTGGAAGACATATTATGAAAGCGGGCAGATAAAATCGGAGGGAAACAGGAAAGATTATGTGCTCGACAGCATATGGAAATTTTATTCCTCCAAAGGGTTGATGTATGTATCGTTCACCTATAAAAACGGTAAAAAGAACGGATATAAATGCAGTTATACCCCCGATGCGAAGGATAGCACCAAGGGTATTATGACGGCAAAAGAAAATTTTGTAAATGATACCCTGCAGGGTACATCCTATTATTATAAAGACGGCTACCTGCACCAGGTTATGACCTATAAAGACGGGCTGGCGGAAGGCAAGGCTTACGAGTTTTCGCCCGATTCGCTGATAACAGCCATTACATTGTATAAGGGAGGTTTTATTAAAAAAGTAATACACATTAACCAGTATAATGCCCAGCACCATAAGGAAGGTTTATGGCAGACTTTTTTCGCCAACGGCAATGTTAAATGGGAAGGCACCTATTCTGACGGAAAAAGAGACGGCTATTTTAAAACTTACGACGAGCACGGCAGCCAGCTTTCTATTGATAAATACATTAACGATGTGATACAGACCAATGCCCCGGAGTTAGCAAAATTAGATATTAAGACAACCTATTACCCCACCGGGAAAGTGAAGACGGAAGGGCCATATAAAAACAACCTCCCTGTGGGGGTGCATAAAGAATATAATGAAGAAGGCCAGGTAGTGAAAGCCGATATTTACGACAGCGGAAGGGTAATGGCCGAGGGTGTGCTCGATACAGCCGGGGTGCAGCAGGGAGAATGGAAAGAGTACCACGAAAACGGCAAGCTGAAATCAATTGGCAAGTATTTAAACGGGATAAAAGTGGGAGAATGGAAATATTATTTCCAGGACTCGAAGATGTTTGAAATAGGCAGGTACGACAACCAGGGCCGGCAGCAGGGAAAGTGGATGTGGTATTACGATAACGGCAGCGTGCGCCGCGAAAGCAATTTTTATAACGGCCAGGAGGATGGTGATTTTGTGGAATATACTGACTCAGGGAAAGTTATTACCAAAGGGCAATATACCGAAGGGCTTAAAGAGGGTAAATGGATTTATATTTTGGGCAATTACAAAAGCATTGGCAAATATACCGACGACCAGCAGGACAGCATCTGGAAAGAATATTACATTGATAACGGCAAATTAAGGTACGAGGGCGACTATAACCAGGGCAGGCCCGACGGCAAGCATATTTGGTATTACCCTGATGGCAAAATACAAATGATAGGCCAATATACCATGGGCGTTATGGAAGACAAATGGAGGTATTTCGATACCGATGGCGACCTCTTTTTAACCATCACCTACAAAGACGATGTTGAGGTAAAGTATGATGCTGTGCCAGCTCCGCAGTGAAATTGAACGTTGATTGCGCTGATAATTTTGCTACCTGCTCTCCTGGAAATTAAAATATATTACGTAATGGAATTAATAATAACTAATTTGTTTATTATATTAAATAATTATGTATCTTTGCAGTGCGAATGGAACGCATGCAAAATGGTGAATGGTAAATTGTGAACGAAAGACCACTTGTATTAATTACGAATTAAAAATTACGAAATATATTCACGAGTTCAAAAACAGAAAGCGCTTCACGAGTAATTACGATGAGGGAGGGGGGGGAGGGGTAAAAAATATTGGCATTGCATAAATGGCAATAATATACGACCGAGCAGTAAAAGATATGTATAGTATTGATTTAGTGTATTAACGCCTGTTATTTCTTAGGCTTTGGCTTAGTAACCATGAGTTTAAGCAAATCGTCCATCTTACCGACGAGTTTAAGGGGCTTATTCTTTGGTTTATGCTTCTTCTTAGTCTTTTTCATAGAAACAAATATACTATTTTATCAATTATCAATAAAATCAGAGAATGATAATAATATGCAAATAATAAGAGTAATAAAACCTATTATATAGACAAATTTTGTTAGTGTTTCTATTACTTTAAATAAATAAAATATTATTGTTAAATACCAAGTAGAATGAGTATTACCAAAAAAATCATAAGCAGGTTCAATATGATTGCATATTAAAGTACTTATGAAGGATATTATCCAACAAACTATAATTACTGATACAAGACTAAAAATTAAATATAAATGGTCGTTCATTTTTTATATCCTTGTAGGTGTTTATTTGTTGCCTCACAAATCCCCAAGAAGCGTTATTATATAATCTGCGTGGGATTTGTATGCAACTTGCTTGCCTTTTAGGTGTCTGAAGACCTATGTACGAACAAATTGCTCCCACGCATTGGGGAGGCTTGCTCGTTCTCGTACATTTTTAAGTTTCAGACTTTAAAAGGCAATACGAGTTTACGCAGAATATTAAAAGCAAAGATATATTATATTTGAAACAAATTACCCGGTATGAAAAGCACCTCAATAGTAGAAGATAAATTTAATGAAGGTTTACGTCTGATAGAAGATAAATACAAAGACTATTTTACGGAGTTTGGTTATAGTCTTTCAGACTGTTATCAGATACAATATGCTTACGGTAAATCAATATTATTTATGGAACTACTCATATCTCTGATTTATTATTAATGAATTCGTGAGCACTCCGTGGTTCATGAGGCTCCGCGTTGATGATGAAAAAAACCTTTGCGGACTCCCGATAAAAGAGGTCGGGATTGCTCTGATTGAATGGGAAGCAACTTGCGTAAATCTTTGCGCACTTTGCGGTAAAAAAATTTGACGAGAAAAATGAAAAAACTTTGCGTCTTAGCGCCCCCGATAAAAGAGGTCGGGATTGCGCTAATTGAATGGGAAGCAACTCTGCGGTAAAAATGAAATTAAAAATGAATAGACACTTCGACCCATGAAGCACATAGTTCAGGGCAAGCCCATGAAGCAAACAGTTCAGGGCAAGCCCGTGAAGCAAACAGTTCAGGGCAGGCAAGCTCAGCATGACTCACTTACCACATACCCCTTACTCCTTACCACTATATTGCTTAATTTTGCAGGCTTGTAACTAACGACTGATGACTAATCTGAAAGAATATGATGTAATAGTAGTAGGCGCGGGGCACGCCGGATGCGAGGCCGCCGCCGCAGCAGCCAATATGGGCTCGTCGGCATTGCTTATTACTATGGACATGACCAAGATGGCGCAGATGTCGTGCAACCCTGCTATGGGCGGCATAGCCAAAGGCCAGATAGTGCGCGAAATAGACGCATTGGGCGGGTATTCGGGCATTGTAACCGACAGGACCGCTATACAGTTCCGCATGTTGAACCGCTCCAAAGGCCCAGCTATGTGGAGTCCGCGCGCCCAGAACGACCGCACATTATTTACCATAGAATGGAGAAAAATGCTGGAGAACACTCCGAATGTGGATTTCTTCCAGGATATGGTTATGGGTCTCATAGTGCGTAACGACAGGGTATGCGGGGTTGTTACCGGCATGGGATTGGAAATAAAATGCAAGGCTGTGGTGCTTACCAATGGCACATTTTTAAACGGCCTGATACATATAGGCGAAAAGAATTTCGGCGGCGGCAGGGTAGGGGAGAAGGCCGCAACGGGCATCACGGAACAGTTGATACGACTGGGCTTTGAGAGTGGCCGCATGAAAACCGGTACTCCTCCGCGCATTGACGGAAGAACGATAAACTACGCTGTTTTAGAGGAACAGAAAGGCGATGAAGAGCCGGGTAAATTCTCGTTTTCAGAGGAAATACATCCCTTAAAAAAGCAGCTCAGTTGCCACCTGACCTATACCAGCGAGGAGGTTCACGAGATACTTAAAACGGGTTTTGAGAAATCGCCCATGTATTCGGGAAGGATACAAGGCATAGGCCCCAGGTATTGCCCTTCGATAGAAGACAAGATAAACCGCTTTTCGGATAAAGAGCGCCACCAGCTTTTTATTGAACCTGAAGGATGGGAAACTCATGAAGTTTACCTCAACGGGTTCTCAACATCATTGCCTATGGAGGTGCAATTTGAGGCGCTATCGAAAATAAAGGGTTTAGAGGTGGCAAAGGTGCTTCGACCCGGCTATGCCATAGAATATGATTACTTCCCTCCCGATCAGCTCTCTAATACGCTGCAAACGCGTCGTGTGGAAAACCTTTATTTTGCCGGACAAATTAATGGAACTACAGGGTATGAAGAAGCTGCTTGTCAGGGACTTATGGCTGGAATAAATGCTCATTTAAAGATAAATAATTGCAACCCTTTTGTGCTTTCCCGCTCCCAGGCATATATCGGTGTGCTTATTGACGACCTTATAACCAAAGGTACCGAAGAACCATATCGTATGTTTACTTCAAGGGCCGAATACAGGATTCTGCTGCGACAAGATAATGCTGATACCAGGTTGACTCCGTTAAGTTATGAAATAGGTTTGGCTAAAGAAGAACGGTACAAAAGAGTAAATGAGAAGATAAATGGAAGCAAGGAAATAACCAATTATTTAAAGAATGAAAGCCTGAACCCGGAGGAAATAAACCCAATTTTGAAGGAACTTGATTCGAGCGAAATAAGCCAAAAGGCGAAAGCATATTCCATATTATCAAGGCCAAATATTTATATAAAAGATATTGCAAAGAGTTCAGAAAAGATAGAAACATATTTAACCAAGTTCGATAAAGAGATTATTGAGAAAGCGGAAATAGAAATGAAATACGAAGGTTATATTCAAAAAGAACAGGAAACTGCCGACAAGCTTTTACGTTTAGAAGAGTTGGTTTTGCATGATAAATTAGACTATCATTCTCTTAAATCTTTGTCAATGGAAGCCCGTGAAAAGCTGACCAAATTCCGTCCAAAAACACTGGGCCAGGCATCGCGCATCAGTGGAATAAATCCTTCAGATATTTCGGTTTTGCTGGTTCATATCGGGAGGTAGTTTTTGAAGATGTTCCACGTGGAACATTATTATTTTTGAGTGATTTTTTTCTTTCATTTTTTTACATATGTTCCACGTGGAACATTGTTAAAATTAAGCCTTTTTTGGCAGCACTTTTTCAACCCAGGTTTTGCCCCATTCGGCCTTTTCCTGCTCAGTCCAAAGCTCAGGGAAAAAGATGATTCTCTGGAAGCGCGGAGGCAAAAATTTCTGCCAGTTTGTCCCTCCGGTTGCGGCAATAATATCAGGGTCGCCTTGCAAATATCTTACTGCCGATTTATAGTGCATAAGGCACCAGTTTACATTAACATTGGCATCTAATTCGCGCATAAGTTTTACGAGTTCTCCATTCTTTTGGTCGGATGCAGGAAGCGTTTTGAATTTGGCATAAACATTTCCTTTAACACAGCTTTCAGCTAACCTCATAAACTCACTTCCATACTTCTCCTCAAACTGAATTAATGTCAACGTTTTTCTTCCGGTTGCAAGTTCGGTTGCTCCCTTTTTCCAGTAAATATGTTCGTACTTTTCAGCGATTGTTCCGTTGGCAATTGAAGGGTTTTTTTCGCGATAATCTTTTTGCACCAGGTTAAACAAATCGGTTGAATAGAGTTCTATAAAACGGTATTGAGCCGACTGAAATCCGCTGGCTGGTAACAATGCCATTCTGAACTTTAAAAACTGGTCTTTATCCATACCTTCAACCATAATATCGTAAGTGGTATTCAGCCCATCGAAATAACGTACAATGCGGTTGAGTTTTGTGATAAGGAACTTCACCGTGATATTTTCTTCGGCAGCAATCTGTTCAAATTCATGTATGCAAAGTTTAAAGAACAGCTCCGTAACCTGGTGATACATGATGAAAATTTTCTCATCCGGGAAATTAGTTCTCGGGTTTTGTAAAGAGAGCAACGTATCGGTATGAACATAATCCCAGTACTTAAGGTAATCCATGTAAAGAAGGCCTTCGAGGTAAGATTGCATATCTTGTCCCATGGCCTGGTATTTCTCATCTAACTGGTTGATTCTCTTTATAATATCAGGTGTAATTTCCATACGTCTTTTAGTTATGATGGTTAAATAAGTATGCAATGCCGAATGCAGCCGAAGCAGCCAAAACGCCTATAACAGTGGTCTTTAAGGCGCCTGTATATGGATTCTGCCCGGTGAATTTACTCTTCAGGAAACCGAAAATAATGAGGCATAGAATGGTGAATATAGATGAGTCTCTCAGGCCATTAGAAGGGTTTGCCGTGAAGATATAACCCAGCAAAGGTATCAATCCACCTATGATGTAAGAAAAGGCGATATTCATGGCGCTTTTGCGGGCACGTTGGGAATCAGGTTCCTCTAATCCCAGCTCGAATCGCATCATAAAGTCAACCCACTTCTTTTCATCCTTAGAAATTTCATCGGCTATAATATCCTGAGATTCTTTCGACAATCCGTACCCGGCAAAAACATCTCTAACCTCCTGTTTTTCAACTTCATATAGGTTTTTTATCTCCTTATATTCCCTGTCTAATTCAGCATAATAGTGCTCCTCTTCAGTCTTGGCCGAAAGGAAACCACCCAAACCCATGGCAATAGAGCCCGCGCAAATTTCGGCTATGCCTGCGGTAATAATTATGCTATTGTTGGTTACTGCGCCGCTTATACCGGCGGTTAAGGCAAAGGGCACAGTAATTCCATCGGAGAGGCCGATAATTACATCCCTTACAAAAGCCGGTTGCCTAAAGTGGTTTTCCTGGTGCATGCGACGGTAAATTTAAAACGCTTCCGAGATTAGTTAAAAAAAGCTTTATGGCTATGGCCAGCAATACTATGCCGAATACCTTGCGCAAAATAATTATGCCCCCGGCCCCAAGCAAATGTTCGAGGTATTTGGTGTTTTTTAAAACTATATAGACAAATACCAGGTTTATTAAAATGGCAATTACAATGTTCTCTATGGCAAACTCGGCGCGTACCGAGAGCAGGGTGGTAAGGGTGCCTGTTCCGGCAATGAGGGGAAAAGCTATTGGCACAACCGAGGCCGTAGATGACGATACTTCCTCTTTCGACAGCTTAATGCCCAATACCATTTCTATGCCGATAAAAAATATTACCAGCGCGCCGGCAAGTGCAAATGCGGGTATATCGAGGCCGATGAGCTTAAGTATAGGTTCGCCTAAAAAAAGAAAGACTATCATTATGGCGCCCGATACCAGGGTGGCTTTGCGGGCATTTATCTGGCCCATTTTCTGGTTAAGGTCAATTAATACGGGTATGCAGCCGAGTACATCTATTACGGCAAACAATATCATGCTTGCGCTCGCTATTTGTTTCAGGTTGAAATTCACTGCACGGGATTTATTTACAAAAGTAGAAATATTTAAATAGTCGTTAGTCGGGATAAGGAGTAAGGGATATGTGGTAAGTGAGTCTACAATTAAAAACGATAGATACCACGAATAATTAATACTCCTCCCTCTGGCTGTTTTACTTTTCACTTTTCGGTTTTCACTTATTAATTGATACTGCCCCGCAATCCTAATAATTATAGTGGCAGGATGCGGGATGTCGCCAATCATTTATGTTTTTTTATTTGAATGGCTCCCCGCATTTCTACGGGATGCCATCAAATATGTTTTTTTAACGAATGGCTCCACAAATATAAATAAAATTATTCACACTATGTAACAAATAGTGCAGTATTTTTGAACAGCTAAAATCTTAGATTTCAAGTAAATGGTTATTTTTACTCTTTATAAACGGTGTAATTAAATTATGGCAAAAGAAAAAAAAGCTGAGGTTAAATACAAGCACACTAGTATTTTTCACGTAATAAAAAGCATAAATTACTTTGAAGAAGCCGAAAGTGAAAATGAGCCTGTAGTTTTCGACAAAAAAGTAACCTGGGCTAAGGTTAAAAAAGCAATTGTAAAAGAAATTCAGAAGCTATAGCTAAACTATGAATCGGCGCAACATATTCCTGTTCAGTTTTTTTATAGGCTTGGTATTGCTGGGGCTTATAGGAGTACAGTTTTATTGGGTAACCAATGCGCTCCACCTTACCGAGCAGCACTTTGCCCAGGACGTAAACGATGCCCTTAACGATGCCGTGTACCGCCTCGAAAAGACCTCGGTAGCCAAATTAACCGAAAAGTACAACTTCCGCAAACAGGCTGTGCGCTGGGTGGCTCCGCAGGAAAACACCAAATCGCCGGGCGCTAAAATGGTTCACGAAAACAGCGATAACCCCAAGTACAAAGTGCAGGCCAGCAAATTCAACGTAAAAGTTTTCGAAGAACTTTCATCCGATTCGAACGGGGTGGTAACCAGTAAAATGAAACACAGCTACCTGATACACGATACCGGCACGGCCACTACCTTCGACCCCGGCATACGCTTTACCGACCAGAATGCCCTGGCCAACTCCGATTCTATTGATAAAAAGCTGCAATGGGCCATGCACCGCGGCGATGTAATGAACGATATTTTTGATGAACTGGTGAGCATAAACATTTACCACGATGTTAACCCTCACATTGATACCGCCCTGGTAGATTCGCTGCTGCGCACTTCACTCGCCGACCAGAACATTCATATTCCTTATAAGTACGGAATACTCAACGCCACCCGCGATACTGCCCTCCATACTTCTTTCCCGGGCCATGACGAGCTGTTTATAAAATCGCCTTACGTGGTAAATATTTCACCCAAAAATGTGTTTATAAGGTCGCGCTACCTGGCGCTTTATTTCCCCGGCGAGGGCCTGTACAGCAGCTTTAAAGAATCGAAGTTTATTGTGTTCAGCTCCATTGGCATTATCCTTATAATAATTGCGGCTTTTTACTTTACCATATCAACCATTTTCAGGCAAAAAAAGCTTTCGGAGGTCAAAAACGACTTTATAAATAATATGACCCACGAGTTTAAAACCCCCATATCAACCATATCGCTGGCCAGCGATGTGCTGAATGATAAAACCATTGAAAAATCGCCTGAAACGGCTGAAAAATATATGCAGATAATCCGCAACGAGAACAAGCGCCTGGGCGGCATGGTTGAAAATATTTTGCAGGCTGCCGTGCTCGACAAAGGGGAGCTGAAACTTAAAATACAGGAGACTGATATTCACCAGGTTATAAAAGATGTGCTGCAAAGCCTTAACCTGCAGATACAAAACAAACACGGCGAAGCGCTTACCGACCTCAGGGCGCAGCGCTATTCGCTCTTTGCCGACCGTATGCACATTGGCAATATTATTTACAACCTTATTGATAATGCCCTTAAATACTGCAACACAAACCCCAAAATACTTATTTCGACCCAAAATACCGCCCATGAACTGATACTATCGGTAAAAGATAACGGCATAGGCATAAAAAAAGAGGACCAGAAAAAAATATTCGATACTTTTTACCGGGTTCATACGGGTAATGTACACAATGTAAAGGGCTTTGGCCTTGGGCTTAGCTATGTAAAAGCGGTGGTCGAAAAGCATGGCGGACATATAGAAGTTGATAGCGAACCGGGTAAGGGCAGCACCTTCGTTGTATATTTGCCTTTTTCTACTAATCTTAACTAAAAAATAGTCCCGATGGAAACTACTAAAACCCGCGTACTGCTTGCCGAAGACGATGAAAGCCTCGGAATGCTGATGAAAGACTTCCTGCTTGCCAAAGGCTTTGAGGTGGAATTATGCGTCAATGGCAAGAAAGCTTTCGATATGTTCTCAAAGCGCGATTTCGATATCTGCATCTTAGATATCATGATGCCCGAAAAAGACGGTTTTACCGTTGCTAAGGAAATACGCATGGTAAACAAGAACATTCCTATTATTTTCCTCACTGCCAAGTCAATGAAGGAGGATATTATTGAGGGTTTCAACCGGGGCGCCGACGACTATATTACCAAACCGTTCAATACCGAAGAACTGCTGGTGCGCATACAGGCTGTGATGCGCCGCCTGCGCCCCTCGAACCAGGACGCGGAGGAGTTTCAGGTGGGGCTGTACCATTTCAACTATAAAAACCAGCAGCTCGAATTTAAAGGCAAGCACCAGAAACTTACTACCAAGGAGGCGGAACTATTAAAGCTTTTGTGCGTCAATCAGAACGATGTTCTCGACCGCACTTTCGCACTTAAGGCCATCTGGCACGATGACAGCTATTTCAGCAGCCGCAGCATGGATGTGTATGTTACCAAACTGCGCAAGTTTTTAAAAGACGACCCCCATGTGCAGATTATCAATATTCATGGCAAGGGCTTTAAGCTCTATATAGAAAAGGCATAGGTTTATGAGCATAATCACATGATAAAGTGCAAAACATCATGTGTTAATTTTTGTTAAACGATTAAACTTGTAAAATCAAATTGAGTCATAGAATTGTAAAGGTTTTAAAGTAATTTATCGTCTAATTATTTAAAAATTAAGCGTTATGAACTATACAGTAAGGACATTTTTGATACTACTCATGGTTAGTACTTTTGGCGCAGCCGATGCACAATATTACTGGGGTCCTCCGCCACCTCCTCCGCCTCCAAGGCATCACCAGCAGCAGCAGGAGGAAAAGAGCGATGATAATGGTGTTACACAGCCAAGCGGGTATATAGGGTTAAGCATAGGTGTAGCCCAGCCTGTTGGTACTTTTGCCAATGCAAATGGTACCGGTTATAACGGCTATGCCCTATCGGGATTTAACTTTAACATATCCTTAGGCTTACCCATAGAACATTCTAATTTTGGTATTGCGGTACAGTATTCTAATTGCGACAATCAGTTCGATATAAATAATTATGTAAATAACGTTGCAATTGCTAATCAACAGTATAATTTTAGCGGCCCCATTGCTTCTGAAGATTATAGTACAAGTTTTATTATGGCCGGATTATTTGCGACATTGCCCGTTCAGCGCCTTTCGATAGACTTTAAGCTAATGGGCGGCATAGCGCTTTGTTATCTGCCTGAAATAACTTATAATGCTTCAGCAGAAACCTACGACCCAACGCTTGGAGGATATGATACTTATACCTGGGATGTTGCTTCCAGCAACAGTACTTCATTTGCATTTGGTATTGGCGCCGATTTGCGGTATAAGTTCAGAAGGGCCTCATTAATGCTCGGTGTTGATTACTTAATGGCTGACCCAATGATTAGTACACAACAGACTTTTACCGATAATGGTTACAATTCTATTTCAGCAACCCGAATCGGTGGGGGTGACCCTATATCAGTGGTTAATGCTTATATAGGTATTGCATACGATATAAGGTAATAATAGCTTGCAAAATGAAACAAAGCACCCCGCTTTTAGCGGGTTTTTTTATTTTGTAAGATAAGAGTAAGCTTCTATCACAATTTCTCCAGCACCCTTTCCATTGCCATTCCACGGGAACCTTTAAGCAAAATAGTTTTGTTTTTTATGGGATTGGCGCTCAACCATTCCAAAAACTCAGGCATAGTTTCAAATACTGTGGCACTTGATTTTGTTTTGCCAAATTCTGCACCGACTAAAAATATATTGTCCCACACTTTTTTATTTTCAATAAAATCAGCCAATGATTGATGTTCTTTGCGGCTGTCTTCGCCCAATTCAAACATATCGCCCAAAATTAGAACCTTGCCATCACCCTGCATCTCGGCAAAGCTTTCAATGGCGGTCCTCATGCTGCTGGGATTAGCGTTGTAGGCATCAACCCATATAGTATTGCTTTCTTTCTTTACTAATTGCGAGCGGTTATTCGAGGGTACATAATCTTCGATAGCCTTTTTTACCTGCGATATGGTAAGCCCGAAATGGAAACCTATGCACGTGGCGGCAAGCATATTGTAAAAGTTATACCTGCCTGCAAGTTTACTCTGTATCTCTACTTCAATTCCATCTACCAAAAATGCGGCTTTGGCCATAAAGCTTTCTGTGTCAGTTATACCCTCGCAATCAGCACCGGGATGGGTACCATAAGTAATCCTGTCAATACCTTCCGACAAATCCATAAGCAATTCATCATCAGCATTGACAAATAGTTTGCCCTTATTAGCTTTAATAAAATGGTACAGCTCGCTTTTGGCTTTAATAACCCCTTCAGGCCCGCCAAAGCCCTCCAAATGTGCTTTACCTATATTGGTAATTATGCCGTAATTGGGTTCGGCAATCCCGCATAGTTGGGCAATTTCGCCCTGATGGTTGGCGCCCATTTCTATTATCGCTGACTGGTGTTCTTTTTTTAGTGAAAGCAAGGTCAGCGGTACCCCAATGTGGTTATTAAGGTTTCCTTGTGTAAATAGTGTTTTGTATTTCTTACTCAGCACTGCCGCGGTAAGCTCTTTTGTAGTGGTTTTGCCATTTGTACCGGTAATGCCTATCAGCGGAATATTAAATTGCCTGCGGTGGTAATTGGCCAGGTGCTGAAGGGTGAGCAAAACATCTTTTACTAAAATGCAACGCTCTGTATAATATTTTTCCTCATCAATTACTGCATAGGCAGCGCCCTTGTCCAGCGCATCTTTTGCAAATTGGTTGGCATTAAAATTGCCGCCTTTCAATGCGAAAAAAATGCTTCCTGCTTTTATATTCCGGGTATCAGTTCCAACAATTGGATGTTGCAGGAAAAGTTTATAAATATCTTCGGTAAGAGGGTACTTCATTCTATCTACTGAACTTTAAAATATTCTAAAATAGCCTTCTTCACCATGTTTTTCTGCTCACCTGGTTTTAGCGGAGGCAGAGCGGTAACCGGATTCCATTGGGGCCATCCATCGGCATCTTTGCCTTTGTAGGTATAATAACCAAGAGGCGTCAGCAGGGTGCAAAGCGCCACATGCAACACATCCATTTTTTCATCTTTTGAAAGCTTACGGTGCCCTTTGCCAAGTTCCTGTATTCCTATGAGCAGCAGAATTCCTTCCAGTTCAATGCCCTCGCCGAATTGTATTTCGAGCCATTTTAAAAGCTTGTCCCAGTTCTCTTTAAGTTCTTCGTCGGCTTGCATCATAATGGTGTAAAAATAAGGTATTTTTGCACGCATGAAAGTGGATATTTTTTTAATTCTTCCCATCGCCTGGGGATTCTATAAAGGTTTTAAAAAAGGGCTTATTGTAGAGCTGGCCTCTATACTGGCAATTATTTTAGGAGTATATGCCTGCGCTAAATTTTCCGATATGGTTGCTTCTTTTCTCGGAGCAGAATTGCACAGCCATCTCTCCTCATTTTATCTTTCCATAATGGCTGATATTATTCTGTTTATAGGGATACTTATGCTGGTTTTCTTTCTTGCCAAACGCATACAAAAACTTGCCGAAGCATTGTTCCTTGGCATTGCCAACAGGTTGTTAGGCGGATTGTTCGGGGCGTTTAAATGGGCTTTACTGCTAAGCGTATTGCTGTACTTCTTTGATATATTAAATGCAAAAACAGCTATTGTTTCAACCGATTTGCTCGAACATTCATGGGTGTATAACCACCTGGTGTTGCTTGCCCCAATGATAATGCCGGCTTTGGCAAAAAGTAAAGCGAAATTACTTATTTAACCGCCTTAGCAGCCGGTATAGAATGTTTCGCGAGTAAATCCTCAACCTTCTCAACCATATCTCTCGAACCAATGAATAAAGGTGAACGCTGGTGAAGGGAAGTAGGGGCAATTTCAAGTATGCGTTTGCTTCCGGTACTTGCTTTACCTCCTGCCTGCTCAATAATAAAAGCTAAGGGATTACATTCGTAAATAAGCCTTAATTTGCCTTTGGGCGAAGCCGATGTGGTAGGGTAGAGAAATACTCCGCCTTTTATCAGGTTACGGTGAAAATCGGCGACTGCAGAACCTATATAACGTGAAGAAAAAGGACGCTCGGTAGCGGCATCTTCTTCCTGGCAATACTTAATAAATTTCTTTACTCCTTCCGGGAAATGAACATAATTCCCTTCGTTGATGGAATAAATCTTACCTTTTTTAGGCACCTGCATATCGGGGTGAGAAAGGCAAAACTCTCCGATGGAAGGGTCGAGCGTAAAGCCGTTTACACCTTTTCCGGTGGTATAAACCAACATGGTTGAGGAGCCATATAATATATAACCGGCAGCTACCTGTTCGGTACCGGGCTGCAAAAAGTCTTCTAAAGTACCCGGGCCATTGAGCGAAGTTCTGCGCAGTATGGAAAAAATGGTTCCTATGGATACGTTCACATCAATATTGGATGAGCCGTCGAGCGGGTCAAGGGCCACTACATATTTTGCGCTGGATGATACATGATTATCAACCACAATAATATTTTCATTTTCTTCCGATGCTATGGCGCAGCATTCTCCGCCTACACTTAGCGCTGCGATAAATTGGTCGTTGGCATATACATCGAGTTTTTTAACATTTTCGCCCTGTATGTTTACATCACCTGTTTCACCCAGTATGTCGGCAATGCCTGCTTTATTTACTTCCCTGTGAACTATCTTAGCTGCAATGCCTATGTCACTCAGCAAGCGCGAAAGCTCGCCTTTGGAATATTGGAAATCTGCTTGTTTTTCAACTATAAATTCTCCTAATGTTTTGACCTGTCCCATATTATTTTAAATTTTAAATTCTAAATTTTGAATGTGTAATTTAAAATTCAACATTTAGAATTCAACATTAATATGGACAAATATAGGTATTTTTGAAACTTTACATATACATTGGTACCTATGAAATTCGCTATACGTCAAGCCGAAAAAAGGGATGTGCCTGATATTCTCAGGCTTATTAAAGAACTGGCCGAATATGAAAAAGCTCCTGATGAGGTGAAAGTAACTCTTGGTGAACTGGAACGCGATGGCTTTGGCCCTGAAGCAGTTTATAAAGCTTTCGTGGCAGAATCAGATGGTAAAATATTGGGCATGGCATTATATTATGTTAAATATTCTACCTGGAAGGGCAAGGCAATTTATCTCGATGATATTATCGTAAGTCAGCAATACAGGCGCTATGGGATAGGGACAAAATTATTTGACGCGGTGGTGAAAGTCTGCAAAGAAATGGGTGTGCGTAAAATGGATTGGCAGGTGCTTGACTGGAATGACCCTGCCATAAATTTCTATAAAAAATACAATACTGTCTTCAGCGATGAGTGGCTTAACGGAACCCTGCATGAAAAACAATTGAAAGAGATTAAGGTATGAAAGTTTTCAAGTTCGGGGGAGCATCGGTAAAAGATGCGGTCGGTGTAAAAAATGTAGCAACTATTTTGCATCATTTTCATAAAGAAGAGATAATTGTGGTTGTTTCGGCTATGGGTAAAATTACCAATGCGCTTGAAAAATTAGTAAAGTCGAAGAATAAAAGTGAAGAAATAAAGGCGCTGAAAGAAGTAGTTCAATTCCATTATAAAATTGCAAAAGAACTATTCAGTGATAAATATGATCCCATATTTTCAGTACTGGAAAACGATTTTGCAAATCTTCAAAAGGCAGTTTCAAAATATCCGGCTAAAAATTATGATGAGCGTTACGACCAGGTGGTTTCCATGGGCGAGATAATATCTTCGCATATTGTAAGCGCGTATCTGACATTGGAAAAAATTGAAAATGAATGGCTTGATGCGCGTGAGATAATTTGCACCGATGACAATTTCCGCGAGGCCAAAGTTGACTTTGATAAGACACAAAAAAAAGTGCAGGCCAGTGTGATGCCCGCGGTTAAGAAAAAGAAAATTGCTATAACGCAGGGTTTTATCGGGTGCACAGCAAAGGGGAAGTCAACTACGCTGGGGCGTGAAGGGTCTGACTATACGGCGGCCATTCTTGCTTATTGCAGCGATGCCAAATCGGTAACTATATGGAAAGATGTGCCCGGGGTGCTTAATGCCGACCCCAAGTGGTTTGATAATACAGTGAAGATAGACCACCTAAGTTTCCAGGATGCCATTGAGCTGGCTTACTATGGCGCTACGGTAATTCACCCGAAAACTATTAAACCGCTTCAGAATAAAAACATTCCGCTTTTTGTAAAGTCGTTTATTGACCCTTTAGCCGAAGGTACCTGTATTGATAATGATTCGACCCAATTACCGGTACCATGCTTTATTTTTAAAGTAAACCAGGTGCTGATTTCCGTTTCTCCCAAAGATTTTTCTTTCATCGTAGAAGAAAACCTCAGCCATTTATTTGATGTTCTTGCCAGGTATAAAGTCAAAACCAATGTAATACAAAATTCAGCCATCAATTTTTCACTTTGTATTGACGATGACCCTGATAAAGTACCTGCCCTGCTTGAAGCTCTGAAAAATGATTTCAGGGTACTGTATAATAAAAACCTCGAACTGGTTACTATTCGTTATTACGACCAACCCACCATTGACAGGGTCTGCATGGTCAAGAAGATTTTGCTGGAACACAAAAGCCGCTACACCGTGCAAATTGTAATGAAGGATAAGTAAGTTATCAGTGGTCAGTAATCAGTTGTCAGTTACTTCAGTATCTCCCTTGCAATAACCAGCTTCTGTATTTCAGAAGTACCTTCGCCAATGGTGCAAAGCTTGGAATCGCGGTAATATTTCTCTGCCGGGAAATCTTTGGTATAACCATAGCCGCCGAATATTTGTACTGCATCGGTAGAAACCTCTACAGCTACTTCAGAAGAGTAATATTTAGCAAAAGCCCCTTCCTTGGTCATTTTCATATGGCGGTTTTTAAGGTCGGCGGCATGCATGGTCAGCAATTCAGCGGCTTCAATCTTGGTTGCCATGTCGGCTAATTTAAAAGCAATGGCCTGGAAATCGCTTATGGGTTTATTGAACTGGTGCCTTTCTTTTGAATATTTTACGCTTGCTTCAAACGCGCCCTTTGCAATACCCACTCCAAGGGCAGCAATAGATATCCTTCCGCCATCCAATACTTTCAGAGCTTGTACAAAACCATCTCCTTCTTTGCCTAATACCTGGCTCTTGTGCACTTTGCAATCGGTAAGGATAAGTTCCGCAGTCTCAGAGGCGCGCATGCCCAGCTTGTTTTCTTTTTTGCCTCCTCTCATTCCCGGAGTGCCTTTTTCAATGATAAAAGCAGTCATGCCGTGCGAATCTCCTTTTTCGCCTGTGCGTGCCATTACCACAGCCACATCGCCTGAAATAGCATGGGTAATAAAATTTTTCGCTCCGTTCAGAATATAATAATCCCCGTCTTTTTTCGCTACCGTTGACATATTGCCCGCATCAGAACCTGTGCCTACTTCGGTAAGCCCCCATGCGCCAATCCATTCGGCTTTGGCAAGCTTTGGCAAATATTTTTTCTTTTGCTCTTCATTGCCGAACTGCAAAATATGGCCCGTGCAAAGTGAGTTGTGGGCGGCTAAGGAAAGCCCTATGGAACCGCATATTTTAGCTACTTCCACTATCGTGGTAACATATTCAAAATATGTCAGGCCTGAGCCACCGTATTCAGCAGGAACAAGCACTCCCATAAAACCAAGCTCCCCTAATTTCTTAAATACCTCAACCGGGAATTTTTGCGATTCATCCCACTCCATCATGTAAGGGCGTATATGCTCTTTACCAAACCTGCGAATGGTATCTGCAATCATCTGCTGTGTTTCTGAAGTGGCAAAATCTATGCCTGTTGCAATATCTGTTTCAATGGCGCTCATGGTTCTTATTTTTTGCAAATGTAATATTTCGCCGCATTAATCGGTAATCGTCAGGTATGGATAAAGTTTCGCATATAAATCTTTGTCTATTCCTTCAATTTTCAATATATCGTTTATTTGCTTAAAAAGGCCATGCTCTTTGCGGTAATCCACAATAACTTTCGCAAGTTTTTTATGAATATAAGGGTGGTGGGCAAGGTCTTTTTCAGTAGCCGTGTTGATGTTAATTTTTTCAACCCTGCTGCTATCGAGCGTTATTTTATCGAGTATGGAATAATAACATGCGGTATCCATACCATAGACTTCGAGCAATTGCTTTTTGCTGCAATAGCCGCCTAATGCCTCACGAAACCTTATAATGGTACGTGCGATTTTTGGGGTAATTAACGGAAAGGACATAAAGTCCGCTGAATCGGCATTGTTTATATCAATAGGAGCGGTAAGGGCGCTATTATTTGATGAAATATCAGTAGTCGAGCTATGCCTTACAGTATCTGCTTGCCGGAACTTTACCCTGGCCATTTCGGCTTTAAAGGAAGTAAAATCTTCGCTTGCATTTTCAGGCGGCAAATAATCGCTGATGACAAGATATATCATCATACCCAATATCAGGGTAAGCAATACTATAATGCCATTGCGCTGCCGTTTGTTGAAAGAAAAATAATCTTTCAGCCCCATTTACCAGGATTAGAAAATGCGGAAATTATGAAGGAAATAAACTCCTTATAATTGCATATAAATAGGGGTGTAGTACACAGTGCCGGATATAGTAATTGCCACTTTGGCTGTGTCAGAACATACATTTATACATTTACCATAACTGCCATATTCAATTGCAACAGGGTACTTAAGACTTGGACTATATATATTTAAAATGCCGCCTTCTAAATATTGGCACCCACCTGCCCATTGCGGAGAACTTGTAAGGTAAAGCGGGTAGCCCTTTGCAACAGTATCGGAATATTGGAACCCGTCAACACTTGAGTCGCTTCCATAGCCGGTAATGGTATAATACCCGCTTGAATATGTAATAGACCGGTTAGCTTTCCAATGTGCTGTTCCATATGAATAAGGGAAAAAAGTGGATGGAAAATTCAACATAAGGTTGGCATTATAATTCCAGTTTTGCGTCCCGTTTGCATTTGAACCTGTATTTGTCAATGTCCGGTATCCCGAAACTCCTACATCGTTTATCGAATAATTTTTAAATGTCATGGTAATGTATGCAGATGAGTCAAAATAGCCTATTGCAGGATTCCAATAAACAAAGATGCTTCCGGCTCTATAATTTCCATCAAGGCTTTGGCATCCGAATGGAAAATAGATGTCAATGAGAGAATCAGTAACACCGGCAATAATTGTATCGCGATTGCTTATGTGAGCACAGATACTTGCCCAGGGCCTTTCACTTGCCTGGCCTTTAGCAGCTCCATCCGAAATATTTTTTGAATCATTCAGCACCATGGTCGCATAAGCTTCATCACGCCCCGAATTTACGCCAGAGTCTTTGTTGGTTGTTGTAGTTTGTGTTGGAGTCGTAGTAGGTGTGGTTGTTCTGTCCTTTTTGCAACTTGTGAAGATACCGAAGAAAACAAGTGCAGCTAAACAAGCAAGGGAAAATATTTTTTTCATGATTGGGTATGATTTAATTGATTCAAATATAAAATAATTTTTTACTAATCATAGTAATATTATGCCGCAAAAGTATTACAGGAGATGCTTTTAACCAAGGAAATTACCTCTACAAAATCCTCTACAATTATAAATCATATTGAATATCAATCATTTAGAACTATCTCATCAATGCTGACATCCTCAGGCAAATTCATTTTTTTCCTTAAACGATAGCGTGTCTGCATTACAGTATTAACTGAAACACCAAGTATTTTTGCCATTTGTTTCGTGTCTAACTTTAATTTGGTTAAACAAATCAGCCTTGTTTCCGCCGGTGTTAAATCGGGTGTTTTTTCTTTCAGGCGGACAAAGAAACCCTTATAAACCTGCTCAAACATTTCCTTAAATTTATCCCAATCCTCTTCGGTAAGTATAGTAGCTTTATTTAAAGAATCGAGATTCTCTATTTTGTTTTCATATAATTCCTTAGATTTTAAATTCCTTAATTTTTCTATTTCAGCGTAATATTGTTCAAGCATTTCATTCTTTTTAAGAATGTTTTCCATATAATTATCAAGTATTTTTTTTGAGCTTACCAGTTCTTCTTCCACACGTTGTTTTTCTATTTTCAATAATGTTTTCTCTTTTTCTGAGAGCACCAGCTTGTGTTCGGCAACTATTTTATCTCTTTTGCGCCTGCTCCGCTGTTGTTCTATCAACAGAATACCCAGGGAAATTGAAATCAGTACTATGCTGACTGTAATTATTCTTCTTTTTTTAGAATCTGCCATCGCTATGGCATCTTTCTTATCCTGTTCTGCTTTTTCGGCGGCCTGCTTCTTCTCCTGTTCATAAGCCATTTCTTTATGAATCATGGTTCTGTTTTTTTCAATATTGAACAAAGTATCCCTTAACACCATAGCTTTTTTGTACCAGGTTAAAGCTAATTTGTAGCGCCCTGTAGTGTCGTAAAGCTGGGAGATAAATTCTTCATTCTGCCGTAAAAAATCTTTTTCCCCCAGGCTGTCATCCAGTGTAATTGCCTTTTTCAGGTACTCTTCCGCTTCTTTAAACTTCCCTGTCTTAATATAAAGCGAACCAATGCTGCCGAGCCAAATGGCAACACTATGCTTATTTTCAATTTCTTCTTTCATTTTCAATGCCATCAGGTAATATTCCAACGCTTTGGGGTAATTCTTCAAGCCTTTAAAAGAATTTCCGATATTGCCCTGAATGGTTGCAATTTCGCTTTCATCGCCTATTTTTTCCGCTACTTTCAGCGCCTTCAGGTCATAGTCGAGGGCGGTAGGGTAATCGCCCAGGTCATTATAAATAATACCTATGTAGTCGAGGTTATGGGCAATTCCGTTTTTATCCCCTATTTTTTCATTCATTTTTAAAGCCCTTTTGTCATATTCCAATGCTTTGGGATAATCGTACTGTTCCTTATAAATAAGCCCGATGGTGCCAAGGTCTGCCGCAATACCGTCTTTATTGCCAAGTTCTTCGGCCATTGTCAATGCTTTCAGGTTATATTCCAATGCGTTGGGGTAGTCGCCCTGCTCTTTATAAACAATTCCGATGTTGCCGAAAATTTTCGCCTGCAATTGTTTATCTCCAAGTTCCTCTGCCATTTTCAACGCGCTCATATCATAGTCTAAGGCTTTGGTGTAATTGCCCTGGTTCCAATAGATAAGCCCGATGTTACTGAAGATGGTGCCGATACGATTTTTATCGCCAATTTCCTGGGCTATGGCAAGGGCCTTGAAATAGTTTTCAAGGGCTTTGGGGTAATCGCCCTGGTCCCAATAAACACTTCCTATATTGTTGAAATTAGCGGCAATACCGTTTTTGTTCCCAATTTCGGTATTAATGTTTAATGCTTTCTGATGGTATTCCAGCGCTTTGAGGTAATTACCCTGATTCCAGTAATTAAGCCCGATATTTCTGAAAGCGGCTGCAGTACCTTTTTTAAAGCCAAGTCTTTCGGCTAAAGCCTGTGCGTTATCCGCGCAAACTATTGAAGTATCATATCTGCTTATCTGACGCAGTTCATTACTCAGTTCATTCAGCGTGTTTACTTTGCCGGTGTCATCTGGCTGTGTTTTTAAAGCGCCGCAGAGAGAATCAATGATATGGCTTTGGGCAGTACAAAGTGAAATATGAAAAACGAGAGGTGAAAAAAATAAAATCACCTTCAGGAAATAGTATTTGTTCCTCATTTACGTTGACGTATCAAGAAAACGACATAGTTTCTTTTGGTAAAAATAGTGGTAAATATTGATTGCTGTCAATAAAGTTTACTATTTTTTATTGCTATTATCGGTAATAGCATTCCATATTTATTCCTGTTCGGTGTTTAGCGGGAGATTATTTTATAATGCTAAACTTGCCCGATTTAATAATGCTTCCGGTATTATCGGAAACCTGGTAAAAATAAAGGCCATTATTATACGCTCCTGTATTTAATACATTCAGGTCGTTATGTACCGGCATGCTGTTTATTTTTTTGCCTGTAATGTCAAATATGGTTAGTGTTGACGGGCTGTTTAAACCTGCAATATGGAAATTGATTGTGCCGGAAGCAGGGTTGGGATAAACCTCTACACTGCTTTCCATACCTACCACCTCGTTAATGCCCGTTGGAAGTGTAACACTTACATTATCAATCCAGAAAACGCTGCCGGGTTGCGGCTTCCTGTCAAGTGATGAGGAACTGAATAATATATACATGGTATCAGGTGTTACCGTATCAATGTAAGATAAGTTAATGGTAGCCAATTGCCATGCAGTACCCGTAGTAGCTTTATTTATTTTTATTAACCCTCCGGCAATAGGGTTACGCAATTTCACTAACGATACACGGCACTCGGCGCTGTCAACACCTTTGGGAGCATAGAGGTAGTAAAAGCTTAGTAAGGTTATTTTTTGTGTGCAGGGAAAACCGGGTTTATATGTTATGGTTGTGGCATTTACATTTCCATTAAATAAAATACCCAGGGTATCGGAATAATCGTGGCCAATAAAAGGTACACCCAGGCTTTTATAATAATTCCATGATGTTTGAGTAAAGACAACTGTCTGAATCCGGGCTGAATAGGTGCTTCCTGTATAAGCGGTATCACACCTGAGTACAGATATGGGACTGCTTCCTAAAGTAGCATAGTTATACATGTTATATTCCCACCATCCGGTAGTGCCATTGCCACTGTTCGGGTCCATTGCAGATGGCACAAGTTCATCCGCGGTCCAGGTTGAGAAATCGGGATTGATAATCTGAGCATTGGTCATCCGTGCAGTAAATACTAAAGCTACGGCAAATAAAATAAGCAGTCTTTTTGTTTTCATAATAGTTTTTATTTCAATATTAATTTTTCGGCAAAAGTATGGACATAGGTATTGTTCGCCAAGAAAACTATCTCTACAAAATCCTCTACAATCATATATTAAATTGAATATCAATCATTTGGACTTAACCTTCTTTCTTGGTAGTAAGGTTAACCTGTTCTATTCGCGTTGCCGAAGAGGACAATATTTTAAATAAAAAGTTGCCGATTGCTATGCTTTCACCGGTTTTGGGTATAGAGCCGGTATGGTGTAAAATATACCCTCCCAGGGTTTTATAATCGGCTAAATCGGGCAGGTTAAGGTTATATTCCTGGTTCAGGTAATCAATATCGAGCCTTGCGGAAAGAATATATTCATTCGGGCCTACCTGCTTTTCGGTTAATTCTTCCCTGTCATATTCATCATGTATTTCACCGAAAATCTTTTCAATTACATCTTCTGTAGTAAGTATGCCCGAGTTTACACCAAACTCATCTACCACTACCGCCATGCTTTTATGTTGCTGCATAAAAATACGCAACGCGTCTTTAGCAGGCATTGATTCAGGAATTACCGGCGCCGGCAAAACGATGGTTTTGATATCAGAAGGCTGTTTGAACATTTCATGGTAGTGAATATATCCAAGCACATTATCCATATTGGCACTGTAAACCAGAATACGCGAAAGGCCTGTTTGCTGGAACTTTTCCTTGATTTTCGCAATGCCGTCATTTATATCCATGGCAATAGCGTCAACCCGTGGCACCATACAATCGCGCACTTTCACATCGGGAAAACTAAGGGCATTGCGGAATATTTGCACATCGTGTTCCATTTCCTGGCCGTCTGCGGTGTTGGTAGTATGTTCTTCAATAAAGCCGTGAAGGTCGGTTTTTGTAAAGGTGCTTTGATAGCGGAAAAGGCTGATATGGAAAAGGCGTCTCATTAAAAATTGCGCTACGCTAAGCACCAGCGTTGTAAATGGCATCAGCAGGTAAAACATTACCATGCTGGGCAATGAAAACAGCTTTAATGTTTTGTTTGGGTTTGAGCGAAAAAGATTTTTAGGAATAAAGTCGGCTACAACAAGAATTACACCTGTCGGTATAATAGTTTGTATTACAATCATTTCGAAACGCGAATGGATATATGGCGAAAGGTAAAACTCAAAAAGGTCGGCTGTAAATATGCAAAACACAACAATAGCCAACGTGTTGCCAAGCAATAGGGTAGTCAGGAAACGCACAGGACTTCTGGTAATGCGTGAAAATATCCTTCCCGAAAGGCTTTCTTTCTGGCTTTCTACATGTATCTGCAATTTGTTGGCTGATACATAGGCAATTTCAAGCCCCGAAAAAAAGAAGGAGAAGAGGAGAGAAATGACTATTACCAGAAATGTAAACATTGTTTATTTCGCAGAATCTTTAAGCATTACAGTGCCTTTAATATTGGTGATTTTATAATCGGTAAAATCCTCATTCGATTGCAATCCGTCGCCATACAGAATTTGAGTGGCGGTTTTTATCTGTACCGGTTTGCCGGTGTAAATGGAGTGTTTTGCCTGGTCCCAGAAAAGTTGTTCAGTGTTCAACTGTTCACCCTTTTTGTTCACCACTATTACATTATTATCAGCTTCCATAAATTGCTGGTTCATTTTATTATTGCGCATTACGCCGTAATTGGCGCTTACATGGCTGTTTACATGCATGGAGTCATCGTAAAAATCCACATTCACTCCTTTGGTAAATAAATCATAAGGCTCCGCACCTCCATAGCTTTCAATAACCGGGGCAACTAGTTTTAATTTTATTTTCCCCGAATCATTATAAATAATATTGGCGTTTTGTTCAACCAATAAAGGGGTTTTATCGGGAGCAGTAAGCAGGTTAACAGTACTCATATTGTTTTCGCATGAAAAGAGGCAAAGCGTACATGCTGCAAACAATAAAACAGAAATTATTCGAAAATGAGACATTGATTTGTTAATCTGGCAAAGGCAAATATACGGAAAACCTATTGGTACAGGCGTTTAATAAACCACCTGCTGTCGAATGTAAACGCGACAAGGAATTTAACGTACCTTTCCTGTAACAGGTTATTATTTGTGGTGCCAAGCTGGCCGGCTTGTATGCCTATGTTCAGGATACCTAACTGGTTGTAAACTGCAATGGGAGGCCCTACGGGTATGGCCACACCCAAAGAAGCACAGTAATCATAAATGGGGGTATTATCAATGTTAAGATAAGTCTGGTTTATTGAAAACCCCGCCCGGTAATGTATCCTGGAGAAGAAGGTTGAATTTTTTTGAGGAATGTATTGTATGCCAATATTTTTTTGAGTGCTGTTATTAAGATTTTCTGCCTGTCCTAAAAATGTGCATTGGCTCCAATTTTGCACTGCATAATCGGCTGTAATAATAAATTGGTCATTGTTATATTTATCACGTTTAATAATGGTTAATCCTACTCCGTAAGACATAGGCAATTTTATTTTTCCGCTGGCACTGCTGTCCTGCACCGTATCTATATTGGTTTGGGGCGAAGCGGCTATATAGTTAACAGACAGCAGGTTATAGTCGCCAAATATATTATTCCCAACCGCAAAAGTTCCGCCAACAACTGCCTGCCACCGGCCCATTTCAGGAAGGGTGTACATCATTCCAAAATCGTATGTAAAGCCATGAACATTCACATTCTCGTTTTCCTGGCTGTTATATGCGCTGATGTTAAGAGGATAAACTACATTTTCCTGGTAATTCAAATAACCAAACAGGAAAGAACCGTTTGCCCCTATTGAAAGACCTTTAAAGGGAGAATAAGCAAGACCCAAATGCACCTGGTTAATGCCTCCGCTGCCTATATATTGGTTTGTGGTGGTTCCAACGCTCGTAACATTTCCGTTCGGCTCAAGGCTGTCAATATTTCCTGTGGTATTAATACTATATCCTACGCTGCTCATAGGTCTCAAACCAAAACTACCGCCAAAATGCTTGCTTACAGGGAAAGCTATGGCAAAATAGCCAAAGTACGCATTGCTGTTATTATGTGTTGTTCCTTCTGTTGAAAGCTGAATATTATTATTCAATAAGCCTGCTTCATAAGTGGTAATCCGGTTATAAAAGTAAGAAGCCGGGTTTTTAAGGTTGATGAAATATGGGGCAGCCGTATCATTATGCAATGCAATGCCTGTTCCTCCCATAGAGAAACTTTGCACCCCGTTCTGGTTTTGTAAATCGCCTAAGCCATAGCTTGAGTAAGGCGACACAGTTGAAGATTGGGCAAAACAAGATGCACCTTGAAATATGCAGAGAAATAAAAACAGAACAAAAGAATCCGTAATTTTTAATCCGTATTTTTTAATTAATTTCATTGATACTCTTTTGTTTTATTATGCCTTCTTTTTTAAAAGACAAGACGCCAAAATTACATTAAGTCCTTTAAGCGTCAAGAAAGGTTGTGAATTTATTTTTGCCTTCAGGCTTTTTTTGAGCCAGGGCAGCGAGCCGCCCGATATTATTATTTGCAGGTCAGGGTATTTGCCCCTATATGCGTTTATTATGCCTTCTATTTCCTTTAACATACCTTGCTGTGCGCCTGACCGCATGCTTTGCTCTGTTGTTTTGCCAATAAGCCCGCTGTATTTTGTGTCGGCCTTAAGTAACGGCAATCTCCGGGTAAAAGTGTGCATGGCTTTAAACCGCATATCGAGCCCCGGAGAAATGCTGCCACCTCTATAGACGCCTTTTTTATCAACAAAATCGTATGTAATGCAGGTTCCGGCATTTATGGCAAGTATATTTTTTCCGGGAAAAATTGCAGTGGAGCCCACAGCCGCCGCAAGCCTGTCCTTACCAAGAGTAGATGGGTTTAAGTATTCATTTTTAATAGGAACAGGTGTTTTTTCATCCAGTTCAATAAAGTTGAAATTTTCATCCAGGTAGTTTTTCCACTCTATAGGATAATCTTTCACCGAACAGACTATAACATTTTGTATTCCCTTTTTTTTACCTGCAATGGCTTTCAAGGTACTTAAGTTAAAAGAATGGTGCACGGTGGCCTTTGAAATTTTATTTCCTTTAAACAGAGCAGTCTTAACACTGGTATTACCTATGTCTATAGTAAGATTCATTTTAATATAAGGGGCTCAAAACTACTAATAACCATATAATTCAAAAGCCAAATAATGTTAATTGGACAATATATCAGAAATTACCTTTTGGGCCCAATTTAACATTAATTTAACGGGTAAATCCATTTAGTTAAATATTTTATTTATATTTGCGCCCTCACACTAAGTAAAGTGAAGCAGTTAAAAACAAATATCCGAGTTACCAACTTCAATCCCATTATAGGGATGAGGCATGGTATGTATTGTTTTATGACAAACTGCTTTACATATTGGATTTAAAGAAATCCGTTCCTCCTCCCCAAAGTTTCAGGTCCTCTTAATTTCAAAAATTCTTTACTTATGTTACGCGTATTTAATTCTGTACTTCAACAATTGAACAACCTTATAGTGGTTGTCGGCTCCGATGGAGAAGTTACCTATGTCGGCCCTTCGGCAGAGCGTATGCTGGGTTTTAAAACCGGCGAACTGCTGGGAGATAAATGGTGGACCAACACCTGCCAGAATATTGCCGACCCCGGCCAGCGTAAAGCGGAAGTAAATCATTTGCTTAAGCAAGTGGCGGGGGGAAAAGCTGTTGTGGCGCCTGTTGAATATAAGATAAAAACAGCCAATGGAGATACCCGGTGGTTTTCGTGGAACCTTTCAGCCGGGCCCGACGGGTCGTTGGTTAAGATAGGCTACGACATAACCGAGCGCAAGCAAAAGGAACAAGATATACTGGTAAAGAATAAAGAGCTGAGCAACCGGAACCGTGAAATATTTGAGAGCCTTGAATATGCCCGCAACATACAGCAGGCCATATTGCCGACGGCTGAGAAACTGAAAGGCGGTTTTGCTGATGTATTTACTTTATACCAGCCTAAGGATGTGGTGAGCGGAGATTTTTACTGGGCAGCCCCACCCCAGCCCTCCCCAATTGGGGACGGAGCGGGAGGGGCCTCATACCATGCCGTGGTAGATTGCACCGGCCACGGTGTGCCCGGCGCTCTCATGACCATAATGGCCAATTCTTTGCTGAAAGAGATAGTGGTGAAAAGGAAAATAACCAGTCCAAAAAGTGTGTTAAGCACACTGGATGATGAGTTGCAGCAATTGATAAATGCACCCGGTAACCGAATCAAAGCGTACGATGGCATGGATATAGCCTTTATAAAGTATGATAAAGAGGTGGGGCTTATAACCTATGCGGGAGCTTTCAGGCCAATGGTGGTGGTAAGCGATGGAGTTATAACCGAATACAGAGGCTCGCGGTACCCCATAGGCTTTTACCATGATGTGGTTAAGCAGTTTGAAGAGGTTACTGTAAAAGTAAAAGAAGGAGATTTGGTTTATATCTTCTCTGATGGCTATGCCGACCAGTTTGGCGGCGAAGAGGGAAAAAAGTTCAATAAAAAGAATTTTAAAGAGCTTTTGCTGTCTGTAAACGATATGGAATTGCAGGTACAACGTTCCTTTCTCGAATATGCATTGCTTAACTGGAGGCAAAAAGAGCTGCAAACCGACGATGTGTTGGTAGTTGGCTTTAAAGTTTAGAATAAAACAGGGGTAATAAGACAAATTTATTATTTTTGCGCCCCTGTTTTATGGTACCATAGCTCAGCTGGTAGAGCAGAGGACTGAAAATCCTTGTGTCGCTGGTTCAATTCCAGCTGGTACCACACTCAGAACCAAGCGCTTGTGAAAAACACAGGCGCTTTTTTTATGCGCTGGTGTGCACTTTGGGTGTGCACTTTTTTACTTCATTAACTCCTGTGTTCTTAGTGTTTACCAGTGTTCTACCGGGTAAATAAAAATAATTATATCCTAAAAAGGGCCTATCGTTGGACTATATGCAGACTATTTTCTTGATGAAAATACTGACTTGGCAACGAACTTTATAACATATAGGATTGGAAGCCAGTGAAATGTATTTTACGGCAGCATTGATATAATGCGAAATATGGTAGGAAACCGATTAAAAAACTTGAAAAAAACCTGGTAAATGGATTTACGAGCCTGTATGGCTTAAAATAATGCGAAGCTTGGTATCGGTATAGCTAAAAGGCACCTCCAAAAACCACTACAGTGGCATCTGGAAGTGCTTTTATCCAAAGCAGTAGAATTCGGCATCACTTTAAGAATGCGATACCGAATGTCATTTGAAGGAATAAGGTCAGTAGGGATTCTCAGATTTAATGGCTAATCTTCTATCTTGACTAACATTCCGTTCCTGAAATATAAATTATACTTCCAGGAATAAAACCATTGCTCATCTGTACCAGTTACAGTAGTTGTCTTATAAATATCCCATGGTGTTCCCCATGCTTCTTTACACATTTCTTTAGTCATTCCTATCGCAACTTTACCTTCTGATATTAATTCTCCGTTACGTTGCCCATATTTAGTAATTAACTCTGCTTTATGTGCGTCCTTAGCATCTTTCAGCTTCTTTTCATTCTCCTTTTCAATTCTTTCTTCCTCCTTTTGTTTGGCTAATATTTCCTGTTGCTGGAGTTTTGCATTTTCTACATTCTTAGTGTGTTCCTTTTCAGTTATAAAATTCCGCATGCCCCTTTTATCCAATACCTTCTTTTCACCAGCGTCATTTGTAAGTATGTATGAAATCTGATAATTGGGAGGGAGTAGTGTTACGTCTGTACAATGCCATTTTTCATCTTTAGCGTATACGTTTTGGCCTTGATACATTTCTTTTTGATTTACAAAATAAGGTACAGTATGGCCGTTCCAAGAAAATGGTCAGGGAGCTTTGTACTATGCCAGTTTTAACCAGCAAATCATATTTCATTACGGAACTCGACTTCAAGATAAACGAAAAGGTACAGGCGGAACTTTCTTCTTTGTAGCCATAATAATAATTTTTTCTATTAACGAACCAAATCAATATAAATTTTTCCACTAAAAGCCAATTACCGCATATTATTTTCTATTAAATGGGTCATTATGGTATAATATTTTCTATTAAGCGGCCACATTGGCTTTATGTTCTACCAAGAGTAAATGCAGTAAAGTTCGATTAAGAAAGATTCAGTAATAATTCAGTATATAATGATTATCAATATATTGTATTAAAATGTAAAACTATTATTTGTATTTAGCATATATATGTAAACATTTTTGCTTAAATTTGTGATATGGAAAGCAAACAGTTCATATTAAAAGGAATTCATCCAGGGCTGGTAATTGCCCGTGAGCTTAAAAAGCGGCACATAGGCAAATCAAAATTTGCCATTTCTTTACAGGAATACCCTCAGACTTTTAGCGCCATTACTTCAGGTAAACGGAGTATGAACACTAAGTTGGCATTGAAAATTGAAAAGGCCCTCAGACTTGAAGAAGGCTATTTGATGATTTTGCAAACATATTATGATATTAATAAGATAAAAGAAAAGCAGAACAAAGAGCATCCCGACTTAAAGAAAATAAGGCAGATATTATTTTGGGATACCAATATCGAAAAAATAGATTGGGAAAAGCAAAAGCGTGCAATTATAGAAAGGGTATTTGAAAGAGGTAATGAAGAAGAAAAAAAGGAAATAACCAGGTTCTATGGAAAAGAAGCCATTGATAAAATAATACATGAAAAAGAAGGGGCTTCATTATAATACGATTACACCCCTCTTGCACGAAGCATTAAAAATTTTAATGGCTGCACCTGAGTTTGATTCTTTCAGGCTGGTTGGAGGTACTGCACTAAGCTTACAAAGAGGCCATAGGGAATCAGTGGATATTGATATATTTACTGATGCTACCTACCGGTCAGTCGATTTCAGTCGTATTGATACTTTTTTACGTTCTAAATTCAACTATGTCGATACGAATAGCACTGATAATGTCGGCATGGGGAAACCATATTTTATTGGCAATAGTAAGGACGAGAGTGTTAAGCTGGATGTTTTTTATACAACAGATCCATTTATACAGGAAGCAATTCTGATAGATGGTATTCGCATGGCGACTATTGAAGAAATCATCGCTATGAAAATAGACGTAATATCAAGAACGGGCAGAAAGAAAGACTTCTGGGATATTCACGAATTAAAAGATGATTATACACTAAAGCGGATGCTTGAATTGCATAAGGAATGCCACGAATATACCCATGATGCCGATTTGATAAAACAGAAATTCACTGATTTTAAAAAAGCAGATGGTGATCTTGATCCGGTTTGCTTAAGAGATAAAAAATGGGGATTCATTAAATTGGATATAATTGATTTCTCTTGGACAGATAGCCGTGAAATAATGAAAAAGGAGCGCCTGTTTATTGACCTAAAGGCAGATGTTCCTTATAGATTGCGGGTAAAGGGGGGCATTGATTGTTTCAACACGCTGCTTTATTTTCGTTGGAATCAAGCAGTGTTCTTCGACAAACAGATAATGTTGAATTTGAGAAATAATGCCGGTGAAACATATAGTACCCCTGTACATTTTGATATTTCAGGTTATAATCCTTTTTCTCTTGTAAGTGACCTTACTGACAGGTTAAATGATTTTACTTTTTACAATTTGGAATTCATCAGTAAAGAAGATATTCGCTTTGAGTTTTGGGCTGAAGACCAGGAAGGCGGGTTCATCAACTTTTAAGAAATGCAGATTAGTGTGCACTTTTGGTGCGCGCTATCGTATAGATGTAGTTCCCTTTTGGAAATTTAGGGCCTAAATTCATTGATAATGAGGGCTTAATAGGGTACTGAAAATCCTTGTGTCGCTGGTTCAATTCCAGCTGGTACCACACTCAGAACCAAGCGCTTGTGAAAAACACAGGCGCTTTTTTTATTGGAGGTGTGCACTTTTGGTGTGCACTTTTTACCTCCTTAAAGTCCTGCGTTCTTTCCGGTAAGCAGGACAAAAATAATTTATCTAATATCAGATTAAGGATTGGTAAGGTTCCATGAACATGCGGAATTTAGGAGCTAAAAATAGTTCGCCAACATTAAAAAAGCCCCTGGAGCATTCATCGCCAAAACCATTGGTCCGTCATGATTCAATAGGCTTGCCAGAAACTATGCTCTTTGAGCTGTTTGGAGCGCATACGGAGAGCCATTGGGAGTTTAATGTTATAGTGCCTTGTTTTCTGACCCGACTCGCCAGGAGTGTTCCAAACCGACGGCATTTATCGCGGGTTTTTGAGGGGGCTCAAAATGTCTCTTAAAAAATAAAAATGCCAACTGAAACATTGGCCATTTTCCCAGAAATGACGGGCAATACAGGGGATTATTAGCTATCTCACCAATGCCACACTTCCCTTCTTCTCGACTGTTGTTCCATTGTTCATGGTTGCGTTCAAGTAATAAACATAAGTGCCGGTATTCATAGGTTTGCCGTTATAGGTGCCATCCCAGGGAACGGATTGGCTATTGGTTTCAAATATCTTATTGCCCCAGCGGTCAAATATTTCAAAAATCATTGATTTTATACAGTTACTTCTCACATATAGCAAATCGTTCACTCCATTGCCATTTGGGGAGAACGCATCAGGAATAAATAATTGATAATCCATGGAATTCATGTCAACAGAGGCAGTTGCGGAACATCCATTGGTATCTCTTACTATCACTGTGTAGCTACCCTGTCCCAGGTTGTCAACTGTTTCTCCCGTTGTTCCCGTTGGCAGCCAGGTATATGTGAATGGCGGGGTTCCACCAGACGCTATTGCTGTTGCACTTCCATTGTCTTCTCCAATACAATTTATCTCATTTATTTTAGAAGTAGGTATCTCAACCGAGGGATTTGATGTTGAAGTAATAGTAACTGAATCGGTATAGGCAATACAATCTATCATTACGCTGACCTTATAGTTGCCTCCGCAAAGCCCGGTGGCCACCTGGGTTGTTTGTCCATCGCTCCAATTATATGATGCTACATTGGTGTAGCAATTATTAAGAGTAACAAAAGCAGTTCCATTGCATCCCGAACACGCAGGATTACCTGTTATAGACATACTTACCGGAGGTTCGTTGACATTAAAGGAAGAAACGAAGCCTTTGCCACAGGCATAAAGTATATTATTGTTCGTTACCCTGACATCATATATGGTATCAGATGTTGAAGCCATTGCTATTGTACCTATATTATTAAAAGCTGAATCATATTCATCAATTTCATTCACATTTCCGACATAAATATTATCACAATTATCGGCATCAAGGCCTCCCCAGGTAAAAGGTGTGCCACTCACGGAGAATGTCTTTGTCAATGAACCACTATTTTTATCAAACCGTTTCAAAGTTGCTCCATCATAAGTATATAGCCAATTAGGACTTACTGCCATACCATTAAAACCATTTGCACCTGCTATATTATCGCCAACATATTTTACACTGGACAGTTCAATAAATGAATATCCATCGGAAACAGAAAACGATGTTGGAGTCAAGTTAGGAATAGGGCATTTAGCTAATATATTATCGAAATCGTTGTCCCATAGAGATTTTGAAACGGCCATATAACAATATCTATTGGTCCCATCAATTGTTAGTAGGCAAACATCGTGATTTGTTGTTGCTGCATCTAGATAGTTAATGGAAGTAAATGAACTAAAATCCGTATCAATAACGGCCCCTTGACCAATATTCCCAGTACCTCCTGTTCCAACAATTAGTTTCTTTGAACAATTATCAAAACATAATTTCCATTTTTCAGTAGAAGAGCCACTTATAATAATTTGTTTTGTTTCTATACCTAAAGGATTAATTTTATCTATTCCATCGAATACTCCAGCAACATAAATGCTCCCACTTTGCATATCCACAGCTAAGTCACCAAATGAGATACTAAACCCTGGAGTATAAATCCACTGAATGTTTCCATTGCCGCTTAATTTTATAAGTTGAAAAGCTGCATTAGGATAGGAACTCCCTCCTCCATAAATATAAACATTTCCTTGGAAATCATAACGCAATGCATATGCTCCGTCATAAGGTGTAAATCCGGGATCCGTTGTCCAAGGATCAATAACTAATGTCTTATTCTTATCTTGGTTACACACGTCAAAACTAATTTTATTATTTCTTAAAGTAAATGATGCTAGGGCAATTGCATTATTTTCTTTGTAAAAAACATTGGAAGGTGCATAATCAATAAATTCTCCAAAAGTGCTCTGCATTTTAATATTCCCGTATGAATCTTTACTGCTTATTGCATCAGGATAGGTTAAAATAACTTTTGATAAATCTGCCCCAGGGTGAACGATAATTGAATATTCGATTCCACTTTTGTCATCAGGAAAAGAATACTCTATATCAATACCCTGGTAGAGGTTTTTATAAAGTAATTTCTTAAAAGCATGAGCAATGGTTGTATGTTTGTCGTTTAAAGGATAGCAATAATAGAAAGATACTTCATCTTCGGCAGTTATTTCTACATCAGAATTAGCTCCTTCCCATGTAACCGAGAAAAAATGTTTTATAAGTTTAGGTTTATTCTTCTTATCATTTTCCTGCTCTGGTTCCCCTCTTTCTTTCAGATTTATCCTTGGGAGTTCATCATGCCTATAAATAACACCTCTTGAAGTGAAATATATATTTATCCCATCAATGTTTGCATTAAATAAAACTTTATTGGAATCAATATTTCCGTCAAACTGTCCTTCATTATTTTCAATGAATACTTTTTGCTCAAAGGGGTTTCTAATTGTCCAATTTGACTTGATATTTTGTGATTGTGCAAAATTTATACAAAAAGTCACCATGAAAACAATACCTGGTAAATGTTTATTAATTAATTTACCCATAGTGCAAAGATAAGGAACAACTAATTAATGATGAGATTATCAAGTATATTACAATTTAGACATATTGCTAAAGTCTATACTCAAAACAAAAAGTAGTTGTAAACATATTAATATTTTTAAATAAAGTGCATTATCATACACAATCCTAATCATATATCTTATTGCCTGTAAAACACCATTTCCTATTTAACAAAAGGTTATTAATCCTTAACTTAATGACATTGGCTTAAGGGGTTATGGGAGGATATTAAAACTTATATCCTAGCATGATACCTAATTTAATATCGAAGAAATCTTGGGTTTGATTTGTAAATGAAGGACTAGAAACAGGAGTGAAAGGTGTAAGCTGATTAATTGAAGGATAAGAACCAACATCTTCAAGGTTTATTGTTTTAAACCGGTAACCAAAGCCCCCGAAAAAATCAAAAACAAAATGATTTTTAATTATTTCCTTGTCAAATACTGCGTCAATATTGAAAACATTTATAGAGGCATTATATGCGTATATCTGTTGCATTTCATCTATATCAGATATAGCGTCAATAAAGTTAATATAATAATCATAGACATTTGCAGCATCGGTTCCGATTGCATGAGTTATCTGCCAACAACGATAAAAACCCTGTATGCCTATAGAAAAACCCTTATCGCTGCTTGCAGGGAATATAACGCCTTCCCTGGACATGGTTTGATTACTGCTAATAATTGGAAACATAATACTTCCGTGTATTGTATAGCCATATCCGGAATTGCCAAGCTGACCGTTTGATTCGGAAGAAGATGCAAGATACCCATTGTATCCTGCACCCAACATAAAATAAAATTCCTTAACAGACTGCACCTTTAAATAAATCCCTTCTTCACCTGTTAACATTGACGTTGGGTTTATTTCAATCATCACTCTCATTTTAAATGCGCTGTCATAATTATTGTTCACGTTAGTAGAACTATCTTCTGTTTTAGTAATTATCATTGTTGAATTATCTGAATGACGGATTGAGTAAACTTTTGAGCGGTTTATATAATTCACTTTAGTTGAATTTCCGTCACAATTAATATATTCGAGATAATCAGGTGTAATGGCCTCAATCCTACCATAAATACTATCGCCATTAGTAAACTTTATTAAAGTACAATGGCTGTCATTTGCTGGATTATATTGTGCAGTAACAGGTTGAGTTGGCAGAATTATTATCAAGGTTGTAATAAATATAAATTTAATAGATAGATTCATTTCAATAAATAATTTAATCACGATCTACTTATCACAAAAGTATGCAATTCCATAGATATTAAAAACTTTATTGAATCTTTATCATTTTAAAGGTTTGCCTACTATTTTTTGTTTCGAGTACACATAAATAATTTCCTGCTGCAAGATTCGCTCCATTATAATAAATTAAATGGCTACCTTTTTTATATGAGTCATTTTTAATTAAATCACTAATTCTTTTTCCTGTTAAATCAGTCATGTAAATTGAAACATTACCGTCATCTTTTATTGAAAAAGAAATGGTTGTATTATCGCTAAAAGGATTCGGGTAAGTGCTTATACCATCATATGCAAATGCTGTATCAAACTCTATTGTTTTTTTATATGGAGCTAAAGTTTGAAAATTGGAGTATTCATTAGTATATTGTACTGTATTATTTATACAACAAGAAGAATTGGGTTTTATATCACAATACCCATTAATAATAATTCCTATACCAGGAGAAGGGTTTAGTTCTGTGTATGAATCTGGTCCGGAATTTAGTATAAGCCCCCCATTAGGTCCAACATTAAGTTGGTCTATATATATTTCTTGGTCACAATATGATGTTGAAACTAGCCATGGGTTACTATAAGTTCCATTTGTTACGGTGGTAACAGTTGTATTTGAAAATGGATATTCTTGCGGTATTTGCGGTAATGAAGGAACATTATTAAAGTATGAATTTGTCGCTATAGTATAAGAAGTAATGGGAGGAAAAGAACTACTTGTCTGTTCAGTCATTATGCAGTATAAATTATAAAGTAACATATAATCGAGGCCATTAAAATTACCCTCAGAGCCTCCGCCATTACCCGTTGCATCAATAAATCTGCGGTCACTTGCCCATCCATTTGAGGCTAAATCAGTATTACTGTGATACCATGGACCATCCCATGGGGCTGAGTTTATCATGTCTTGTGCATCACAAAAATCCCATGCTGTTGGGTCATATTGACCTGGATATAGTGTTTCTAAAATACCACTATAAAAAATGTTTCTGCCAAAATATTGAGTCCCTGAACAATTCGGACATTGATTATCTGATCCTAAAAAATTTATTAAAGTAAGAGAATTTTGAAATGAGGATGTCTCATTTTCAGTTTGCGAAAAAGCGTTACTTGTAGAGGCATTTACAATAGCCAAAACATCATTTGTATTATAACAATATGCCCCTGTAATTGTCGGAGGATTATTCCAAGGTGCTGGGAAAACATAGTCACATTCATTATAATAGCCGTTCCAAGCGTACTTGCCAATATTCGTGGGCGTTAAAGCAGGGGCATATGATCCATTGAGTCCATAAAAATTTGCAGCCTGTATGCTCAATGGTACCGATAAACTAGAAGCAGCTGGCCAGCCATTACCAATGATATTATTACCTTCAGGATTATCATTGCACCAGGGCAAATTATTATAAGATACAGTACCTCCAGGTATCCACCCTTCCTCCCATTCAAGGAATTGGTAGATAAATGTATTATATTAGATCCAAAAGGAATAGATGAAGTACCAATAGAAAAGGCATTTGAAAAACCCGCAGTAGCATTTATACTTACTAATGCGTCTGGATTGTATGTTCCAAAACCAGTAGATACACATGAATTGATTTCCCAAATGTTTCCAGTTAAATTACCGGGTGAAACAGTAAAATTAGGTGTTTCATTACAGGTAGGGAAGTGAACCGGGGTGAAGATGAATTGCTGCAATGCGGATTTGCTAACAGGTGTTACATTTCCACTCTGGTCAATCTGCATAAGCTCAGTTGCAGGAACATTAGTCGGGCCTGCATGGCCGCTACCACTAAAATTAACAATGCCCGGCATAGAAACACTGCTATCAGTTACACTTAAATTATTGGCAACTGCAAAAGTATCGGTTGTGATTTTCACATTAGTGGCAGATAGCTGTAACGCAGGTGCAGATGAAACAATAGAGTCAGCCGTACCCACCACTGCGCCATTTACAAACCTGAAATTACCTGCGCTCAGGTTATTTGCAGCATATACATTCTGACTATATAAATTGCCTGTTACTGAGGCGTTTCCGAAAACTTCCAAAGGCTCTAATGCAGTGCCGCCTATGCCCACATTGGTGCCATTAATTGTAATGGGAGAGTTAGTCAATAAGGTGGAGTTTGCCCATACCGGTACAGTGTTGGCAGTTCCTGAACCATAAGCCCCACCGGAATCCCATGTTAAATTTCCAGAGCCATCATTATGTAAATAGCCGTCAGCATTGGCAGGAACTGTATTACCATCTATTTTTGCAACGGTAGGGTTGGGATAAGTTCCTGACAGGTCGCCTCCTGCCGCAATACCTGAAATATTACAGAGATATGCCTCAACTGCACCTGATACAGTACTTGTTACCGATGCACAAGGCGCTGCGCCGCCCACCACACAATAATAATATAATGTGCCTGTATTGACTGTTGAAGGTGTATAAGTGCTTGATGTGGCACCAGTAATCAATGTGCCCCCGGTATTAGATGCTGTTGTATTGCTATACCATTGATATGTCAATGATGTTCCTGTGGCAGTTACCGACATTTGTGCTGCTGTTGAATTCTGGCATAAGATTTGTGAACTGGTGTTCTGTGAACTTATACTTGGAACAGTATTAACTGTTGCTGTAACAGCAAGCCTTGATAAACTTTGACATCCGCCAACTGTTTGAGTTGCATAATAGGTTGTACCGTTGGTTAAAGCAGTTGATGAAGATAAAGCAGTTCCTCCGCTTGAGGCTGCATACCATTCAATACTTGTCCCCGTAGCTGTTAAACTTGCTATGGTAGGGCTTGAACTGCTGCAAAATACCTGGGGTGTAGTTCCGGTGGGCGTTGAAGGGGCGGCATCTATTACTATCGCTCCCGACACAGCGCTGGTTGCAGCGGTGCAGCCAGTATTACTCACTATGCAATAATAATATAGTGTGCCTGCATTGGCTGATGAAGGAGTGTAACTGCTCGATGTGGCTCCGCTGATTGCAGTACCTCCGCTATTGGATGCCGATGTATTGCTATACCATTGGTAATTCAAAGATGAACCGGTGGCAGTTACGGTCATGGCTGTTGCTGTAGCGCCCTGGCACAGGGTTTGTGTGCCGGTGGACTGGGAACTTATGCTTGGGGCTGTATTAACAACTATTGCCCCCGATACATTACTTGTTGTATTGCATCCTATGGAATTAACCACGCAGTAGTAATATAATGTACCTGCGGTTGAGGTTGAAGGGGTATAACTGCTTGATGTGGCTCCGCTGATTGCAGTGCCTCCGCTATTGGAGTTGGTTGTATTGCTATACCATTGGTAAGTTAAGGAACTTCCTGATGCTGTAACTGAAAGGGCTGTTGCAGTAGCACTTTGGCAATAAGATTGAGAAGTAGTAGAGGGTTGACTTGAAATAGTTGGTGCTGAACAGGGGGTAATAGTTACCTGTATCGGTGCCACTAAATCGCCAATGCCTCCTGTCTCGGTTTGCAGCGATGATTCCGAATTTGCAGTTGCTTCCCAGACTTCATCTGAATTGCCTGATGCCTGGTAATATGCAAATACCGGGTTTCCCGTACAAATGGTAGAACTTCCCCAATCGGTTTCTATCATTACCTCAAGGTTGCCGGAGGAATAGTTAAATGGGGTACTTAAGGTAATGGTTACCCACCCTGTGGAAGTAAATGAAAAACTTCCTGAATAAACCAGGGTGGCTCCTG
>JBKQUY010000022.1:0-19771 GCA_052325425.1 Bacteroidia bacterium | reverse complement strand
AATCTGCTCACATGTTTTGACATATTGCGGTTGGTAACGGACTCTGAGGTCAAATTGTTTTTCACCTTCGTAAACGGTGTTTGCCGCATTACCACCTATTGCCATCCCGATTATGGAAGTTGCCGCCTGGGCGTTAACTCCATAAAATGCCATTTTACCCCAATCAAGATTACAGTTCAATTCAGGCTGACCAAGGCATTTTAATATTCCCAAGTCATATATTCCTGGAACAGTTTTAAGTATATCCTCAGCTTGTTTAGCCAAATCTGTCAGTACATTTAAATCTTCTCCCGAAAACCTACATGCTAAGGAAGCATTCATGCCTGAAATGGCCTGTTCATAATTATCACGTATAGGTTGAGAAAAATTAAATATAACTCCAGGGTATTTTCTTTCCAATATATCATTCATTCGGGCTATAAGCGTGTCTTTGGGGATTTTGGGTTTCCATTCATCGGGAGGGTAAAGATTTACGTGCATCTGAATATCAGAGAATGCTTCAGGATCAGTTCCATCGTCAGGCCTTCCGGTTTGCGTTGTTGTTCCCATTACCTGTGGGAATTTGGCCATGTCTGCACGCATACTATCGGCAAGGGAATGTCCTTTTTCTACTGTTATTCCCAAAGGGCATAAAGCTTTTACCCATAAACCACCTTCATCCAGGTGAGGTATGAATTCAGAACCAAGATAAGGCAGACAGCATAAACTGCCGATAAGAATAGCGATGGCAATACTAAGTGCAAGGACTTTATTATTAAAGCCGAACTTGAACATCTTAAAATTAATATTGATAAACCCATTTACAATGGGATTGTGCTTCTCATGGGTGTTTTTATTTAATAAAAGGCTTATAAGTACAGGGATTAACGTCAAAGTGAAAATCAGTGACCCTAACAGATTAAAACCAATTGTCCATGCAAGAGGTGTAAATAACTTGCCTTCTACTTTTTCAAATGAAAAAACAGGCATAAGGGCGACTATGATTATAAAATTTGCAAACGTAATTGCTTTGGCCCGTTCAACGCTGGCACCTTTTATCCATCCACCTTTTGCCCTTTTATTGAATTTCTCCGCTCCAATTTCATTATAATAGTTACTGAAAACCACAAAAGCTCCTTCCACCAATACAATTGTTCCATCTATTATAATGCCATAGTCAACCGCCCCCAGTGAAAATAAATTTATATCCATTCCAAACAACTTCAGCATAGTGTAAGCAAACAAAAGCGATAAAGGGATAATAATAGATACAATAAGGGTGCATCTCCAGTCGGCAAGAAAAACAAAAATCAGCAAAATCACCAAAAGTATCCCTGTACCAACATTTGTCCATATTGTTTTTTTACATTCGTGTATCAACGTAGAACGTTCATAAAATGGAACAATCTTGACACCCTTTGGAAGAATTTCATTATTAAGTTCATCAACCTTTTTATGAATATTTTCAAGTACAATTTCAGGATTAGTGCCCCTGACATTTAACACAACTCCGAGTACAGCATCGCAGTTAGTATCCCTGCCCACCTGACCGAGCCGGGGCATATTATTTACTTTTACCGTGGCTACATTTTTAACCAGAAGAGGTATCCCGTTTACATTTTTGATGATAATATTTTCAATGTCATGTAAGTTTTTCAGCAATCCAACTCCTCTTACAACGTAGGTTTGTTCTCCCTGTTCGACTACATCCCCACCGCTATTAATATTACTATTTGCTGCAGCATTCCAGACATCCTGGGCCGTAATCCCATACTTTTTTAAGAGCGCCGGATCCACATCCATTTCATACATTTTTGTGGGGCCACCATAGGTATTGACATCGGCAACACCTTTTACCATCCTGAATTGATGGTCGCATACCCAATCCTGGATGGTCTTGAGCTCCATTACTGTTTTCCCTTTACCTTCAAGGGTATAGCGGAATATTTCTCCGGAAGGGTCATCATTGGGGTTCAATGAAACATTCGCAGCAGCACCGGCAGGAAGTGTGACATTTCTGAGATTATTAACTACCTGCTCACGGGCAAAGTAATCATCAACACCATCGTCAAAAAGTAATGTTACCTGTGAAAGGCCAAACATTGTTATGGAATTGATTGTGACTTTTTTCTCGCATTGATTCAATTGCACTTCAACCGGAATGGTAACCAATTTCTCCATTTCCTGAGCTGATACACCAGGCCATTGAACCATTACTATTTCCTGGGTAGGAGTTATATTAGGGTAGGCATTGACGGGCATGGTCAGAGTACAATAAATTCCAAATGCCGCCAAAACGACAGAACAAAATATAATGAACATTTTGTTCCGAAGAGAAAATGATACAATATTTCTTACCAGTTTATTCATCTTTTAGCTATTGTCTATTAGTTATCGGCTGTTAGTTGTTTTTACTACTGTCCCAATACGTAAAGGCTTCCCTTTCCAACCAAAATATCCCCTGGGTTAACTCCTTTGCTTATATAGGCTTTGCCTTCATGATGGCCATCAAGGACTACACTTGTTTTTTCATACTTCATTTTACCAATGGATTTCTCCACATAATAATTATTGTCATAGTAAACCAGCGACACATCAGGTATTGCAATGCTTTGCTTATGCCTGTCCACATGAACCTGCACGGTCACGAACATGTCGGATTTCAAAATGCCGTCAGGATTATCAAGAACTATTCTTGCCTGCGAAGTGCCGGAAGCAGAATCAAGCACATTACTTATTTTGGCAATTACACCCTGATAGTGTTTGTCAGGATAGGCCAAAGCCTCGACGTCGACAGGATCGCCCACATGTATCTGGTAAAGGTCATTTTCATAAATATCTGCTTGCACCCATACAGTTTTAATATCCGAAACCGTAAAAAGTGATGTACCCGCACCTTCAAGTACATTCATACCTTCTGCAACACTCTTGCCAACAATATATCCATCTATTGGAGATACAATCTTATACTCATTATTTTCAGCTTTTCTTGCACTGTCACCAACCCCGTAAGTTTTCACGGTTGTCTCTAAGGCAATTACAGCATCGTTGGCAGCTTTGTATGCAGCTTCGGCAGTCATTACGTCTATTTGTGAATAAACCTTAGTATCATATAATTCCCTGGCAACATCCAAAGTCCTTTTGGCAAGTGCGAGTTGGGCTTTTGCCGCATCAAGCTGTGTCTGTGAATTACTTAAATCAGCGCTTCTCAGCAGGGCAAGCAATTGTCCTTTTCTTACATAATCTCCCATGGAGACAGGAACTTTTAATACGTTTCCGCTTACAAATGCCGAAACCGGAACTTCCTGATCCATGTCCAGCGACACTCTTCCGCCCAGGGTTACATCTGTTATTTCTTCCTCCTGCTTAGCAGTATCCAATGTTATTTGCTTCATTTGATACTCATTAAGCTCTGTAACATTAGGGTTTACGTCTTCGTCTTGTTTCTCTAAAGTATTTCCACACCCTGCCCAGAGAAATAACAAGGGTAAAATGATTATGATATTTTTGATTCGTAACATAAGAGGTCATTTTATTATTTCAATTCCTGTATTTAAATTTATATTGTGAACAGCGTTATAATATTGAACATTCAGGTTAATCAGGTTGGCCTTTCCATCATTATATGTGCCTATCAGGCTCAGGAGTTGTAACATATCAATGTTACGGCGCTCATAGTTTTTTATGGCATTGTCCATCATCTCATCAAGGTTTTTACCATAATCAGGGTCAATTTTGCTTAATTGCCTGTTGGCCAGAAGTAATGTACAATAGGCATTGGTAACCTGGTTTTGAACTGCGCTTAAGGTAAGGGTATCGCTTTCTTCCTGCTGTGAAACAGCGTACTTTGCTGCCATAATATTCCACTGGTTACGGTTAAATACCGGCAAATCCATGCTTCCAAATATTCCGACATACGCCGGAGTACCGGCATTAACACCTGTAAATGTTCCACCTATGGTCAAGTCCGGTACAGCGGTGGAACGTTGCAGTTTCAAATTTTTTTCTGCAAATTCACAACCGGCATAACAAAGCAGAAGGTCGGGCCTGTTTTTTTCAGCGCTGTCTATCATAGCCTGGAAGGTTGGAACATTGGCAGGAAGCGGAGGAAGTTCTTTTATAACAAAATAGGTGTTGTCGGGGCAACGTAAAAGTATTTTCAGGTCTTGCACATCACCGTAGGTTGACTGCTGGCTGGCAATCTCGCTTGCTACAGCATCCTGGAGTTGTTGCTGCAACTGGATTACATCGTTTCCTGCAGCGTTTCCATGTTTATAGAGTTCCCGTGTAACATCCAGTAAATGTTGCATCTGTATTTCTTCATATTTATACATTTTTATTTGCTGTTGGTTGAAATACAAATCAGATATATCAGTATATAATTCATATTTAAGATTCCTTAATATATCGTCAAGTTGATATTGCGCTTGCTTTATGCCCACTGCTGCAAGTTTCCATGTATCGCTAAACCTTCCTGCAAGTGTTAGTAATTGTTGTACGTTCCAGGTCTCATCCCAGGCATCCTGGTTAGGATAGTATGAAGAACCCTTTTCTCCGATAAATTTGTAGTTTTCAACATTATATAATGTTGTTCCATAGTATAGATTCGGGTTAAACCATAGCCTGGCCTGTAGGTAATTCGCTTTGGCAATATCAATATTGTATTTATTAATAAGTAATGTGAGATTTTTACTCACAAATCGTTGCTCAGCATCGGGGATAGTAAGGTATATTGTATCCTCGCTAAGTGTATTTGGGTACAAAGGAATTACAGTTTGCCCTTCAAGGTATGAGAATATAAAAACACAAATTAAAATTATGAGACATTTAAATTTCACCATAGCTTATTTTAGAGTTAAAACAATACCAAGAGATGTATTGAATAATATGGTACTCATACCAATGGTTCTGTTATTATAGGTTACTGATGAACCACCTGTTTCAGTGATTGTATAGCTTGTAAATGCAGGGTTTCCCGCCAGAAGGTCAAAATTTAAATCCAACCCAATCAAATGCGAGAAGTTGTACATTACCCCTGTGCCCATATCAAATGCAAATGCGGAAGCTGTCTGAATTTTAGTTACAGTGGAATGGGTAACATTCATTGAATCTGTATATGTTGCTGAAACAGTGGAATAGTGTGCAGTCATCAATCCTGCAAGAACACTGAAATTGATTGAGAGTTTATCACAAGTAGAAGCTACACCGACAGGCATGTTGAAGATAACCCCTGCGAGGTATGAACCTATATAATGTGAAGTTGCGGAAACAGAAACATTGCTGTAATTAGAAAGATAGCTGTTCGTTTTAAACCCTTCGGAATTAAATCCATTCATATTCCCTCCTATCTGAATCATAATTCCAGTATGATCTGAAATGTAATAACCGCCTTTGAAATTAAATTGAAATCCTGTTTTTGCATAACCTGGAGTATGCAGGGTGTCCGAATTACCGTTTGGGTTGAACTTGTATAGAGAGGTTGCTCCGTAACTGAACCCTGGCATACCTGCTCCAATTGCTCCGCCAATGAATATTTTTGAATATGCGCTGTCATGGGATTTATTAGCGGCACTCTCATCAATCTTAAGAACTGCAAATGGAAGAGGCTGAGATGGCTGTGAGGTGTTTTGTCCCACAAGGCATGTCGAAAAAAGAAAACAAATTAAAGTTGACAGTTGACTAAGTTTCACAGCATATTTTTTATGGACTGCAAACCTATACTGCTGTTATTAAAGGGTACTTAGGGCTACATTAAAAGCGATTAGATTTTAGTTAAAGTATGTTAAAGGATATTTGTTTTTTTTATACGAATTACTGAATTCGAACTGTGATGAAAATTAGAGAATCATTAGAGTAAGATTAAAACAGATTAGTTTTTCATTAATTTTTTCTAATGTTTAAATTGCAAGAATTCTTAGGTATAGCTTTGTGTTTACAAACTAAACACAATGAATATTTTGCTTGTCGAAGATGAGCCTCAAGTTGCAGGTTTTATAAAAAAGGGACTCGAAGAACAAGGCTATAATGTAACTGTTTCTTATGACGGTCAAACAGGAAAAACTATGGCCGTTGATAATGACTTTGATCTGGTTATTTTAGATGTGATGCTCCCACATTTCAATGGGTTTGAGGTTTGCAAATTTATCAGGGAACATAAAAGGGAATTGCCTGTTTTAATGCTCTCTGCACTTGGGACAGTAGAAAATAAAGTAGAAGGGTTTGAAAGCGGTGCTGACGATTATTTATCAAAACCATTTCATTTTGATGAACTACTGGCAAGGATTAAAGCACTTTCAAGAAGGCAGTCAGATATAATACCAGGTAAAACATATACTATAGGTGATTTGATTATTGATTGTTACAAAAAGACAGTTAGCAGGAATGGTAAAGAAATACTATTAACGGTAAAAGAATTCGCTTTACTTGAATTACTTATGGCAAGTAAAGGCAGAGTACTTTCAAGAGCGCATATTGCCCAAGCAGTCTGGGGTATTGATTTTAATAAGGGGAATAATCTTATAGATGTTTATATAAACTACCTTAGAAATAAAATAGATAAAGGGTTTTCAAAAAAGCTTATTCACACTGTAGTAGGTATGGGATATGTTTTGAAAGAAGAATAAAAAACTTTATTATTTTTATACTATAACAGAAAATCATTATAGGGGTGGTAACATCTACTTTAGAATAAACTTTTATAATGGTACATCCATAATAAGAACCAACCCATTGTTTAGGGCAGGGAGCGCCTCCATTTCTGCAAATTACATGCCATGTTTTCCCTTTGGGATGTATACTATCCCATAGGTGAACATGGCCGCAGAAGTATGCATCTTCGTTATATTTTTCCATTATCGCCCAGGCGCTATCCCTGTTTGCAGAAAATTCATCCAAGCCGGTTTCACCAGGGACATACTCTTTTATTACTCAATCACAAGCTTCCCACTCCCAATGCACTCCCCTGTTTCTGAAATTACTCGGTAAAGGTACATCCCTGCGGGTTGATTGCTAAGGTTTATTTCCAAAGTATTAGTATTAAGTTTGTTTTGGTAAATGTTTTGCCCAAGGATGTTATAGATTTCAACTATTGAATTTACAGGAGCCGTATTTGATTGAATTGTGAATAATCCATTATTGGGATTAGGGAATGCTTTTATGGAGTATTTGTTTGATAATTCATTTATACTAGATGGCGATGTCCATACTGCAACATCGCTTACAGGTATAGTTCCGGCACTATCAAATGATCCAGCTACATAAAGGCTATTGGCATAAACAAGCAGTGCATAAGCTCCACGGTAACTGTCAGGGTCGAAATTATTCTCTGATAGTTGTTGGGGTAATAACGACCAATTTGTTCCATCCCATCTGGCTAATCCATTTGCCAGCATCCCCCCAGCAGTATCAAAGGGGCCTCCGACATACAAGTAGTTATTGTAAGAGGCTAAAGAATAAACTGGGCCATTATTATTATTCATTATACCGGTTATGCCTCCACCTAAAGCCGACCACGAAGTACCATTCCACATTGCAATATTGTTTGCCGGATTTCCTCCTGCGCTATCGAAATTTCCTCCTACATATAAGTTTCCGTCATAACTACAAATAGCATAAATATTACCATTAACTCCATTACCCAAAGTTGACCAATTTGTTCCATTCCATACTGCTATTCCATTGGCAATAATACCACCAGCACTATCGAAATCTCCTCCAACACATAAATTTCCATTATAAGAGTAAATAGCCATCACATTGCTGTTTACACCTGCACCTAATGCTGACCAGGAAGTACCATTCCACATTGCAATATTGTTTGTTGGATTTCCTCCTGCATCGTCAAAACTTCCACCTGCATATAGGTTACCATTATAGGTACAAACAGCAGAAATACCATTAAATATGGTGGAATTTATTCCATTACCCAAAGGTGACCATAATGTCCCATTCCATTCTGCAATATTATTAGCACTAATATGGTTAATTGTATCAAAATCACCCCCAGCAATAAGGAAGCCATTGAAATTAACTAGCGAAGTAATAATACCATTCGATGAACAGTATAAACCTGTACCATCGCCTAATGAGTCCCATTTAATACCATCCCATTTAGCAATACAGTTAACCGGATTAATACCGCTTTTTGAGAAAGCACCTCCTATATAAAGATTATTATTATAAACAGCAAGCGAATTTGCAAAATATGAGAATCCACCACAATTACTTCCTATACCTGGACCAAGTGAATCCCAACTTTGAGCATTTGTAAATATACTTGCAGCTAAAGAAATAATGATAATAAGTTTTTTTTTCATGGCTGTAGATTTAGTTCAAATTATAACGTTATCGTAAACCAAATAATATTTTCAATTCTCTATTAAAAGCTTCCCACTCCCAATATATTTCTCATTTTCTGAAACAACTCTATATAAGTATATACCTGTTGGTTGGCCACTTAGGTTTATTTCTGTTGTATTGGTATTAAGTTTATTTTGGTAAATGTTTTGCCCAAGCATATTATATATTTCTATAAGAGTATTATCTGTAGCGTTCCGCATTGAAATTGTAAAAATACCACTATTGGGGTTGGGGTAAATACTTATTTGTGGCTTAGGCTTATATGTTTCAGCTATTCCTGTCATAGTATCTTTCACTAAAGTCATGCCTTCATAAGGACTGCTACCATCTGGGCCACTAAATTTATATAATACTGTCTCAACTCCAGTGGTAATATTATAGCTAAATATTACTCCATTATCATTTGTTCCTCCGCCAACAGTGGTGCCATATATTATTCCATTATCTGGGTCTTGCATAATATAACCATAAGATAAAAAATTTCCACTGGAACCTGAATCAGTAAAATTTACCAATATATTATAGTTATCTGTTGATGGGTCCAAGCTAAATAAAACGCCATTCCCACTGGTTCCTCCTACAGGAACCATTCCATATAGTAAACCATTGGAAGCCAGTATTAAATTATTAGCTACTGGCGATTCACCATGAACCCCATCAAAACTATGTATTACTGTATCTTGGCCTGAATTTATATTATAACTGAAAATGGCACCACGGTTATTAATGCCGCCGCCGAATGTTACGCCAAACAATATACCCTTGCTAAGTAATAGTGGATAACTACCTGTAGGGACATCTCCAGTTGCACTATCAAGATTTACCAGTACACTATCTTTATTTAATAGAGTGTTATATTCATAGAGTACTCCCTCATTGTACATACCTCCTGCTTCTGTTAAGCCATATAATACTCCTGTGGTTGTATCTTCTATTGGTTTTTCAGATGGCCCATTACCTGATAAACTGTCAAATGCATATAATTGTATATATTGATTTGTATTGATATTATAGTTAAATAACGTACCTTCATGACTTCCTTTTCCTTCACCTATTGTCGTCCCATATAGTAATCCATTCTTTGCCTCAATTAAGCTATTCGAACCACCACCATCTGAACCCAGTGTAGAGCTGAAATTTAATAATACACTATCTTTATATGTATAAGGATTGAAACTAAAAATTGTTCCAGTATTATTAATTCCACCGGCAGATGTTATTCCATAAAGCAAGCCATTAGTTGCTTGAAGTAATGTACCAGTTGGTAATATACCAGTAGTCGCAGAAAAATTAAATACTGTTTTTTCCTGTCCTGTAATGGGGTCATAACTAAATATAACACCGTCATTATTAGTCCCCCCTTGATATGTCATTCCATATAGAACATAGTGCTGTGCATAAGAAAGTGAACAGTAAACAGTGCAGTACAAATAGATAATAATAAACTTTTTCATATCTTAAAGATACGATTTTTTTAATCAAAATCCTTAATCAATGAATTACCATAATCTTGTCAGCTTTAATTAAATTACCATTATTATCAATAATCCTATAATAGTATATACCGGAAGACATGCTGTTAATCGGCAATATTGTCATGTTTTGGGCAAGTGTTTCGCATACCAGCTTCTCACCTAAAGAATTATATATGCATATATTTCCTGTTTCTCCGTTTGTTAATTCAACTTCAACATTCAATAATGAATTTGCAGGATTCGGGTAAACCTTAGCAGGGATTGTAGAATCCGATTGACTTGGTTTTATAACTCTACGGCTATTATCTTCAGGCAACTCTTCGCAGTTGTTGGTATAAATAGTGTTATTAACACCCATTAATATGGCCCTTGCATACCAAACCGCATCTCCATATTGGGTAGGGCATTCCTCTGCAATTGTTATTAATTGATTCACCTCGCTATTGGTAGGGTAAACCTCATTATTAATAACCATATTCAATACTATTTGTTCTACCGTTTTCAGCGCCCGTTCAGGGTTATTCGGGAGTTTTATTTCATTCAATAATTTCTCTGCCGTGCTTATATCGGTTGCGCTAACTCCGTTGGTATCTGCCAATAAAACGGTTGCACTGTCTAAATACCCCATATTGGCCTGCAAAACACTGTCGTAAAACTGCTTAATGGCAGGTACGCTTAATTTATAAGGGTCAACATATTTCAGGTAGCTAAGCAACGAATGTTTTTCCAACCAATAGCTTTCATTGGTATACAGAGTAAACTCGTTTGAATCGTTAATTACATCCATCACCTGTGGCACAGTTAACAATGCTGCATCGGTATTAGTGCCGCTTCCACTATTCCCACTTGGGTTACAATTATAAAGTGTCGGGGGATCAGGCTGGGAATTAGGGAAAAATTCAATTTTGGGAGTACCACAACAACTAAAAGAATTTGTTGGGTCATAACTTGGGCTTGTTGCCCTAACATAAAATGTAGAAAGCCTCCCATTAGAAGAAGAACAAAGCGCCGCATAATCGAGAAAGGCAGACCACTGGTTATCATTTACTGTATTATTGGGAGTGCCTTGTTGTCCAATTACAGATCCATTATGTAATACCAAGCCATTGGTATTTGTATTCATTTGGTTGCTTGCTAAAACATCGGGGTTGGCGCTGACAGCATCGAAAAATATTCCGCTGCCTGTGTTTGTAGTATAATTACATTCCAACGTATTATGGCCTGTTCCGCTGCTTACATTAATACCCTGTATATTGGCGGTATAAGGTGTGGGTGTAGCCTCTCCTTGTCCAATATCACTTGTACCAGCTTGGGGTTAGTATGCAAATCTGGATTTTTGGTTTCAGGCGAGAACGTAGCCGATGCGCACACACCTAAAAAACCGTATGAAAAATATTCGAACTCGAAGAGGCCTGTTGATGTGCCAAATAACTCTGCATCGAAGTCGCTTTTAAGCATAGATATATCTTTAAAGCCTATCCTTTCCCCAGAGAGGGAGAGCTTCGACATCTCTAAAAAATCTCTATTCTGTCCAGTGTCTAAAGACTTGGCAGCTATAATCCGCTCGTCACCATCTATATTAATTTCTTTTCTCCGCACTTCAGCACAAACTGCTCTGTATGAATACAATAACTGGGATTGGTAATCGCTTATATTGAAACCCGATTCAATGGGCTTGAAAACCTTTGTGTCGTGGTCATTGCAGAAGAGCGGGAGCGAGATTGCCTTGCCAACGCCGATTCTATCAAATGTAACAGGCCCCTCCTTGACCATCTTAAAGTAATCGGTTACCTTGATTTGGATTACATGGCCGTTCTCAGCTATCCGGTCTAATATACCTTTCCTCTGCAGTATGTGGGAGTTTATCGAATCCTCCTGGCATCCAAGGTACATACAGGGTCGCTTCTCGTCAAAAGCGTGTTTTCTAATATTTTGGATTGTTTGAATGTCCTTCTTTTCCATATTCTACCATAGCGGACCTCTAAAATGGAGTAAATATTGCACACCAATATTGCACACCTGACGTTTTTTCACTATATTTCTTCGGAGGGTAGAATGCCCGAACACCTTGACACCACTCGTACCCGGGGCGGGACTTGAACCCGCACGCTCGCAATGAGCACAGGATTTTAAGTCCTGCGTGTCTACCAATTCCACCACCTGGGCAAATTTTATCCGCCTGAGTAGTGGCGGGCTGTGAGCGAAAGACGGGTCTCGAACCCGCGACCTCAACCTTGGCAAGGTTGCGCTCTACCAACTGAGCTACTTTCGCATTAAAATACTATTCAAAAGAACATTTTGGGGCTGCAAATATAAAAAACTAGTAGAATCAGAGGCTTTCGGAATGTTTTTTTTGAAAAAACTTTATTACCCGACTATTTTACCATCTTTCATGGTCAGCTTACGGTCGGCCATCTGGGCCAGTTCCTCGTTATGGGTAACAATTACAAAGGTCTGCGAGAATTTATCCCTCAGGGTAAAGAATAAATTATGCAACTCTTTGGCGTTGGCGGAATCAAGGTTACCTGAAGGTTCATCGGCAAAAACCACTGAAGGATTATTGATAAGAGCCCTTGCGACTGCCACACGTTGCTGTTCCCCTCCCGAAAGCTCCGAGGGCTTATGTTCAAGCCTTTCCTGCAATCCGAGCATGGTGAGCAGTTCCTTTGCCCTATGTTTTACCTCACTGCCATTTGATTTAGCTATGTATGCCGGTATGCAAACATTCTCCAATGCTGTAAACTCAGGTAAGAGGTAATGAAACTGGAATACAAAACCTATCTCCCTGTTCCGGAAGCGTGAAAGTTCTCTGTCTTTTAAGTTATGAATAACGGTATTATTTATTTCTATTGAACCGCTGTCAGACCTGTCGAGTGTACCTAAAATATGAAGCAAAGTGGTTTTGCCTGCGCCCGAAGCTCCTACAATTGATACCACCTCGCCGCCTTTTATCTCAATATCTATGCCTTTCAGAACATTAAGGCTGCCATACGATTTATATATATTTTTAGCAATAATCATTTACCAGACATTCCCTCCATGTACAATGCGAATGCGTAAGTTGCGGACTTTATCAGAAAGGGTTTTAATTGTTTCGTCGCTGACCGATGAGTCGTTTATATTATTAAAAACGCCTCTTATTTCATGTAATGCCGTAGTTATATCCTGGCAATAAGGCGAATCAGAAATTAAATCGAGTTGGTTCAGTAATTCATCCAGGTATTTTTTTTCCTCCATTAAAATATTAAAAGCGCCTTGCCTGTCAGTAGCTGAAACAAGGGTTTGGAAACTTTGAGTTGTCAGGTATGTGCCTTCAATCCAGCCCCCTGCAAGTACCATTAACTCGGTAGCTTTACGACGGTCGCCCTTCAGGGTTTTGTCAATTATGCTGTATGAATCATAAACGATATGTATGAGAGAATCCTTATTGGTTGAATTTTTTCTGCATCGTCCAATCACATCTTCTGAGAAAGCCACAGTAATGCCAACATCTTCCGCTAAAGTTTTAGCCGCTTTCATATAGGTTCCAACTAATTGGAATTGCTCGAAAGTTATTACATAAGCAAGGTCGGCCCCATAAATCCCGATATTGACAGCCTGTGAATTGCTCTCAGAATAGTGCGTAATATTATCGACAGGATTGGTAAGGTTGCCCTGGTAGTTGATATGTATAAAATGCAGCGTATCCAATATCTCTGCCGGGAAAGGTATATTATTTATTACCATAGCCACCTTTTGAACGCCGACAACAGTATCTTTTTGCCCTGCAACCGGAGCCTGGTCACCACCATCAGCGGAGTCAGGCCTTTTGGCTGAATTGCAGGCGGTAAATATTGTCAACCCGGCTATAACAGCAAGTATTAAATATTTTTTTACTATCATCTTGCATCTTTTGTTTGTCAAATTTAATAAAAACTGCTTACCCGTAAATTATCGCGGAATATTTATACCATTGGCCGGTTTTAATTTTCGGCTTTCAATTAATATTTATAAAACTCTTCCCATATCTTTTTAAGGTATTTCCTGAACTCCTCTTCTTTGGCATTCTGCCCCGGTTCATAAAACATAGTTCCTTTCATATCTTCGGGTAAATAATTCTGCGATACAAAATTGCCTTCATAAGAATGGGCATACATATAATCCTTCCCGTAATCCAGGTCTTTCATTAATTTGGTAGGCGCATTACGCAGATGAAGCGGAACAGGCAGATGAGCCGTTTCAGCAGCAGAGGCCATAGCCTGTTCAATGGCCATGTAAGAGGCATTGCTTTTGGGTGAACATGACATATATATGGCGGTTTGCGACAGGATAATCCTTGCCTCTGGCATACCTATTGTATTTATAGCCTGGAAACAATTATTCGCAATTACCAGCGCTGTAGGATTGGCATTACCTATATCTTCAGATGCAAGGATAACCATGCGGCGGGCAATAAAAAGAATATCTTCTCCCCCATTCAGCATCCGTGCCAGCCAATACACTGCAGCGTTCGGGTCGCTTCCGCGCATTGATTTTATAAATGCCGATATAATATCATAATGATATTCCCCTTTTTTATCATATATGGGAACAACCTGCTGGGCAACATTCATTACCACTTCGTCAGTTATTACACAATCGCCTGAACTGATAGACATAACCGCCGCCTCAAAAAGATTCAGCAGCTTCCTTCCATCTCCTCCTGACAAACGCAGCAATGCCTGTGTCTCTTTCAACTCAATTTTTCTTAGTCTCAGCAACTCATCTTGTTTCATAGCCCTGTTGAGCATCTCAAGCAAATCTTCTTTATCCAATGTTTTCAGAACATACACCTGGCAGCGTGAAAGCAAAGCCGATATAACTTCAAACGAGGGGTTTTCAGTGGTGGCGCCTATAAGGATAATCTTACCTTTCTCCACTGCTCCCAATAAAGCATCCTGCTGCGACTTGCTGAAACGGTGTATTTCGTCAATAAATACTATCGGGGTATTTGCAAAAAGTCCTGCTTTACCGGTACGCTCAATAATTTCTCTTATATCTTTTACGCCCGATGAAATAGCGCTGAGCGAATAAAATTCCTTTTGCAAATGCTTGGCTAAAAGTTGCGCCAGGGTTGTTTTTCCAACGCCCGGTGGACCCCACAAAATGAGTGAAGGCAAATTGCCCGATTCTACGAACTTGCTTAATACTCCATCGGGGCCAATTAAATGCTTCTGCCCCAGGTACTCATCGAGTGAATGAGGACGCATACGTTCAGCCAATGGAATATTTATGCTCATAATATTTTACTAAAGTAATATACTTTTATCATGCAAAGATGGCTCAGAGAATAAAAACACACAGTGAACCACAGAGTTTTTTTAATTGTAATTTTTAACGGCGTAATTTACACTCATGAGTTCCAAAATAAATAATAGATATACGAATAATTCGTAATCCGTAATTAATTTACGGGTTACACAATGTTACACTTTTCGGTACATTTTTTGACATATAATATTGGTATTCAACACGTTAACTTGCTACATCTATCAAAAAGTGTAACACATGAATAAATAATTGATTATCACAACTATAGAAAACATTGCCAATATTTTCTTCATCTTATTAACATTTACAAAACTTCACATCAAAACAACATTTCCTTGAAGAGGTAATTCAGGATGTATTATACTAAACAAATATAAAATTAATCTTGAATATAAGGGTTGATATGAAGGGATTAAAAGCCTTTATTTTTGCTTTAACCAATTCATAATCTTATTGAAAAAATCTTCTAATCACCCATAGCACAAAACTTATGGCCATGCTTACCAATATCATAGTGGTTATGGGCATATAAAATTTAAAGTTCTCCCGTTCTATTCTTATATCTCCAGGCAAATGCCCAAACCAGTGAAAATATTTTCCTCCAAACCAAAGCAAAAGCCCGAGTATAAAAACTGCCGCTCCCGCTATCATCATAAGTTTTGCCGTGTGCTGCATAGCCATATTTAATAGATACAAATATAGAAAATACAAATTCACCTTTCCTGCCCTTTCTTTAAAACAGTCAATGAATATGCACTATACATTCATGTCCGGGAGGGAAAGACATTTCATTTGCCTGTATTAAAACCTTATTTGCTCTTTCCTATCCTATCTCTATGTGGGAGACGGGAACAGAATTGACAAAGCATTAAATCCCAACATAGTAAAATGTAACGCTTCTCCTTTGAGGGAGAAGCAGGAAAAGGGCAAAAAGCTTAACAATTTTTAACAGCGTGCTTTACAAGGCTTTATAAATAGTGGTATATCTTTGCTCACATCAAAAAAAATTATAATTGATATGGTTGACATTAAAGAATTAAATGAACGTATCCAGAAGGAAAGCGCCTTTGTTGACCTTCTTAACCTGGAAATGGAAAAAGTCATTGTAGGCCAGAAGTATATGGTTGAGCGTTTGCTTGTAGGCCTGTTGTCGAACGGACACATTTTGCTTGAAGGCGTGCCCGGCCTGGCTAAAACGCTTGCCATTAAAACACTTTCATCTACTATTGACGCCAGTTTCAGCCGCATTCAGTTTACGCCCGACCTCTTGCCTGCCGACCTTATCGGTACCATGATATATAACCAGCGCAAGGAGGATTTTACAGTCCGCAAGGGGCCTATTTTTGCCAACTTTATACTTGCCGATGAAATAAACCGCGCCCCTGCCAAAGTGCAAAGCGCCCTGCTCGAAGCCATGCAGGAACACCAGGTAACCATTGGCGACACAACTTTTAAACTGCCGGAACCCTTTTTGGTGCTGGCAACCCAAAACCCTATTGAACAGGAAGGAACTTATGTGCTGCCGGAAGCGCAGGTTGACAGGTTTATGCTGAAGGTAGTTATTCACTACCCGCAAAAAACTGACGAACAAAAAATTATGCGCCAGAACCTGGCACAGGATTTCCCGCAGGCACAGCATATCCTTAAACCGGAAAATATTACCGCTGCACGCAAATTGGTAAAGGAAGTATATATGGATGAGAAGATTGAAAAATATATACTCGATATAGTGTTCTGCACCCGTTCACCAAAAGAATATAAGCTCGATAAATATTCTTCGATGATTAGTTACGGCGGTTCGCCGCGCGCCAGCATAAGCATGGCCATGGCTGCCAAATCGTATGCGTTTATCAAACGCAGGGGATACGTGATACCCGAAGATGTGCGCGCTATATGCCACGATGTATTACGCCACCGCATTGGCCTTACCTACGAAGCTGAAGCTGAAAATATTACCAGCGAAAATATCATTACCGATATTCTTAACACAGTGGAAGTGCCATAAGCAAATTATAAGTTATGGATTATGAGTTATGAGTGGAACCTTTTAAGCCTTTAGCCAGCTGTCTTATGGAGACTACGGAATTGTTAAAAAAAGTAAGAAAGATTGAGATTAAAACGCGTGGGCTTTCGCAGGAGCTTTTCTCCGGCGAATATCACACTGCCTTTAAGGGGCGGGGCATGTCCTTTAGCGAAGTGCGTGAGTACCAGGTGGGTGATGATATACGCTCCATTGACTGGAACGTAACTGCCCGGTTCAACCACCCTTTTGTTAAGGTCTTCGAGGAAGAACGCGAACTAACGGTAATGCTGCTGGTTGATGTGAGCGGTTCTGAGAATTTTGGTACACGCAAACAGTTTAAGCAGGATATGATTACTGAGTTATGCGCGGTGCTTGCTTTTTCAGCTATACAAAATAACGATAAAATCGGAGTCCTTTTTTTCTCCGATATAATTGAAAAATTCATTCCTCCCAAAAAAGGCAAGTCGCACATATTGCACATTATCCGCGAATTGATGGAGTTTAAGCCTGAGAGTACCAAAACGAATATTACACTGGCATTGCGCTACTTTACCAATGCCATAAAAAAGAAAAGCATAGTCTTCGTTATTTCCGACTTCATGGACACCGGTTTTTATGACGCGCTGAAAATTGCTTCAGGCAAACATGATGTAGTAGCGCTTCGTATTTATGACAAAAGGGAAAAAGAACTGCCCAATATGGGATTGATAAAAGTTAAAGACGCTGAAACCGGGAAAATAATGTGGCTTGATACATCCAGCAAATCAGTAAGAGGCCATTATTACGGAGCAGTAAAGGAAAGGGAAAAGATGCTGAAAGATATTTTTTTACGCAGTGGGGTTGATACGGCTACCATTGCTACAGATGAATCATACATTACCCCTTTAACTACTTTATTCAAGAATAGAGCCAAATGAAAATACAAGAAGTTCATAAAGTTTTTAAAGTTCATAAAGTTTTTCTGGCTTTTTGCTTTATGAACTTTATAAACTTTCAACTCTCATTTGCCCAGGATGTAAAGGTTACAGCAGGGATTGACAGCACCGTAATACTTATAGGAAATCAAACTCATTTGCACCTTAAAGTTACTTACGATGCAAAAAACTCTGTTCCTAAAATCCAATGGCCGGTTATTGCCGATTCTCTTATTGCAAAAGTTCATGTGGTGAGTAAATCGAAAATAGATACCCTTATACCCGACCATGCAAATCCTACTGTGCAGGTGCAGACGCAGGACCTTGTAATTACCTCATTTGATTCGGGCTACTATGCCATACCACCGTTTCAGTTTGTGGTAAACGGAGATACCGCACATCCTGTTCTGAGCGATGCTTTGCTTATGCAGGTAAGGACATTGCCCGTGGATACTGCCAAAGGATTCAGGGATATTAAAGGCCCTATACAGGTAAAGTTCCCGCTTATAATAATATTGATGTATGTAGGCATAGCTCTCGTATTAGTAGCGCTGGGTGCATGGTTGACATATTATTTTATTAAAAAGCGCAAAAAGAAACCTGCTCTTGTTGCCCCCAAAGCTCCACCTGTTGACCCGCATGTAAAGGCATTGAAGGCATTGGAAGAATTGGCCCTGGAAAATTTATGGCAGGCTGGAAAAGTAAAAGAATATTACAGCGGAATATCAGATATATTGAGGGTTTACCTGGACGACAGGTATAGCTTAGGCGCTCTTGAAATGACTACGGATGAAATAATGTATGCGCTAAGAAGAATTGACCTTGGCGATGCCCTGAAAACAAAACTCAGGCAAATACTGATGTTATCAGACTTGGTAAAATTCGCCAAGGAGCAACCTTTGCCCCATGAGCATGAATCTGCCATGAATGGCGCTATTGATTTTATAAACGAAAGCACACACAGGCTGGAACCTGTTGCGGATAACAAACAAGAAACTGTAACTCCGCCCCAACCTCAAACCCCGGTAGCATGAAGTTCTTCGATAATATAACATTTGCCCATCCGGGATTGCTGTGGCTGCTGACTATAATTCCGCTGCTGGTTACATTTTACATTTTCCGGAATAATTACGCAGTAGCTGATATTTCAATTCCATTGCCCTGGAAAAGCGACAACATGCCCAAAACCCGAACCTACAAAAACTATTTGCGGCATATTTTATTTGGTTTCCGCATGCTGGTTGTAGCTTTGCTTATTGTAATTATCGCCCGCCCCCAATCGAGCACCAGTTGGAAAAATATTACCAGTGAAGGGATAGACATTGTAATTGCCCTTGATATTTCGGGCAGTATGTTATCAAAAGACTTTAACCCGAACCGCGTAGAAGCTGCCAAGTCTATAGCCTCCAATTTTATTGAAAGCCGCCCTGCCGATAAAATAGGCCTTGTGATTTTCAGCAGCCAGGCTTTTACGCAATGCCCGCTTACTACCGACCACGCCGTGATTAAAAATCTCTTCGCGCAGGTGCATACCGGTATGATAGCCGATGGAACCGCTATCGGCGACGGCCTGGCAACTGCCGTAAGCCGCATTAAAGATGATAAGGTAAAAAGCAAAGTGGTGATATTACTTACCGATGGTGTTAACAATATGGGCTCAGTGGCGCCTTTGACTGCCGCCGAAATTGCCAAAGTATTTGGCATCAGGGTTTATACTATAGGAATTGGCACAA
>JBKQUY010000021.1:0-46725 GCA_052325425.1 Bacteroidia bacterium | reverse complement strand
ATTAAGAACCTATACTTTTCCAGATAGTTTCTTTGAAGAGTTAAGTCTTGCGTGTTTATTCTCATGGCATCAAATTTATCTTTACAATAAATCTGTTACCAAATTATCTAACCTTTACAGCAGTGACGTTTACTTTGACCTCTACGCTCAACTCTTAGTTCTTAATTATTCACTCTTATTTATTATCTTTGTGCTTTGATGAATTTTCTCTTCCCATCATTCCTTTACGCACTCTCAGCTTTAAGCATTCCCATAGCTATCCACCTATTTAATTTCAGGCGCTACAAAAAAATCTATTTCTCCAATGTCCGCTTTTTAAAGGAAGTGGTAAAGGAATCGCGCTCGCGCTCCCGTTTAAAGCACTGGCTGGTATTGCTCTGCCGGTTGCTGGTAATATTCTTTTTGGTCTGCGCTTTTGCCCAGCCTTTTATACCCAACAAACAGGGCGGAGCCACGGCAGGCATAAAAGCGGTAAGCATATTTATTGATAACTCCTTCAGCATGGAGGCGGTAAACCAGAACGGCACCCTGCTGGAAGACGCCAAAAACAAAGCCGCGCAGATAGCGCAATCGCTCAACGCCGCCGACAAGGTTCAGCTTATAACAGAAGATTTTGACGAGGCACAGGAACGCTGGCTGAACAAGGATGAGTTTATGGAAGAGCTGAAGGGGCTTAAAATATCTCCTTCGTCGCGCCTGCTATCGGAAGTAATGCAGCGCCAGCAGGAAAACATAATGCACAGCGGCAGCTTGGTAAAAGAGGCTTTTGTAATATCTGACTTCCAGAAAACGGTGTCGGATATTTCGGGCTTTCATGCAACCTCCGATATTACCACCGACCTTATACCCGAAGTGGCTGAAACCAAAAACAATGTATCGGTTGACACCTGCTGGTTCACCTCGCCTGTGCATATACCCGGTAAGGCTGAGCAACTGATGGTTAAGCTGAGCAATTATTCGACCACTGCCGTAACCAACGCGCCCATAAAGCTTGCCCTGAACGGGGAAGAAAAGGCGGTCGGAAGCTATAATATTGACGCGATGGGCACTACCACCATAGCTATGTCATTTATACCGGGTAAAAAAATAATTGAGCAGGGCGAACTGAAAATCAACGACTATCCTATAACCTTCGACGATAAGCTCTACTTCTCCTTTAAACTCTCGGCCAGCATACCTGTGCTTTGGCTGCACCCCGACAGCGCCAAAAAAAATGCCTACCTGCGCTCGCTCTATGGCAGCGATTCGCTCTTTACCTTTACAGAGGCCCTTGCCAGCCACCTCGACTACTCTACCCTGCCCAGGTACCGCCTTATTATTCTCGATAACCTGGGCTCCATAACCTCGGGCATGGGCAACGAATTGGCAAAATATGTATCGCAGGGCGGTAACCTGCTGGTAATTCCGCCTGACTTCGATTCGTGGACTTACTTTCAAAACCCGTCATGGCACGGTAACCTGCTTGCAGGCCAGCTTCGTCAGGGAATAGATTTTAACTCCTACCGCGATTTTCTTACTTCGGTCAACTGTTCCTACTATGAAAAACTCGACACCAACCGCCTGAAGGTTGACAAGCTGAACTATGAAAGCAAAATTTATGCCGATGTGTTTGAAAAAAAGCAGCATCCCAATATGGATTTACCGCTTGTAAGCAAACATTATACCCTGTCGCAAACCACCAAATCGCTTTCAGAAAACCTGATGAAGCTTGAAAACGGCGATGATTTCCTCGACGAATTCCATTACAACAAGGGAAATATTTACCTGCTGGCCGTGGCCATGAACAGCAGTTTCAGCAATTTCCAGCAACATGCCATTTTTGTGCCGACTATGTTCAACATAGGGCTCTATAGCAGCAGCAACCCTCCCATGTATTACGTTCTGGGCGATGTTCAACCTATTGAAGCGCCTGATGTAACCCTGCCTCAGAATGTGTTTTTCAAAATACAGGGCGACAAGGATACGCTCTCCATATTGCCGGAAAGACAAATTATAAACGATAATGTGTTTTTATTCGTGCATACTGAGCTGACCCAGGCGGGCAATTTCAAGCTGATGGCGGGCGACAGCCTTGTTTCGGGAATATCGTTCAACTACAGCCGCCGCGAATCAGATTTGCGCTGCCTTTCTCCTGCCGATATTGAAACATCATGCTCGAAAGCTGGGATAAAAAACTTTTCGGTAATACCGGTTACTACGGCTGCGTTTCCATCTCTGCTGACCGAGGTAAACCGCGGAAAATATTACTGGAAATATTGCGTACTGCTTGCTTTATTATTTTTGGCTGCCGAAGAGGCGCTTTTAAGGTTATGGAAAGACTAAACAATTATAAATTGAAAATCAATGCTTACTTCTCCCCTCTATTGATAGAGAGGTGCAATTTAGGGGTGAGTATCAAAACACTTATACTATGAACCTGCTTATACAATCTGCAAAAATCACCGACCCGGCATCGCCGCATAACGGGAAAATATTGGACATACTCATAGAAAACGGCAAAATAACGGAGATTGGCAAAAACATACCCGCCGGAGGGATAAAAAAGGTTATCAGCGGTGACGACCTGCATGTTTCGCCCGGATGGTTTGATATGCAGGCCAATTTCTGCGACCCGGGAAATGAACACAAGGAAAGTATCGCGACCGGCATAAAAGCAGCCATCAAAGGAGGATTTACGGGGGTGGCGGTTATGCCCTCTACAAATCCGACGGTGCATTCCAAATCGCAGGTGGAATATATTATAGGCCAGGCCAAAGGCCAGGTGGTTGATATTTACCCGGTTGGAGCCATATCGTACAAAATGGAAGGCAAAGACCTTGCCGAAATGTATGACATGAGAATGTCGGGCGCGGTGGCCTTTACCGATGATATTCACCCTGTAATGAATGCGGGTTTAATGCACAGGGCCCTGCTTTATGCCAAAAGCTTCGACGGGCTTATTATGAGCCGCTGCAACGATAAAACACTATCTACAGGAAGCGATGTAAACGAAGGCAAATCGAGTGTATCCATAGGCATGAAAGGAGAACCACGCATTGCGGAAGAAATTATGGTAATCCGCGACCTTTTCCTGGCACAGCACTGCGACGCGCGCATACATATCAATTCCATATCGGTAGCGGGAAGCATATCGCTGGTGAAAAGCTCGCGCAAACAGGGCGTAAACGTAACGGTTTCGGTAAACGGTTACAACCTTTGCCTGGATGATTCGGAAATACTCGGGTTCGACAGCAATTACAAACTAAGCCCGCCGCTCAGGGGCAAAGAAGATATTAAAGCCCTGAAAAAAGCCCTTGCGGAAGGCGTTATAGATGTGATATGCTCTGACCACCGGCCGGAAGACGAGGAAAGCAAAAAAGTGGAATTTGACCTTGCCACACCGGGAATTATAGGCATACAGACCCTCTACCCTATTGTAAATATGTACAGCGAGCTTACCACAGAGCAAATAATTGAGAAAATAGCCATAAATCCCCGCAAAATACTCGGACTTGCAGTGCCTGTAATAAAAGACGGGGAAATTGCCAACCTTACTCTCTTCTCGCCCAATGAAGAATGGGTATTTGAGGAAAAACATATAGCCTCAATATCGAAAAATACACCGTTTTCGGGCAAAAAACTGAAGGGGAAAGTGGCAGGAATTGTAAATAATGATATATACCGCCAGGCAGAGTAGCAAAGGGATACAGGCATATCTGCCTTATCATGTGAATAAGAAAGTGTAAATTTTATTTCCAAATTTGAAAATATTACCATACATTTGCGTCTTTAACTTCGCATTAAGAATAAATTAATAATAACACCTAATGAAAAAGAGCTTATCCCCCCTTGTTGTTCTGGCTATTCTTGCCATTTCTTTCCTTGCCGCATGTAAATCATCTGAAAGCTGCGCTGCTTATAAAGATTCCCGTGCCAATACTCAACAAACCATTCAACAATACCATTCCAAAGGGTAGTACTTTTTCATACTGAAATATTTAGTCAGGCTTCTTCATGAAATGAAGGAGCCTGATTTGTTTATAATCAGTAGTCAGTTATCAGTGGTCAGTAATAAGTAAGATTGAGGTTAAGGTAACACCGTCACTGCGAATCTGCCTCCTATAAATAAAATAATGCGGATGTGGCAGTCTCAGTTTTGAATATGCTGAGGAGATAACAACTCGAACTTTTCAGGATATTCCTTATACTGAAAGTTAGATGAGATGATAAGTTTCACAATATCCAAATCATTGTACTTATCAGTTTTAAATTTCCAGAAGCCGTAATTGAGCATAATCCAGCCAAGGTTTGCCGGCCTGGTGGCTCCATCCATACTTCCAAAATAAGACAACATCTTCCCCTGCAGGTAAACTTTCGATAAGTTCATGAAACCATCTATCGCGCTGGCAAAATTTAATACCACCATATTATCTTCCTTTTTCTTAACATGAAATGTTTTCTCCACCAAATCGAATTTTGTATTCTCCGGTTGTGAAGTTAAATCCTTGTAATGGTCCTGAATATAAACCGGGTATGACCGGAGAGAATTTCCAGCCACTAACCCACATGTATTGATTGGAAAAGCAACCGGCGCACCAAATTCGTTCGTTGCAGTATCAATCCTGCTTAACAAATATATTTTGCCTCGTACCTTGCCAAGAGCAGGCAGGCTTGCATCAGTAGTATTATAAACCGGATATTTGCTTAATAGATCATGCAATGCAGCATACATATTCTCTTTATCTTTTTTATTCCAGTCATCTATTTTAAGGGTCATAACAATAAATTCGCCTGTGTTTTTATTAAGAAAGTCCCTGCACTCATCAAAAACAGAGGAAAGAGACTGGTATTCGTTAAATTTCAGCAAGCCGCCGAATATATTGCCATGACAGGTAACAAATTTGTAATCTGGGCTATGCCCTTTAACCTTTATCCTTATATCGAGCATACGTATTCCTGAATCTAATTGCTCCGTAATGGAAATATTCTGGCATGCATAATGCGTCATGTGACGCCGGTTTATAGCTACCGCATCATGTGAACCGGGAATATTAATATCCGCAATGGAAATAGTGTCGGGTAATCTTGCCATCCAATCAGAGTTGCCATAATATCTTGCAGGTGATGTTGCATTCCCGGAAATTGTCTGAGCAATGGCGATATTGCCATATAGCGCGGCAAAACCTGCAATGCTTAATTTCAGACAGAAATCAGAAAAATGATTCATTGGTGGCAAAAATAGTAATTACTAACCCTGTCCATATCTCTCCTTTAATCTTAACCTAAGCCTCAATCTAAACCTTAATCTAAATCTTTTTTATATTGCAGGCTGAAATTGAAGTTTATGCCTCATACATCCAAAGAAAACATACTCTTTATTGACATTGAAACTGCCCCTCAGTATGCCGGTTTTAATGAGGTACCCTTACCGGTACAGCAGTTATGGGAAGAAAAAATTACAAGGCAGAGATTATTAACAGAAGACGAAACTATACCCGACTCTTATGTAAGGGCAGGGCTTTACGCAGAATTCGGTAAGATAATATGCATAGTCGCAGGTTTTTTTGATAAGAATACTTTTCAACTGCGTTCATTCAGCGGAGATGATGAAAAAGTACTGCTGCTGGAGTTTTCCTCTTTTTTAGAAAAGTTTACGCAACACAAAAAATCGCAGGGAATTCAGCTATGCGCCCATAATGGAAAGGAATTCGACTATCCCTATATTGCCCGGAGGATGCTGATAAATAAAGTAACCATACCCGGAATACTTGATAATTCAGGTAAAAAACCCTGGGAGGTAAATCTTATTGACACTTTAGAGTTATGGAAATTCGGAGATTATAAAGCCTTTACTTCGTTAAACCTGCTGGCTTATATTTTCGGGTTACCCAGTCCCAAACAATCGCTGGATGGAAGTAAAGTCGGAACCACTTACTGGCACAAGCGCGATTTGGATAGTATTGTTAAGTACTGCTGCACCGATGTGGTAACCTTGGCCAATGTTTATCTTTGCCTGAAAGGACAGGAGCCCTTTAATGAAAGTATTGTGGTTTACAAATGATGATAGAGGTTAAAAATATCACTAAAAGTTATGGCAAAACAGAGGCTCTTCGCGGTATCAGTTTTTCAATAAATGAAGGCGAATGTTACGGCCTTCTTGGCCCTAACGGGGCTGGTAAAAGTACCACCATCAACATGCTCAGCATGTTATTTCCTCCCGATTCTGGCACTATCACTATCAACGGAACAGATGTGGCGAAAGCCGGAAGCGGGACGAAAAGCATACTCGGCGTGGTGCCGCAGGAAATAGCCCTGTACAGCATTTTTTCGGCATGGGAAAATATTTTATTCTGGGGCAGAATATATGGGGTAAGGGGTAAGGAATTGAAAGATAAAGCCAAGGAACTTTTAGAATGGGTTGGCTTATATGACCGCAGAAAAGACAAGATAAAAACCTATTCAGGGGGAATGAAGCGAAGAATAAATATGATATGCGCCCTGCTTCACTCACCCAAAGTGCTTTTGCTCGATGAACCTACCGTTGGGGTGGACCCTCAAAGCCGCAACCTTATTTTTGAATTGATACAGGAGCTTAACAAAAAGGGAATGACCATTATTTATACCACCCACTATATGGAAGAAGCTGAAAAACTGTGTAACCGCGTAGGTATAATAGACAATGGTTTAATAATAGCACAGGGAACACTTGATGAATTAAAAAAACAGAGCGATGTAAATGATATGATAATAGTAGATTGCGGGCAAACTCCCGATGAAAAACTGCTGGCAGATAAATTAAAAACAACAGTAGCTGTTAATGAGAATACCGCATCTATATTATCAGGCGATTCGAAAAAAGACCTTACCCGTATTGTTACTACATGCACCGATGCAGGTTATGAGATACACCGGATTGACATACAAAAAGGAAACCTGGAAAGCGTATTCCTGAAAATGACAGGTAAACAATTAAGAGATTAATCATAATGATTTTCACGCAAAGTACGCGAAGAAAATAAAAGCGCAAAGAACGCTGAGATTTATGACTGAAAATGAAATATCATATAAAATCATAGGATCTGCCATTGGCTTACATAAGGAGTTAGGAGCCGGTTTGCTGGAATCAGCCTATGAAAACTCGTTAGCTTATGAACTTAGAGAAAGCGGGTTATTTGTCGAACAACAAATACCAATGCCTTTTATTTATAAAGAGGTCAAAATGGATTGCGGCTATCGCATTGATTTGATGGTAGATAGAAAAGTGATAATTGAAATAAAATCATTGGAAGAGCTTGCACCTGTTCATTTTGCGCAAACACTTACTTATTTACGATTAAGTGGTTGTAAATTGGGGTTATTAATCAATTTTAATACAGTTAAACTGAAAGAAGGAATTCACAGGATAGTAAATAACTTATAACTCTTTGCAGCTCTTTGCGAAAAACCTTTGCGTTCTTTGCGAGAAAAAAATAGGCCGGGAGTAATAATAAATGAATTGCCATGTTTATAATACTTATAAAAGAACTAAAGGCATTTTTAAAAGATCACAGGGCGGTGATACTTGGCTTTCTGATGCCCATCATTTTAATCACAGTTTTTTCATTGGCATTTGGAGCCATGTTTAAGACGAATGATAAAAAAATGCGGCTCCTTGTCAGTGATGAAGACAAATCTGCCGTAACTAAAAAAGCCATAGCAGGCATTGATTCAATTAAGTTCCTTGATATCTCAGGAACCACAACCGATTCAGCGCTTTTACTCATAAAAAGAGGGAAATACAGCGCCGCGTTAATATTTCATAAAGGATTCAGCGATTCGGTAAAAGCTTTAAAACCATTGCCCTGGGAGATGAAATACGATGCCTCCCAATCCATAGAAATGCAAATGATACAGCAATACCTGTTACAAAGTTTATATGGAAGTGTTGGTAAAATGATGAGTGAAAATATGGTAATGAGAAATACAGCAAAGCAGGTTGCAGGAATGGACAGCATGAGCATATTGTTAGCTATGATGCAGGCAAAGAAAAATTTCGAATCAAACTCTGCGGACATGGATAAGCTGACGCAGAATATTATGAAAATAGAAAGCTCACCCATTGAAAAAGAGCAAAACGATTTTGCTACAGTTCAGGCAGTTGCAGGAACTGCTGTAATGATGCTGTTATTCAGCCTGACAGCTATGGGCGGCAGGTTGCTGGAAGAAAAAGAAAACGGAACATTGAAAAGGCTTTTATACTCTCCGCTGAAAGCGAGTGACATACTTGGAGGTAAAATGCTTTCCACTATGATATTCGCAATTTGCCAGTTGCTCATAATGTTTTTCTACTCTTCGCTTGTTTTCGGGCTGATACTTTTACCTCATATAGTTCCTGTGCTTTTACAGGTGACTGCCACAGCTTTTGCATGTTCCAGTTTTGGCGTATTCCTTGGCTCCATTAAAAAAGCAGGGAACAACTCCAGGGCACGAGCACGCTTGTCATATTAATCATGTCTGCAATCGGCGGTAGTATGGTGCCAAGTTTCCTTATGCCGCAATGGATGCAATCAGTTGGCCATGCTTCCATAAATTATTGGTCTATACAGGGGTTCTATGATATTTTCTCGAGACAATTGCCTGTTACAGATCCTTCATTTTTGCAAAAAGTTGGTGTATTGACAGCAATTGGCTTTGTGCTTTCTTTTCTCTCGTTTCGCCTGTTCAGGAAAAATGTTACATCAATGGCCTGATGCAGCGGCAGTGTCCTCAGGCAATTGCATGTTCTTTTCATCAAACTCATAAATATATGTAGTTTGATTTTTATTTACAGGGTTCAGAAATTCCAGAATATTATCCACCAGGCTTGGAGTAATGGTCGTCTTGTACTCATTATCGGGGAACATTTTCTGGAAAGCGGCTACACGCTCCTTAATATTATCCTTCCCGAAAAAAATAATATAATTGGGATGCACCAGGGGGTTCGGGTCTCCCTGATATTCCTCATAAGCTTTATATAACGGATGCTTTTTGGTTACTCCAACAACATGAACGTTCCACCTTCCTATATAATATAATGCAGGCATGGTAAAATCGTCCCTGTAGCTTTCTTCAATCATAATGCTGTGCAGGTCCTTCTGTTTTGAAAGATAAGTCATCGCCTCTACTCTGTTCTTTTTTGAATACGTAGTTGAAAGGAAAGGCAGGGGAATACAATTTAATATCCAAAAGAATGTCCAGCACCCCTTGAGTAACTTTTTATGATTTTGCCAGTACTTCGACGTGGCGACAAACTCAGCCCAGCCTATACATCCCAGGACAATAACGAATGGTATAACAGGGTAAATGAATCTTTCCTGCTTGTTGGGAAAGCTCGAATGAAAAGCAAAAAAGATGAAACCCGGCCAGAACAAAACAGGATACTTTTTCCAGGAACGCATAAAACCGAACATCAGGAAAAGGCTTATGGGAGGAAGCAATATTCCCCCTATCAGCTCTATATATTTATACCAGGGGCCATTGATATATGTATTGGCATTGGCATAATTAATTTTAACATATTCGGCAAGTTCGGCGAAGGGGCGTTTCCAGATTAACATATCAACAATACCCTGCACAGAAAATACAGCAATAAGCAACCACAGCGAAAACCAGAAGAACCGTTTCCATTGTTTTTGAAAAAGTAAAACAAGCCCTATGCCACCGATAAAAAACAACGACTGGAATCTTATATTAAATGCCATGGCGCACAGAACTCCGGCACAGGCGTAGGTTCTCATTTTTTCTTTCGATTCAGGGTTAACCAGCATCCATGTCGCAATCATAAGCGGCGGCACGCAGACTACTTCAATTAGGTTGCGTACTGCCAGCATAGGCACAAACCAGAGTATGGACAAAATCATGCCCGCCTGCCTGGCTACATTGCGCCCGGCAAAATGCTCGGTTATTTTATAACCATAAATTATTACCAATAGCGACCATAAAGCATGCAATGCCCGCACTATGTACATTTTACCCTGCGGGTCATTAAACCCCAACCATTTGCACAATGAAAACAGCAGGAAGTGCAAACCCGAATAAAATAAACTATGGCCATCGGGAATAACCCTCCCGCTTGACGGCAGCCAGTTATTATAATCGTACCCGTCAACCCAGGATTGAGATGCTTCAATAACCAGGAAATGGTCATCTAACATTCCAAAACCTTTGGAAAAGATAACTGCCAGCGTACGAAAGAATAACCCAACTAAAACAATGAGAAGAAGCGGCCTGTTATCCCACATCTGCTTTATTCTCTCCTTCATAAATACTTATGGAATTGGAGTAAAGGTCGGTTTAGCAGCGTCAGGATGATAATTATTTTTTCCATCCGTAAGAAACTTTATATATTGTTCAATGTCAGGAGTATATCCACGGGGTGAAACAAGAAGTTTACCATCATGGTCAACCAATGCGTAATAGGGCTGTGAATTGGTTTTGAATCCTACCGCTTCAAAATCGCTCCACTTCTGGCCATTGGTCTCAATTTTATCACCGGTAACTTTAGAAACAAAGTGCATAGAATCAGGCAATTCTGTAGGGTCATCAACATAAAGCGAAACAAGTACATAGTCATTATTTATTATAGACAGCACCCGCGGGTCCGACCATACATTCTCCTCCATCCTTCTGCAATTGGTACATGCCAAACCTGTAAAATCTATCATTACAGGTTTATTAACCTGTTTAGCGTAAGCCATTGCTTCATCATAGTCATGGAAGCAATTCAAATCGAGCGGGCAGCCAATTTTTGTTCCCTTTTTAGGCTGCGGTAAAGGTACGTTCCCCGATTGTGAGGGTAATACAGAAGAAGAACCTCCAAGTTTCCAACCCTCATTATATTGCGAAGGAGGGGGAAAGCCACTGATGAGTTTTAGCGGCGCCCCGAATAAACCTGGAATAAGATAAAGGGAAAAAGAGAAGGCAATAATAGCAACCAGCAACCTGAAGACGCTAATATATTCCACATCGGAATCATGGTAGAATTTGAGCTTGCCCAGGAGATAAAAGCCTAAAATGGCAAAAATCACTATCCATAAAACGAGGAAAATCTCCCTGTGAAGTATGCCAATAGGGCCATTCAGGTGCAGATGGAGCCATTTTATATGAAGCCCCACTAAATCGGTAACGGAAAGGAATTTAAGAGCAAAGGCAAGTTCAAACAGGCCAAATACCACTTTTATGTTATTCATCCACCCACCCGATTTAGGCAATGATGTAAGCCAGGAAGGGAAAACAGCGAACAAAGCGAATGGCACCGATAAGGCCAACGAAAAACCCAGTAAACCAACCGTGAGGTTCCAATATGCCCCGTTTTGTGCCGCCAGGGCAATAAGATTACCGAGCACAGGCCCTGTGCAGGAAAATGAAACAATGCAAAGAGTAAGAGCCATAAAGAAAATGCCGCTGAACCCGCCCCTTTCCGATGCCTTATCAAGCCTGTTGGCCCAGGAGGATGGAAGCGTTATTTCAAAGGCCCCTAAAAACGACAGGCCGAATATCACGAAGATGAGAAAAAATGCAAGATTCACCCATCCATTGCTGGCCAATGCATTCAGGGCATCTTTGCCAAATATGGCCGTAACAATAACTCCTAAAAGCACATAAATAAAAATAATACTCAGGCTATACAGTGTCGCATCGCGTATTCCTTTTTTCTTTTTAGAGCTCCTCTTGATAAAGAAACTGACGGTAAGCGGAACCATAGGAAAGACGCAGGGAGTTAATAAAGCCAGTAAACCCGCGCCAATGCCCGCAAAAAATATGCTCCAGTATGATTCAGGAGCGGCGGGAATAGTAAACGAAAAATCGGCCTGTTTTGGCGGAAGGCACATGGAGTCATTACAGGTCTGGTAGGAAACATTGCCCATTATGGTAAACCCGGCCGGGTTGCGCACAGCAACCTCTTGGGTAAAAACAGCATGATTCAGAAAGAACCTTGCTGTATCTCTTATTACCTTGTCATATTGTGCAATAGGTTTTTCTTCATTTACCTTTCCTTTTAAACCATAATCAGAAGAAGCGGAAAAAGTAAATGAAGTGGGGATTGAACTTTTCTCATATTGTGAAAAAATATGCCATCCTTTGGGAATATTGGCTTCCAGCGTAAGCACATATTCCGAATCGTTAACCTGCTTTTGGGAAAATTTCCAGGAAATAGGATTAAGTATCTGCGCGGACAAGGAAAATACAACCAACACAAATGCCAGCAAGGCAAATACTTTCAGTTGTATCTTCTTCATAATTTTCAGAGCCTTATTTCGTGAATACGGCTGATGGGTATAGTAATACCGTGCTTAAGAACAACCCTCTCCCCGGTAACGGCCCAAACTGTTGTTTCAACCTGTTTTATACTTACCGTATCTTCAAAAATTATTTTAATCTTAACATGGTCATTATTTCCAAGCCGGCTTGCCCTGTCCAGTTCATAGGTGCGTCTTTGAATATCTTCCATTGACATGAGCACTTCGCCATCTGGAAAATGAAGTTCCGCTACCTTCTCTTTCTCAATGCTTACAGGGTTTTTAATCGAATCCATATTTTATCAGGTATTTACTATATTACAAATGTATAAATTTTTTGTCGAAGGCGCTATTTTAAATCTCTCATCAATGCGGTAGCCAATTACCCATGCAATATCATTACCGGATAGCAGCACATGAACCTTTTCTTTTTCAGGCAATGACACCTTGAGGTCAATCAGAAAATCACTTATTTTCTTAGGCTTATTCATGCCTAAGGGATAAAATTTGTCCCCCGGCAACCATTTTCTGACTTTGAGCGGGAATTTCAGTTTTTCATAATCAAGGCTGGCTGTTGAAGAAGGGTGAAATGGCTTATACCGGGCAGGCTTATCTGTAACAGAAACAATAAAATGTATGTCACTGTTTATAAACTCACTTTGCCGGCCATTAATTATAAACTCTTCCATATTCAGGGCCTGTTTTTTATTTATTTTTTCCAGAATAAGATTCACCCTGTCCTTAGTAATGCAGTGGGTGGCGGAAAGAAAGACTTTTCCCGCTTGTTTATTTAATGAATGGCATATCTCTTTTGCCTGGGCATAATTAAACCCATATTGTTTAATAAACTCATACAGGTATACATGAGGGTATTCTGTATTTTTCAATTCCCTTAATGCAATATATGTCCTGCTGCCAATAACAGTTACCATCTTGCTTACACATTCATCTATTGCCTTACGATATATAATTTCGGTTTCACTTAAATTCTCAATAGTATGTTTGATAGCGTTAGCGGCATCAGGATTGATTTTTAACAATTCAGGTATAAGATGATGCCTGATTTTATTGCGTTCATATTTATCTGTCGCATTGCTGCTGTCATCTCTCCATTTCAGCTTTTGAGCCGAGGCATAGCTCTCAATCTCATTACGTGAAAAACAGAGCATAGGGCGAATTATATCTTTGTGAACGGATGCAATGCCATGCAAACCTGCTATACCTGTACCTCTCAGCAGGTTTATAAAAAAGGTTTCAATAGCGTCATCGGAATGGTGAGCGGTAACTATATAATCAGATTTATCTTTTGACGCAGCCTCTTTAAGCCAGGCGTACCTCAAATCGCGCGCCGCCATTTGTATTGATATTTTATAGTTTTCAGCATGTCCGGCAGTATCAAAATGCTTTACCCTGAAAGGGACGTCATATTTTCCGGCAAGTTTCTTTACAAACTCCTCATCTCCATCCGATTCCTTATCCCTTAACTGAAAGTTGCAATGGGCAACAGAGAAATTATACCCGGATTTACTGAAAAGCTCAGCCATAACAACCGAATCAACGCCCCCGCTTACTGCAAGCAGAAAACTTTTCTGCAAAGGTTTATCAACTATTGAAGATAAATATTCCCGGAACCTGCTTAACATAAAACAAAGGTAGAAAATAAGGGTTAAGGAATAAGGAATATGGAATAAGTTTTGGTATTTACTTACTCCTTAAACCATACCCCCTATCCCTATATTTCCCTATATTTATCGCCCAAAAATTAACAATCAGAGATTGAAAAAACACATTCTATATTTTTCACTTTTCACTTTTAGCTTTTCATTTTGCAATGCCCAGAACCATTTTATGGCAGGCGTAAGCGCAGGCGCCCTGGTAAGTGACGTGCAGGGCATGGATACGAGGGATTATGATAACGATTTTTATAAAGCAGGGTTTACGGTTGGCGCTTTTGTCAACAGGGAATTTGGAGATAAAAACATATTGCAGCTTGAGGTAAATTATATTCAGAAAGGAACGGAGCAACCCCGTGATTCAAACGGTAACTATTTTATTTTTACTCTCAATTATATTGAAGTCCCTTTACTGATAAGGCATAGGATGCACTTAAGTGTAAACAAACAACTCTTTAACAATTTTGAATGGGAATTGGGCGCTTCGGCAGGACACCTGTTTAGTAATTCATATAATTCCAACGGTTATAACTTGCCGATTGAAGCCAACAGTTTAAATTATACAGATATAAGCGTACTTCTTGGCATTAATTATATTCTCCCGTCAGGGTTTTACTTTGGCGTGAGGTATTCCAACTCGGTTATTCCGGTAATTAAGCATGGAGCCATACCGGCTCAGTCTTTCAGTTCATATAACTTTGCCTTTAACAACGGCAATAATATGGTATATCAATTTTGCCTGAAATATGTAATTGGAGGGGGAAAAGAAACTAAAGAATTATGAATTTTATAAGTGGCTAATAAAATATCTGTGGCTTTTCACTCATCACTCATAATTGTCAGGACATGACGGATACAAAGTGGCAATGTGTTACCACAATATCTTCAAGTGGATTTGAGCGATATTTTTCATCCAGGTCTGTCTTTTTCAATTCGTCCATATTTCCGCGGATTAAAGTTTCCATAGTAAGCGGAATACCCAGCTTTTTGTATAGATTCCTGTAATCATAAATACGCAGGCGGTTTTGCGGTTGAATTGAATTATCAATTATCTTCCATTGGCTGTCGGAGTATTGCAGGTAATTAAATACGCTTATTGATTTATCAAAATGGGCAAAATGGTCCGACATGTCAATGCTGTGAGACATAATACCCCCTTGCCTTGTAATTCTTTTAAACTCCTTCAAAATTCCTTCCAGTATATCGGGGTAAATATGCTCAAACGTGTTATTTGAACTTACCAAATCGAAGTATTTACCGGCAAAGCCGGTGTTTCTTGCATCCTTTATGGAATAGTTAAGCTTGAGTGCGCTTAATATTTCATTGAATTGCAATTTATCGTAACTTTCGTGTATGCGCTTCAATTCCGCGAATCGAGCCGGAGATACTTTAACATACTTTCCCAATTCGCCGTTATTGCCAGCCTTAATTACCCTGTCAATGGCAATTTTCAGGAATTTTTTTGTGAGTAATGGAGAAATATCTGTGGAATAAATATTGGGCACTCCATATAAAAACAGGCTGATAGGAACCACCGGGTACCAACCTGTACCAATCTCCAGGGAATTATTTAAGGGAGTATCCGGAGAGAACTTTTCATAGCTTTCAATATGTTCCTTAGCATGGGAAAGGCGGTCAAAAAAGTATTCATCGGAAAGATTGACCCCCTTGGTTACATACTTTTGAAACAGGTAGTTTATTTTATGCCCTCCCGGTAAATACGATATACTCTTTTGTACTATTGCCTTTAAAACCCATTTTTTCATCCGCGCAAAAGTATATCAAAACAAGTCAGGTTTAATTTTTTGGAGAAGGATTTATAAATTCCAGGGGTCAATCACCTTCAGGCCGCTAATGTTTTTAAAATCAGAAAAGTTGTGCGAAATTAAAACTAACCTGTTGGCTAATGCGGTAGCTGCAATAATGGCATCGGGAGTTTTTATTTTTTTGTGTTTGCGAATGCTTACACAATGTTTGATGACATCAGTCGTAATATCCAGGACAATGCTATCGGAGATAAAATTTTCTACTTTCCTTTCGGTAGCTTTATCTGTATTCCAGCACAATAGTTCTATATGAGTAATAACAGAAAGATTAGGAATAGTATCAATCGTAGCGCCCATAAACCTCATACCATCAGCAGGTAAAGAAGCTGAAAAATAATCGGATATTACATTGGTATCAATTATATATTGTTCCACTCGTTACGCATTTGTTTAATGTGTTCATTCAGCTCTTTCCCTTTTTCTTTGGTGATAATTCCTTTATATTTATCGGACAATTTAGATTTACCAATCGCTTTTTTTTTCAATACTTTAATAAGGTGCAATTCTTCCAACTCGTGCAAAAGCCCTATGGCTTTTTGGTTAGTTATTTGAATGAGTATAGTTTCCATCTTTTTATTTTATTCACAAATTTAATCATTTTAGCATTATAAGTTGCGCGGGACAGGTACGGCAAAATTTGTTACTTTTGAATAACATCTGTAATAAATGGCAGCAAGAATAACATCATTTGAGCAATATACCCAAGACTACAAACGCAGTATTGATGACCCGGAGGGCTTCTGGGCTGATATTGCAACCAATTTCACCTGGAAAAAAAAATGGAATAAGGTATTGGAATGGAACTTTGAAAAGCCTGATGTAAAATGGTTTACCGGCGGCAGACTGAATATTACTGAAAATTGCCTCGACAGGCACCTAGGTAAAAGAAGCAAACAAACAGCTATTATTTGGGAACCCAATGACCCCAATGGCCGTGCAAGGCATATAAGCTACCACGAACTATACCTTGAAGTTTGCCATTTTGCCAATGTGCTTAAAAACATGGGGGCAAAAAAAGGCGACAGGGTGTGCATATATATGCCTATGGTACCCGAAGCAGTAATTGCTATACTTGCCTGCGCCAGGATAGGAGCTGTACATAATGTGGTTTTTGCAGGTTTTTCAGCGCAATCGTTAAGCGACAGGATAAATGATTGCGGTTGCGAACTGGTGATAACCACTGATGGAGCTTACCGTGGACCCAAAGCCATTGACCTGAAAAAAATTGTTGATGAAGCCATTGAAAGCTGCCCTACTGTACGCAATGTTGTTGTGCTTAAACATACGGGAGGAGCCGTTTTCATGAAACCCGGCCGTGATGTATGGTGGCATGAAGAAATGGAAGACGCATTGACAGAGTGTGACGCGGAAGAAATGGATTCAGAAGACATGCTATACATTCTTTATACATCAGGCTCTACCGGAAAACCTAAAGGTGTGGTGCATACTACTGCTGGGTACATGGCATATACCTGGTATTCTTTTATTAATGTATTTCAATATAATGAAGGTGAAATTTATTGGTGCACTGCCGATATAGGCTGGGTTACAGGGCATTCTTACATTGTATATGCCCCGCTGCTTGCAGGGGCCACATTGCTTATGTTTGAGGGCATACCAACCTACCCCGATGCCGGGCGGTTCTGGCATATAGTTGACAAGCATAAGGTCAATATTTTATATACAGCGCCAACTGCAATTCGTTCGCTGCAGGCTGCGGGAGATGATTTTGTAACTCCTTATAAACTTGACTCATTACGGGTTTTGGGCAGTGTTGGCGAGCCCATAAACGAAGAGGCTTGGCACTGGTACCATGGCAATATCGGCAAAAGCCGTTGCCCTCTTGTTGATACCTGGTGGCAAACGGAAACAGGCGGAATACTTATATCGCCTCTTGCCGGCATAACTGAAACAAAACCAAGCCTTGCCACATATCCTCTTCCGGGCATACAGCCGGCTATAGTTGACCATGAGGGCAAAGAGCAACATGGCAATCCCGCTGAAGGAAACCTTTGTATAAAATTCCCCTGGCCATCAATGATACGCACTACTTTTGGCGACCATGAGCGGTGCAGGCAAAATTATTTTGCGACATTTAACAACCTCTATTTTACGGGTGACGGAAGCAAACGCGATGAAGATGGTATGTACCGCATAACCGGCAGGGTTGATGATGTGATAAAAGTATCCGGCCACAGGCTGGGTACAGCCGACATTGAAGATGCCATTGATGAGCACCCCGATGTGGTTGAATCGGCTGTTGTAGGCTATCCGCATGAGATTAAAGGGCAGGGTATTTATGCTTATGTTATCTGCTCCAGAGAAAGGGATGATATTGCCCGGCTAAGGAAAGAAATTACAGAAACTGTTACTAAATTGGTTGGCCCTATTGCCAAACCCGAAAAGATTCAGATTGTAAGAGGCTTGCCTAAAACCAGGTCAGGAAAGATAATGAGGCGTATATTGCGGAAAATTGCCGAGGGCGATACAGGTAACTTAGGCGATACTTCTACCCTGCTCGACCCCGCTGTAGTGGATGATATAAAGAAAGGAGCCCTTTGAATAATGAATATCGAACATTGAATAATGAAGGGAACAGCCTATGAGAGTTTGAATAATGTTCCGCAATACTACGGAATCCCGCAGAAATGCGGGAAATATCAAACATTGAATGATGAAGGGAACAGCCTATGAGAGAAGGGAAAATATATTTTGCATCTGATTTTCACCTGGGAGCCCCCAATCGCGAACAGAGTCTCGAAAGAGAAAAACGCATTGTACAGTGGCTTAATGAAATTAAGAAGGATGCTGTTGAAATTTACCTGATGGGCGACATGTTCGACTTTTGGTTCGAATACCGCAAAGCAGTACCCAAGGGATTTACAAGATTACTGGGCAAGATTGCTGAATTATGCGATTCCGGTATCCGGGTTTATCTTTTTACTGGGAATCATGATATGTGGATGTTTGATTACCTGCAGGATGAACTTGGAGTAACTATTTATCGCAAACCTGTGGTAAAGGAATTCAGCGGAAAGAAATTTTTCCTGGCACATGGCGATGGGCTTGGCCCGGGCGACCATAAATACAAGTTTCTTAAAAAAATATTCGCCAGCCCGTTTTTACAATGGATGTTCGCCCGCATTCACCCCAATACAGGCATTGGAATTGCCGACTTCTGGTCGAAGAAAAGCCGCTTTTCAAATGTTGAAAAAGATGCATGGAAAGGCGAAGAATCTGAATATCTCGTTCAGTTTGTTAAAGATACCCTTAAAAAAGAACACTACGATTATTTCATCTTCGGGCACAGGCATCTTCCTTTGCAGATGCAAATCGGGGATGCATGGTATATTAACCTCGGAGAATGGATGAATTACTCCAGCTATGCCGTTTTTGACGGTGAAAAACTGGAATTAAAACATTATCCGGAACCGGTAACAAAATAGATTTAACCTGAGTTCGGGATAAGAGGATATAATGGATAAATCAAGTAAACTCGTCACTGCGAGTCCGCTTTCCCATAATTAATATGGCGGACGTGGCAGTCTCAGTTTTTTTTAATTATTATTGGTCTTATTAATATATCAATAATATGAAAAGAGGCGGTGCAGTATATATAATGACAAATGAATATCGTACTACTCTTTATACCGGAGTGACCTCTGATTTAAAACGCAGAGTGTTTGAGCATAAAAACGATTTTCATCCGGGTTCATTTACGGCTAAATACAAAACATATAAATTAGTCTATTACGAAGGTTTTCATAGAATTGAAGAGGCAATAGGCCGGGAAAAACAAATTAAGGCAGGTTCAAGAAAAAAGAAAATAGAGATGATAAGTAGTTTTAATCCAGAATGGAAAGATTTATATAATGACGTTTTGAAATGGTGAATAGAGCGATAAATAAAACATATACTGAGACTGCCGCATCCGCATGTTTTTTAAGGGGTTGCGGACTCGCAGTGACGATGGGGCGCTCCGTTAATGATGTTTCAAAACCTATCAGGTCTTCAAACCTCAACCTCGGAGAATGGATGAATTACTCCAGCTATGCCGTTTTTGACGGTGAAAAACTGGAGTTAAAACATTATCCCGAACCGGTACCAAAATAGAATTAAAATATCCTCCTCTTTAGGGCGCCCCAAACTTATTCTACAACCATTTTCCTGGTGAATGATTGTCCATTTATAGTAAAAGTATAGAAATATATTCCCGAAGAGAATTGGCTTGCATTTAAGATTAAACTATGTTCGCCGGAGCTCTCATAACTACCGGAAGTATTATATAGTTTCCTGCCCATTATGTCATATACGCTAAACTCAACCTTCGAATCTTGCGTCAGGTTATAAATAATTTTAGTGCTCTTATTAAATGGATTAGGCGCATTTTGTGAAACAAAGAAATTATTTGATTCCAATTGATTAATGGAAGTCGGGATTTTTAACTCTAACAAACTACCTGACGGGCTTTCTCCATCTGTATCATTCATACATAAAAGCGTGGTATAATTTCCGGCTAATGTGTATCTGAATAAAGCTCCATATCCGCCACCTGGCTTTCCGCCCTGCTCTATCATTCCATATAAATTGCCGTCGGAAGCCTGGATAACATTGCCCCTTGGAAATGCTCCTTGCCCAATGGCTCCATTAATAATAACCAGGCTATTATATGTTCCCGTAGTGGTACACCTGAGAAGCACTCCACTTCCATTACCTCCGCCAGGCGTCATTCCATATAAATTACTATCAGTGGCTTGAATAAGGTCTCCGCTTGGGAAATCGCCATCTATACCATTCGGGTCATCAATAAATGAATGTAAAATAGTCACAGCGCCGGAAGTAGTGGACCTGAAAATAGTGCCATAACCTGTACCACCGGATGAGGTCATTCCGTATAAGTTTCCGTCGTATGCCTGTATCAGGCTGCCCTCAGGATTTTTCCCATTGGCGCCGCTAAAATTAACAAGTGTGGTTAAGGCGCCGGTTAAGGTGCATTTAAATAATGTACCGTCAGATGCAGACCCCCCACTATATGTCATGCCATATAAATTGCCATCGGTGGCCTGCAGTAAACTACCAAAAGGGCTGCATCCGTTAGTAATGCTGTCAAAATTAACCAGGGTATTAAACACTCCCTTTTCTGAACATTGAAACAATGTTCCATGATTATTTGCGCCACCGGCACTTGTCATTCCATAGAGATTTCCATCGGTAGCCTGTATAAGGCTGCCTTGCGGATAGGCGCCATTTGTATCATTAAATGTAATTAAAGTAGTCAGCGTTCCAGAAGCAGAATATTTGAATATGGTTCCCCTGTCCCATTTCCCGCCATTATAAGTCATTCCAAATATATTACCGTCCGATGCCTCCATAAGGTTGCCAAATGGCGTATTTCCAATGGGTAATCCGCCCATAGTATATGCTGTGGTTAATTTACCTGAAAGGTCGGTTTTGAAGATAGTTCCAAACCCTGCAAAGCCCCCCTTGTCCGTCATTCCATAAAGGCTGCCGTCGGTAGTTTGCAAAAGGCTGCCTGTAGGGGTTATGCCAATAGTATTATTAAAATCTATCATTTTGGTAATCACCCCGGCACGCGTACATTTAAACATTATGCCCTTACCGGCAGAACCACCTTTTGAGGTTAACCCATAAAAATTACTGTCTGCTGCCTGTATAAGGTCCCCATATGGATACTTTCCGTCGGTAGCGCTGTCGAAGGTTGCTAAAACAGTAAGAGTGCCCGATGTGGTGCACCTGAATATGGTGCCCGATTTATGTGCGCCGCCCTGGCTGGTCATTCCGTATAAATTTCCGTCATAAGCTTGTATTAAACTACCGTATGGGGTTTCTCCGGTAGTGTTACTGTCAAAACTTACCAGTGTGGAATAGGCGCCATATGTAGTACATTCAAAAATAGCGCCTGAGCCCTGTGAACCGCCTTTGGTTGCCAGCCCGTATAAAATGCCATCAGTAGCCTGTATCAGCGAGCCCTGTGGAGCACCGCCCGCTGCGGCAGGGTAAAAACCATACAATGTGGTAAAGGCGCCGGAAAGGCTGCATTTAAAAATTGTGCCATACGACTCTACTGTGCCATTGGTAGCTGCACCCGACTCCGAGGTCATTCCATACAGGTTTCCGTCGGTACCCTGTATAAGGCTGCCGTAAGGGTTACTGCCTGTACCGCTCCAAAAAGAACCTGTATATGCAGCGCCATTAAAACTATGAATAACAGTAATTACATGAGTAGTAGTGTTGTACTGAAACAAAGAACCATCCCAGTCAGGGCCGGCATAGGTAGCCATTCCGTATATATTTCCGTCAGATGCCAGAAGCGGCTTGCCGCAGGGGCTTTGCCCAAGCTTAGGATTTGCATTTGATGAACCGTTAAAACTAGCCAGAACAGTGACAACGCCTGTGGCAGTATCGTACTGAAATAAACAGCCATTGCCAAAATCGCCGCCGCCCGCGCTAAACCCATACAGTATTCCGTTGGGGCCCTGTGTAAGGCTATTATACAAAGCATTTTCAGGAGTTAACGAAAACTGGTGCAGCAGACTGTCTTTTGAACCCGGCACATTATATTGAAACATTACCCCGCCTGCGCTGTCGCCTCCCCCAGGGGTAAGGCCCAAAAGGGTTTGGGCATTTGTTTGGTTAGCAAGCAAGCAAAGACAAAACACAAAGGCTGGTGATATGAACTTTGTAATTGTTTTCATGGTAAATGGCATTTTGTTAAGATTCAGACCCAATATTAGGCAATAAATTTAACATTTCCAAAAACATTCCCGGAAGTCCTGTAAACTTCAAGCCCTCTAAGGGCGCAACATATCAATCGTAGCCCGGCTAAGGGTTACAAAGCCCCCATTCTTTCAACCAGGTCGGCCAGGCGATTTGAATAACCTGACTCATTATCGTACCAACCGCTGATTTTAACCAGGTTACCGATTACAGCCGTTAAGCCCGAATCAAATATGCATGAATGTGTATTGCCGATAATATCGTGCGAAACCAAAGGCTCATCGGAATATTCGAGTATTCCTTTCAGGGCGCCTTCCGATACTTTTTTAAATGCGGCGTTAATATCGGCCACCGCAGCAGTTTTCTTTACTATAAATGTAAAGTCGGTTAAAGAACCGTCTGCTACAGGAACACGCACTGAATCACCGGTAAGTTTGCCTTTCAGTTCAGGAAATACTTCGGCTATTGCTTTGGCAGCCCCGGTAGAAGTAGGAACCATGGAAAGCGCTGCGGCACGGGCCCTGCGAAGGTCATTATGGGGCGCGTCGTGCAGGCGCTGGTCGCTGGTATATGCATGAACGGTTGTCATAAAACCCACCTCAATGCCCCAGTTTTCATGTATTATTTTGGCCATGGGAGCAGCGCAATTGGTTGTACAGGAAGCATTTGATACAACCACATCCGATTTACTTAAATCCTTATCATTTATCCCTAAAACAATAGTCTTAATATCGGTACCTTTGGCAGGCGCGGAAAGCGCTACTTTACGGGCGCCCGCGGCAATATGTTTTTCTGCATTGGCCTTATCTAAAAACAACCCGGTTGATTCAATAACCACATCTATTCCAAGTTCCTTCCAGGGAAGTGCGGCAGGGTCCTTTTGAGCGGTAATGCGTATTTTATGGCCGTTGAGGGTAATTGAATCTTTATCCGCTACAACAGTTCCGTCAAATTTCCCATGAATGGAGTCGTACTTAAAAAGGTGAGCAAGGGTTGTGCTTGCTGTTATGTCATTAATGGCAACTACTTCTACATTACCTCTTTTAAGAAGAGCCCTTAGCGTTACTCTTCCAATTCTTCCAAAGCCGTTTATGGCTACTTTTATTTTGGTCATAATTTTTTATTTATTAATGAGGGGGCAAATTTAACAGAGATTTGAGAGAAAAAAATGATTTTTCATATTGTTCCATATTGAGATTCAATTTTTTTTATTCTTACTATGTAAAAAAAAAGCCCCCGGTGTTTATGCCGGGGGCTTTATCATTTAAATTTTTGTTTTACCTGGCAACCACAAAACGGGTCGTCTGGCGGAAATTTGTTCCGGTAACAGTGGCAAAATATTCACCCACCGGCATGTATTGCGAGTTAATATTTACCGTATGCATTCCGGGAGCAGGATTTGCAACCGGGATTTCATTAATCAACCTGCCTTGCAAATCATAAATAGTAACACTAACCTTATCTTCACCTTCTGGCAGTGTAAATGCAACCGTTCCCCTTGTGTTCATAGGGTCAGGATATACATTCATGTTAATTTTCATGCCGGATGCTGTAATTTGCTTAATGCCTGTAGGTATATAGTATGAAGAATCAACCCAGGCTCCCCTTCCGTGTGTTCCGATATAAATCTTTCCCGAATTGTTACAGCTCCAGGGAGGCAATGTTTGCTGCCTGATAGCGCATACAAGGGTATTTGCCATACCGGCATTATCAGATGTCCAGACAACAGGGGTTGCGGTTACATCACTTGTTGACCAGATACCATGCTCTGTAGCTAACACAGCGCCATTACTATCCGGGCTGTTAATAATATCCAATATCGAACCATATACAGGCATTGCAGGCAAGTTGCCCTGTATGGAAGTGAATTTTGGCGAAGCGCCTAATGCATTATTGCTATATAAAACATACTTGGTGTTGTTATAGTTACCAACGGTAACCAGCATATTATTTCCATTTTTAGGGTCAATGGCTATGCTTAAAATATCCCTGCCAGAAACTCCAAGAGCAGCAGTAAGGCTTGTTGATATTACTTTGGATAATTTATTAGGAACAGGGGCTTTGTCATCAGGCATAGATATTATTCCGCCGGTAATATAAGAAGTATCCCTTACAGAATCGAGATTGGAGAACCTGTAAAACTGGCCGGCTTCGGTACCGACAAAAAGGGCATCCCCGTTCGGAGAAAAGGCCATGCAATGCACAGGGTCAGAACCTGTAAATTTATCAGGCGATGATTGGGGGCCTCCAATGGGCATCCACACTGTAGGGTCCTGGAAATCAATAGCCTGCATGGTCATCCATACATATTCACTAGGAGCAAATGCAGTTGCAATTTTTGAAACAACCCTGTTTTGCACCATTACGGTATCACCGGGACCTACAGGTTTTTGAAGGAAATAAGGGAAAGGTATATTACCATTATTGCTTATTGGCCAAACCAGGGCATTTTGAGCATAAGAGCTATCGGTGGTGTTTATCCACAGCATGGAATCAGGAGTATTGATATCTAATGTGCTTTCGTATAAGGCTACCGGCCCTACAAAACACCCGGTACCCAATTGGTAGATGCTATCCATATTTGCTCCTCTGTTCAATCCTTTGGTATTGGTATAAGCAAGTCCGCCGCCTATTGAGGCTCCGGTTAAAGTTGCGGTACGTATAAGAGCGTCACCGTCGGTCATTCCGTAAGCGGCATTGGGATTAATGCCCGAGATAGCCGATTGCCCCCCATCACCGCCGGTAAAGTCAACGTCATCCTGGTAATAATACTGGGTACCGCTGACGTATGGAGTTCCGTTATCCTGCGTTCCGCCCAAAATACCTTCGCCATTCGGCTCAACAAAAGGAGAACATGCCATTGCGTAAAACTGTGTAACATCATAATTCCTGTTTTCCGGGGTCCAGGTATTGGCTCCGTCGGTACTTTTAAAAATCCCTCCATCGCATCCAATATACACCGTTTTTGGGTTATTTAAATCAAAAACAATAGTATGCTCATCGGGGTGGATGTAGTCAGGTTGGCCAACGGTACCAAAGTAAGGTGATATGCTTGTCCAGTTTCCTACAGTATCTGTAGGAGAGCTTTGAGCCCATGACCATAACGTGGTACCTCCGAATAATGCTTTACCGGGGTTGGTAGGAAATACCCCTATGGCATTATCATAAGTAGCCTGGTCCTGGGTGCCGCCGGAAGAATAAGGGTCAAAAAGCAAGCTGCCTCCGGGTCCTATGTCATACCAGTTGCCGCCATTTCCTGAGCTAACTGCAGTCATGGTCATATAGATGCCAGCGCCGGGATTATCAAAAGTGCCATTGGTAATAACTGATGCATATATATAGTTTGAATTAGTAGGAGAAATGGCAAACTCTATTCTGGAGCCATTTGAAGAAGGAATTTTCCCATAACCGCTCTGGTGCATTTCTGTAAATGCTGTATCATTGGCAGAAGAAGGATACAGGTAGTATCCATTACCGCCGACACAGGCAACAACAATTTTCCCATCAAGAGATATTTTAACATCAAGAGAGTTTACAGCCAGCTTCTTACCGGAATTATTTGTAGTATATGAAAAACTTGCACCGGCATTACTGCTAAACATAAGCCCCGAACTGGTTGCCACCCACATAATAGATGGGTTCGAAGGAAGAATTGCAATACGGTTGGTATATGCCCAGGTTGCGTTGGTATTATTACCCGAATCGCTGGACGCTACAGGAATAGTAGCTGGAAGTATATTAAAGGTTTTTCCATCATCTGTTGACTTGAAAACACCACCTCCGAGCATGGCTGTACTGAACGCCTCACCCCCATCATAAAGACTGAATCCTTCACCTGTACCTATATAAATATTTCCGTTTGCATCCTGTGCAATACATGATACGCACATATTGCTTAAATTATCATTAATACTATCCCAGCTAGCTCCACCATTTTTAGATACCCATATACCCCCCGAAACGCCTCCGGCAAATATTGTTTGACCGGTAGGGTCCTGGTTATCTATTAAAATCGCCCTGGTTCTTCCGCCAACATTTGATGGCCCAAGGCTTCGCCAGTTTAAGCCCAAAGCTCCCATAGCCCTGTGGCTGGCAAATGTGCTTCTTAATTGTTGCTCGGTTTTCAGCATAGCTCCATAATCCATGCTGTTTGTCGCAACATTCTTCCGGGCGTTAAAAAAATATTTGAACATACCGGCTGCCCCGGCATCTTTTTCTTCCGATGGCTTAACATAGCCCGGCGTATATTGCCTCGAATGAGAGCTATGGTATAAATATGCGCCTGTAAATATTACCCCTCCCAATAAAATTGCAGGGATTGACAATGCGGAAAGCAGAGTATTTCTTTTAGTTTTCATAATTATCATTTAGTTTTACAAATATATATAATCTCTTGGAATCGTACTTTCTTTTGAATTTTTTTTCATTAATTATATTGCAATGCAAATAGATGAAATATTTTGAGTAATTAATATGGGAATTTATTATCCGGCATGAATGAACGAGTGAACTGCGAAAAAATGATGGTGAAATACATCCTTAAAGAATATCGAATAATGAACATCCAATTATTAATTTTGAATTAAAAAAAGCATGTACTTACTTCATTATTCAAAAGACGTGTTTTTCAGCATGATATGAAGACCTGACCAGCGGAGCGCTTTCTACAAAGCGGAAGCCTTTGCCAAGGGCTGTTTCCTTAAGTTCTGCAAATATATCGGGATGAACATATTCCCGCACGGCAGCATGTTTTGGGGTTGGTTGTAAATATTGCCCTATGGTTAATATATCACACCCTGCCTGTGCCAAATCATCTATGGTTTCCAATATCTCTTCCTTAGTCTCTCCCAGGCCAAGCATAATACCTGATTTAGTGTGCATACCCCCATTTTTTAATTGTTTCAGCACATCGAGGCTCCTGTCGTATTTTGCCTGGACTCTGATTTGTTTGGTTAGCCTTCGCACAGTTTCCAGGTTATGTGAAACAACTTCCGGATGCACTTCAATTATTCTGGCTACCAGTCCGGGTTCTCCCTTAAAATCAGGTATCAGCGTTTCGAGGGTGGTACCGGGGCATTTCCGTCGTATGGCCATGATTGTTTCGGCCCATATTGATGTTCCTCCGTCAGTTAAATCATCCCTGTCAACCGAAGTAATTACACAGTGTTTAACTTTCATAAGGTAAACCGCCTCAGCCACTCTTTCCGGTTCTTTTAAATCTGCCGGCAAAGGGCGGCCTGTAGCCACGGCGCAAAACTGGCACGAACGGGTGCAGATATTGCCCAATATCATAAAGGTAGCCGTGCCAGCCCCCCAGCACTCACCCATGTTCGGGCAATTGCCGCTCTGGCATATAGTATGCAGCTTATTATTATCAACCGATGTCCTTACCTTAAGGTAGTTTTCACCTGCGGGTAATTTTACCTTCAGCCAGGCCGGTTTGCGCAAAGGCGCATCTTCTATATATAATGGGGTAGTATCGGACACAATTTTTTTATTAAAACCAGCGCTTACCAAAGCTTATGCTCAAATAATAATTTATAAAGAACTGGTTATTTTGGGCAACCTGGGGAGCCATAATTGCTATTTGCTGCGGGTATGCGTCAATTTCAATTCCTGTTTCAACAGCCTTAATCATATCATGCCTGTTGCCATAATCAAAATTCAAACCTAAACGGGCGTAAGCGCCCGGGTGAAAAGTTAATTGGCCTAAGCCGTCAAATACCGAAGCTCTCCCATAAATATTATCAATATTATCTGTAGCCGGGTTATATATCTGGGTAGATAAAGAAATAATATCGGGAACAGAAGTTGGTTCAATAATTTCAAGGTAAACGGGCTTCAGCACAGCCAATGACAGGCCTCCAGAATAAATCGCATCTATTTCAACACAACGTTCATTATTCTTTCTCCATACCGTTCTGTAATACCCTGTACCAAACCTGAAGACCTGCATTCCGTTAAGCTTTCCGAAATAATAACTGGTTGCATCGGGAAAATATGTGTTCTGGGACTTTATTTCTTTGTCGCTGTGCATGGTTGCGGTTTCAACTTCCCAAAACCATTTTTTATAAATGGAAACAATTTTAGCCTTGCGGAAGAAAAGGCCCCAGCCTTCTGAATGCATAAAAGCGCCACCAAGGGCCATGTCTTTATATACCACATTTACATCTTCCCCATTCTGAACCCTGGTCAATACATCTTGCCCATAGGCAGAATTAATAAATAGTGCGGATACTAATAACAGGATTATGGTGATATTGTACTTCAAGTTCTTAAGCCAGCTATATTTGCAACGCAAAGTTAATAAAAAATAAACAATTCTTACTATGGCAACCTCAAAAATTGTGTATAAAGGCGAATTGCGTACTGAAGCAACCCATTTAGCTTCGGGAAACAAAATTATTACAGACGCCCCGGTAGATAATCATGGCAAGGGCCAGGCTTTTTCTCCTACTGACCTGTTAGCTACGTCACTGGGAGTCTGTATGCTCACGGTAATGGGTATTGCGGCAAATACTCATAAAATTAATATGGATGGCGCTACCGCCGAAGTCACCAAAGTAATGGCTGCCAACCCCCGAAGGGTATCGGAAGTGCATGTTACCATTACCATGCCGCCAAAAAATTATACCGATAAAGAAAAAAGCATACTTGAACATACCGGGCGCACCTGCCCTGTTTCATTCAGCCTTCACCCGGATATTTTGCAGGACATTAAATTTATATACCTGTAAATAATAGAGTTTATACGATTAAGTTTGTAAGGAACCAAGTTTTTTTTCAATTGCCGTCAGCTTTAGGCGATATTGCCCTTTTCCTTACCTCTCCCTTGAGGGAGAGGCGTTACAGTTGATTATTATGGCGATTTTTACTTTGTCTGCCTTTTTCTGTCTCCCAACAAAGCGGCAATCTTAGGATTAGCTTATGTTTTTGGGATTTTTCAATTGCCGTCAGCTTTAGCTGACGGTCAGAATAACACACACATTTATAGGCTTTAGCCCAAAATAACAGATACTGCTTTCAGGCTAAAGCCCTTTAATAATTTTTTTTATACCGTCAGCTAAAGCTGACGGCAATTGAAGTAATCTAATTATACATATAACACATGCTTGTAACAATGGGAAGAAGTCTGTTATATAAAATTATCCGATATAAATTCTAATCAGCGTCATCAGCGTTCCATTTTCTTACGGGTATTATTTTTTTCTGCTTATTCATAATTACTTCATTTACAAATTATATGTTTGCACCAATTATTAATTATTGATGTTATGAAAAACCTTCTTCTTTTATCTGTCACATTTTTAAGTTTCTCATTTGCTTCTTACGGCCAATTTAATGTTAATACATTGAAGCAGGATGCAAGCCAGGATGTAAATAAACTTACCGGCAAATCAGATTCCTCGGGTGGTACAGGCCTTAGTAACGATGATATAGTTAACGGATTAAAAGAAGCCCTAAAGGTGGGTTCGAGCAATGCAGGTTCTTCAGCTTCAAAAACCGATGGTTTCTTTAAAGACAGCCTGATTAAAATACCTTTCCCGCCCGATGCGCAAAAAGTAAAAGATTTAGCCGTTAAGACAGGCCAGCAAAAGCAGGTAGATGATTTTGTGCTCAGCCTTAACCGCGCCGCAGAACAGGCAGCCATTAAAGCGGCTCCCATTTTTGCAGATGCTATTACGTCCATGACTATCGGAGACGGGCTATCTATACTTAAAGGGGCAAACGATGCCGCTACCCAATATATGAAAAGTAAAACTTCCCAGCAGTTGCATGACGCGTTTTTACCAATTGTAAAAGCCGCTATTCAAAGTGTAAATGTTACCAAATACTGGACACCTATGGCTGAAGCTTATAACCAGACTACGATGTTCTCTCGCCAGCCCAAGGTTAACACCGACCTTAATGAATATGTAACTCAGCAGGCATTGAAAGGCTTGTTTATACTTATGGCCCAGGAAGAGTTAAAAATACGCCAGAACCCGGCGGCACGCGTAAGCGATATACTTAAAAAAGTATTCGGGAGCTTAGATAAGCAATAAAACGTAATGGAACGCTGATAACGCTGATTTCTTATGATTATATAAGATTTTACAGCATTTTAAGAATTAGCCGTGTTAATCTTACCCAATGGAACGCTGATTTCTTATGATTAATAAGATTCAGTTTTAATCTTAATCATCTGCGTACTATTAGATTATTGGATCAGTTTGTAATAACGTTCCTTCAATATTTTATCGTGATGTACAACATGACCTGCAATTGTGAAGCCTATTGCGAGCACTGAAATATCTTTGCTAAATGATTTTCCCTCACGCTTAAGCATTTCATTATCGAAGCTCCGGTATAAGTTTATGGTAGATTGCCTTACCGCATTAAATTCATTTAGCAAATCATCCAAATTTCTCCTTGAAGCGCCCGCCGTGAGGGCAAATTCATTTTCATCAAAACCGGGCAAAGTTGTTTTATCATTCCTTGCAAAACGCATAGCCCGGTATGAAAATACCCTTTCGGCATCTATCAGGTGCTGAATAATATCTTTCGCTGTCCATTTTCCGGGTTCATATACTTTATCGCCCAATTGTTTCATTTTACCGGGTGCAAATAAATTGGCGCCATATTTTTTTAAGGCATCTGTTACATCAATATCTTCAACCAGGTTTATGTACCTGTCGAAGTATTCTGGCATTTTTTCTATTTCCGATTTTTTCATGTTATATAAATTATGGAAGGCAAATATATACTGGAAATTTTGCAGGATGACCTTTAACAGGTACCCGCTAAGCCGCAATGAACGGGATTGCAATAATTTCAGGGGAAGCCACCCCGATAGAAGAGGTCGGGATTGCAATAATTTCAGGGGAAGCAACAAAACAGATACAAGCGGACTGAGCTTAGCGGTTACGGGGGGTAGTTTGACCGCAGATTTTTATTCTATGGCTCTGCAGTTACTTTTGAACTGCCCCCGCCAAAGTTGTAATGAATACTTATTCTGATGCCGTAGGAACTAAAGGGCATATATATCTGTGTGTGCTGTTGAGGAGTGAGTGGTGAAGGATTAGCTCCATTGGTTGTAGTAGTGGTTGCAGATGAAACATAATCTATTTCTTTATTAAGTCCATTTTCAGTCAAAAAATGCTGATTGCCGGATGAATCAGCGTCATTATAAGTAAGGGTTGTAATTACAGCTTTTTTGGGTGACCAATTCATAAAGTTTCCAAAAATTTCCGCGGAAATGCCAAGATTATCGGAAAACATATATAACGCGCCTATCGCCCCATGAAATCCTAACATGGCTCCTCCGCTGATGGTATAAATTAAATCTTGGGAATAAGGAGAGGTACCAAAGGCAAGCTGGTTGGAAGTATTATAGAACATTTGATCTTCAAGGGTTGTGGAAGGAGCCGTACCAATAACCAAGCCGGTAACCATATACGGGTGTATCTGGCTATTGCCAACCGTTAAACGAACCGCAGGGGTTATCTGCAGTGAACCTCCGCTTGTCAACGTATAGGTATGCGACCAGGTTTCCGACCCCGCAAGTCCCGCGCCCCCTGTTTCTACATAGTTCTCGGAGGCAGTGAATGCCGAACTCGTAGTTGAAGATAACTTATCTCCTATGCCAAGTTCAAAACCAATATTTTTAGTCAGCATATAACCTCCATACATGCCGATAACTCCTCCCGAACCTAAGGAAAATGATTTAGATATATTGTTAGTGGTGGTAGTTGTTGTTGTAGTTTGCGTATTTGCATTATAGTTATCGGTATAACTGGTGGAACCGTTATTTCCATAATCATTAAAGGGTTGAAGTCCCGCGGGGAAGCCATATCCGCCGCCTGCGCCAATATAAAGCCCTTGTGCGCTTGCGTTAATCTGTACAAAAAAGATTCCCGTAATTCCTAAGAGTAAGTTAAGTTTCCTCATAAATGTTCTGATTGATGAATAGTATGTAACCGCTTAATTATTTCACAAACATAATGAAAAAGAGATTCCACTTTTAACAAAAGCCCCCTCGCTCTTGCAAGCTTGGCGTAGCGTAACTTGTCAGTATAAATCAGTCAAGTTTATAACCTGACAAAGAAATATCGGAGGGGTAACAACTATTTCTTTTTGCCTGTTATGTCCTTTGATAGTTCTTTGGGTTCCTGCCTCGAGTCGAATATGGTGTCCACTACCACCGTGCTGTCAATTACCCGGTAGATAATCTTATAATTCCCTATGACTATTTTCCTGTATCCACGTTTTAGATATAACAAATATGTTTCCTCACTTCCTAATTTGGGATTGGTTTCCAGGTTTCTTATTCCGCCGATAATTTTTCCCTTTACAGACTTTGCCACAGTTAATGAGGCTTCTTGCTTATAATATGCGTAAATATCCCTCAGGCGTTTGCTGGCAATATCGGTGAATACAACTTTCACGGGTGAAGCTACCAGTTTTCAGATTCCTTTTCCAGCTCATCAATGCCGATTACTCTGCCGGCCTTGCGTGCCCTCTCAGAAAGCTCCAGTTCGGCCAGCAACTCGTCGAGGGTAATCCGTTTATCAGGGGTATGTGCCAGTTTCTCACGGAAATTATACATTTTATTGATGACGGTTTCATCCTTTAAAGAGACCAGCCATTCTATGAGGCTAAGTTTTTTGGCTTGGATGTTCATAGCTGAATGTATTTATATGCAAATATACGGAAATTATCAACGACGAAATCATTATGAGTTAATAAAAAAAGCCCTACAATACTGCTGGACTTTTATTTGTTTGTGACCCCGAAGGTACGATTCTCGAACCCCTTTAATAACAAGATTTAAGCAAATATATGGTTTAAAATCTGTTATTGCAGCCTGAAAATAATTAGCTGAAGATATACAAAGATAACAAACCAAACTATTTATAATTCCGTATTATTTTATGTGTTTTGTTAAAGTCTGATTCTTAATCGGTTAGAAATGGTAGAAAATTGGGTCAAAGTGGTATGTAGTTACCTGTTGAAAACTTTATAAACATTTTGTTATAAAACTGCCCTTACCCTTACCTCATCCCTTGAGGGAGAGGCGTTACTTTTACCCTTGCGGCATTTAGTTGCTCCATCGTCTTTTTTTGTCTGTCTCCCATAAAGGCATAGGATAATAAAAAGGAAATACTTTTTACACAGATAAAAGTAATGTCTTTCCCGTTTTGGGAAAGATATAAGAAAAGGCAATAAGGGGAATGGTCCCGCAATTCCGCAGAAATACGGAATGCGGGATGGCATTTCTATCCAGACTGATTGCATACCTGCACGGTTATTGTTACTCGCGGCGCGTTTAATTCTTAGCGGAGCTCGTGAGCCCGAAACCATCGCTGTTTTTTTGGAGCAGGTTTCGGTGTTGTTGAAAACTTTATAAACATTTTGTGCTTTTATTTTAAATAAAATGTTTATCTTTGCGTTGTTTATTTAATCTTTTAACCATTTTAAGCAAATATCAATGAACACCACAAATGAAATTGCTGCCGCGGAAACGGCATCGCAGGAAATTTTCTCACAGGAGGAAATAAATGAAGTAACCGAAAAAGGCCCTGACGGGCAGGAGGCAATGCTGCACAGCGACCCCAAAAAAGCGCGAATGCTGAAGGCGCTTATAAAGGTATTGGGTATTGTATCGTATGCTTGCCAGGAAGCCGGCATACCGAGGCGAACTCATTATAACTGGATGAAAACCGATGAAGAATATAAAGCCGCGGTTGAATCGCTTATAGATGCAACCCTCGATTTTTCTGAAGTCCGGTTATTTAAAGAAATACAAAAAAGCGACTTGAAGGCCATTATGTTTATCCTTCGTACCCGCGGCAAAGACAGGGGATATACTTTTTACAATGAAAGGGAAGCAGCAAGACAAGCCGCTGTTTACAATTTTATTATAAAAAATAAAGAAGCAGCCGAAATGATTCAGCAGACCAAAGAAATTCTGTAAACAGAAAAATGGCACACTTTTTCTGGGAACCGTGTGCCAAAGTGTGCCAAAATCATGCTCGATTATAACGACAGGCATTACTGTGCCAATAAGTCAGGGAAACGATATGTAATTCACCAGGGCGGAACAGGCTCGGGTAAAACATATTCCATATTGCAGTACCTGCTCAATTATGCCATTCTGAACCAGGGCGTCATAATTTCGGTGGTGGCTAAAACCATGCCCCATCTTATGCGTGGCGCCCTGCGCGATACCAAGCGGATATTATCGGCCAACGGGTGGCTCAATACTGTGGAGGAAAATAAAACTACATGCAGTATTTATATGGGCACATCGGTAATAGAGTTCTTTTCTGCCGATGAAGAAGCCAAACTGCGCGGGGCGCGGCGCGACATCCTGTTTATAAACGAATGTAATAACATTGACTACGAATCTTTCCAGCAGCTTGATGTGCGTACCCGCATACGCACTATTTTAGATTATAACCCTGTCCGCCGCTTTTGGGTGCATAATGACCTTATGCCCTCGTTGCAGGAATCTGATTACATTTTTATGCAAAGCACCTATAAGGATAACCGGTTTCTGACCCCGCAGGAAGTGGCCAATATAGAGCGCCGCCGCCATAACGAGAACTGGTGGAAGGTGTATGGTGAAGGCGAAATTGGCAATGCCGAAGGGTTGGTGTTTACGAATTGGACAATCATACAATGCAGAGACGACATGCATGCCGTCTCTACGGGTTCGCCCCTGCCGGGGACGATATTGGGTTATGGTATTGATTTTGGATTTACACATTCGCCTACCGCTATTGTGCAGGTTAATGAATATGAGGGAGAACTGTATGTAAGGGAATTGTTTTATAAAACCGGGGCGCAAAATGATGAGATATTCGCTTTTACGCAGAAAAACATTGACCTGAAAGAGCTGGCGGTAGCCGACAGCGCGGAGCCTAAAACCATAGATTATTTATACCGCAAGGGCTGGAAGGGCTTGTTTCCATGCATTAAAGGAGAAGACAGTGTGGAATTCGGGATTAACATGCTATTGGAGCGAAAGATAAATGTGAGCCGCGACAGCCTGAACCTTATTAAAGAAATGGAAGAATATATGTGGGATACCAACAAAGAAGGAGTATCCATAAACCGCCCTGTTAAAATGAATGACCATGCCATTGACGCGATGCGTTATGTATATGCCTATCCGCCGAAAAAGAAGTTGATAATGGCGTGAAAATTAATTACGAATTAAAAATTACGAATTACGAATTAAAGACGTAAAGAAATTATGAGTTATGAATTATGAGTTATGAGTTATGAATGGCGCAGCCCTTATGAGCACAAAAAAATAAACATGACGCGAGTAACATTAAATTAAGAGTTAAAAACTAAGAATGAAGAATGAAAAGCCCTAATGAACCCAACTAAAACACAAAATATAAAACGAATGACGGGAAACTCCGCACACCTCTGCGGGCTGTTTGCTTTGCGCACCTCTGCGAGAAAATTTTATTTGAAGCACTTCGACCCATGAAGCAAAAAGTTCAGGGCAGGCCCATGAAGCAAGAAGTTCAGGGCAGGCAAGCTCAGTGTGACAAAAAAACTCCGCCCAACTGACAACTAACTACTGACCACTGATGACTAACGACTGACTCCTTATCCCTTACCACTGACCACTGAGTACTGACAACTTTTTACTACTTTTGCATAGTATGAAAACATTTGAAATACCGGCATTTTATAATAGCCCTATATTAGCGAGGATAAAGGAATACCGCTCAAACAACGACCCTAAAAAAAAAGATTTCTCCCCCACCCTGCTCGATTTTGGTCCGGTAAGGTTTTTAATGGCGCGTCATTTTGGATTCTGCTATGGGGTACAGAACGCGATAGAATTGTCATTCAGGGCGGTTAAGGAAAACCCGGGCAAGCGCATATTCCTGCTCAGCCAGATGATACATAACCCCGAGGTAAATGCCAATTTAGAGCAACAGGGTGTGAAATTTCTGATGGATACCTATGGAAATGTCATAACTCCTTTCAGCGAGCTTACCCCTGCCGATATAATTATTATACCTGCTTTTGGAACAACGCTCGATATAAAAAATCAGCTTGCGGAACGTGGATTGGAGATACAGTTATACGATACTACCTGTCCTTTTGTTCACAGGGTCTGGAATAAAGCGGAAAAACTCGGCGCCGATAAATACACGGTAATCATACACGGCAGGCCTTACCATGAGGAAACACGGGCAACCTTCTCTCACAGCGCCGCCAGCAGCCCTTCGCTTGTGGTGGAAGATATGAAGGAGGCTGTTTTGCTTGGTGATTATGTTTTGGGGAAATTGTCGCAGCCGAAATTCAAAGAAATATTTAAAGGGCGCTATTCCGATACTTTCAACCCTGAATTGAGCCTTGATAAAATAGGCGTTATCAACCAGACTACCATGCTTGCCGCCGAAACACAGGCTATTGCCGACTACCTGAAGAATATCATGATTCAGAAATACGGAGGCGCCGCGCTGAAAGACCATTTTGCCGATACCCGCGATACCCTTTGTTATGCTACCAACGAGAACCAGGATGCTACGCAGATGATACTTAAAGAACATGCCGATATAGCAATTGTGGTTGGGGGGTATAACAGTTCAAACACATCGCACATAGTGGAATTATGCGAGCAAAAATTCAGGACTTTTTTCATATCATCAGCCAAAGAAATAGAATCGGCTAATGCCATCCGTCATTTTGATTTACATTCCGGAAAAGTAATAACTACGAATGACTTTCTTCCCAAAAAGACACCTGTTACTATAGTGCTTACCAGCGGAGCCTCATGCCCCGATGCTATGGTGGAGGATGTTTTGATGAAAATACTCAGCTACTTTCCCGGCGCGAAACAAGTAAATGAGGTAATAAAATCTTTCAGTTGATGAAGTATACTGAACGAACATGAGTTTGCAAAAATTTATTGAGACTGCCGCGTCCGCTATTTTTTTTATGGGAAGGCGGACTCGCAGTGACGGTGGTTCGTTCCGTCATTGCGAGGCTTTGCGAAGCAATCTCAGCGTTTCTACTATCATTTTGCAAACTGATATAGTATGAGTATAACTCTACTTACCATTGCCTGTGGCGCTAAGAGTAAGGCAAGCCTTAGCGGTGGAATCTCCGGGCAATATAGCCAACGTTTGATTGGCTAAAGCGCTTAGCGCCAGCCAGTTCTGCTCTTTGCGGTATATTTCCAGCAGCAAATAACGGGAATACATATCGGCAGGTGACAGGCTGATGGCCTGCTGCAACTGCCGTATGGCATCAGAATCTTTTCCGCGGCTATGTAAATACTTACCATAATAGTAATGAAGAATAGGAACACCCGAATCTAAACCGAGAGCCTGCCGGTAGTATATTTCTGCCGTATCATATTGTTTTTGGGCAGCTTTAAGAATGGCCATGTTTTCGTATGCATAGGAATAATAAGGCAATAGCTGTATGGCTCTTCTATAATATATTTCAGCGTCTTTATAATCACCTCTGGCCATAAGTGAAAGGCCATAATTCATAAGTCCGCGGCCATTGCGGGGGCTTTTTACAGATACATCATGCCAGAGAGATTCTTCGTTACGCCAGACAAAATTGCGCGCAAAGGTACCTGCCGCATTCAGGACTAGGATAACTAACATAGTACCATTAAGCAACCGGGAAGACCTGCTTTGCAGTTTATCCCATATAATAAACATAATCCAGCCTGAAGCAACTGCAACGCCGACATAAGGGAAGAAAGCACGGTGGTCGTTCATAACCTCTGCAAGCGGAACTACTGTGGTAGGTATTAATGCTATAAGAAACCAGGCAATGCCGAATGTTACAGGTGCATACTTCGGCTTACGAATCAGCACAATTGCAATAGCCAATAGTATTACAATAAATGCAGTTCCCATAATAAATTGGCAAGAAGCCATCGAAGTAACCGGGAGCCAATCGCTATCGGCGCTCAACCCCAAAGGGAAATAATACATTATAAAGTAATGCAGTATTACAAAAGGCTGGGTAATAATATAGGTATATGGGTTACCGCCCGAAACATAAGTCGGAGGCGTTAACTTAGCCTGCAACTCATATAAAGCAAAACATACAAACATTGCTGGAATAATTACTAATATGGTATGGATTATTCTTTTTAAAATGCCAGTCCATTTATCGTTTTTCTCAAACAAGAAAACATAAACTGCCAATAAAGCAGGAAATACTATAGCTGTAGGCTTGAAGAGCGCCCCTATGGATACAGGTATTAAATACAACAAATACTTTCTCCAGCCGGGTTTATAGATAAAGGTTACCAGCCCTGCCACTACCCAGAAAGTTGAAATAGAATCAGAGGAGGAAGATATATAGTTTATTGTGTCGGAATTGGCTGTGCTAAGCATATACCACCCTGTAGTAAAAAGGGCGAAGTAATTATTAACAGGGCTGCTGAATGATATGTTAAATATCTTAATTATCAATAAGTACATTAAATAGCCCTGCAACAGGAAAAAGAGGAAAATAAAGATATGAAACGGCCCAACCGCGCCATTACCAAGCGCATAATCTATGGCGTACAAAGTAGTGAGCATAGGCCTGTAAGATTGGTTATATGGCAGTGAACTGAACGTTTTACCGCTTTCAAAAAAGCCTGGAATATTGCTTAAGCTGCGTATATATACATTATTCTGTATGCAGTGGGAATCGTCGAAATGAAAACTATTGTCAAAGTGATTGGAATATGCAGCTATAATAATCAGCAGCAGACCAATAACACAACGGCGGAATAGTTTATCCTGTCTCATATTGCTAAATTACAAATCCCCCGCCATAAGGTTACATCCGCGTATATCACTATAGTCTATACGCCCCGACACTTCAAAACCGCCATCGCTATGCAGAACTCCTATATCGTCGGTGGCAATAAACGAGCATGAATTTATATTGGCCAAATCAATAATGTTAATTGCACCATTGCCGGATTGAAACTCTACCTGAAAAGGGTCATATAAGTCGCGTATCACAATGCGCATCCACGGGGGACAATAAAAGATACCGGCGCCTTTTGAATAGGCCTGTGACAGTAATTCCGTCATACCATATTCTGAATGTATCTTATCCACGCTGAAGGCATTCTTCAATATGCTATGAATCTCCTGCCTGGGCATATCTCCGCGCCTTCCCTTCATACCTCCTGTTTCCATTATAATTGTATTCTTTAATGGCATAGGGTACTCCTCAGCCAATTTCAAAAGCGCATAAGTTACACCGAGCAATATTATTTTTTGCCCCTTGCTTTCAAGCAAGGCCAATGTTTGAGCCAATTCATTATAGTTATGCATATAAAAACCACTTTCCTTATGGTTGCTGCGTTTAATCATATCTTCAACCATAAAAACGAGTGATGAACCATCTCTTTCAAGATAGGATGGCAGAAGCGCTAAAACACAATACTTCTTTATATCGCCATAAAAATATTCAAACCCTTTCCTGAAACTTTCAATATATATATTTATATTATTTACAAAATGACGGGAAGGTGTTGAAGAAGTTGTAGTGCTGCTATAAAACACTTTATCATATGCAGGATTGGGGCCGCAGATAATTTCGTTTGATTTAAAAAAAGAGATTGGCAAAAACGGAATATCTTCAATTGCATGAATTAAATCAATATTTTTCCTTAAAGCATGAACATAGTTTTTGTAAACAATGTTATTATTATACTGGTATTGAAATACCTCTAAAGCAAGTCGTTGGAATTCAGTTTTTGATTTGATGGAAAATATTTTATCGATAAATGCGTTTGCCATAGAAAATAATACAATTCTTAAATAAGAATACCAAAAATAATGTGTATATTTGCTTTCTTGTAAATAAAATGAAACTTTTTTCAAAAACAGGGTTCGTAGTTCTGCTTGTTTTAGGGTTTACTTCCTGTATGAAACAGGAGAATTATCCCGATTTCCCTGTAATTACATATAAAAACTTCATAATAAACCCTGATTCAACGGCATTCCTCCAGGTAAATTTTACTGATGGCAATGGCGATTTAGGTAATAATAGTAATGGTGCCCCGCCTGATTTTTATGTGGAAATGCTATATGATTCAATAGCCGATAACATTGACCATTTTAAACCAATCCTGATTCCCGGGACAGTTCCTTCTACTGATTCTTTGTTGGGCGATACGGTTGCCAGCACTTATACCATTCCTGATATTACCCCTACCGGAAATAATAAAGAATTAAGCGGTGAAATACAGGTACAGATGACAAAAGGAGATTATTATTTTACTTTGTCCGGAGTTACAATCCCTAACCGCTATGAGTACCGCGTGTGGCTTGTTGACAGGGCCGGGCATGTAAGCAACAGGATAACCACCCCTGTTATCATAACTCCGTAAGCACAGCTATTAACTGATTTTTACCTTATTTAATGCCGGCTGCTTCGCTGTAAAAAATAACTTCGTGCGCCATGCTTTTCAACTGGTCGCCTACCCTTTCAAGCTTCATAACTACTGAAAAAAGATAAAGGCATCTCTGGCTTTGGTCCGGTTTTTTCTGTATGTACTTACTTATTGCATCAAGAGCCATGAGCCTGTAACGCCCAATAATTTCATCTCTTTCAAAAACCGGTTGCAGCAATAAACTGTCATCTTTTTCAATAGACTGATGAACCGCGTACATCATAGCATCAATTTCTTCAAATATCTCAACCATATTACAACTCTTCAATAACGATTTATCAAATGAGTTTTCCATTTCAGAAATGTATAATGATACCCAACCTGCAAAATCGGCACAACGCCCAAGGCAATGCACAATTTTAAAAGCCGCTAGTATAAACCGCAAGTCTTTTGCAGTTGGCCTGAATACTGATAACATGCTCTCACAGTCTCTTTTTATTCTAAGATTCCACGAATCAATTTTTTGTTCATTCATTATAACCTCGTAGCCAAGGTCTTTATCAAATTTCAACAAGGTTTCTTTAGCCTTGTGCATCTGAGCCTGAACAAGAATGCATAAATGAAGTATGTCCTTTTTTACTTCTTTTAGCTCGGGTGAGAGCATATATTATAAATTAGATTGAGTAAATATATAAAAGAGATTGACGCAAGGTAGCAGCTCTTTTTTAGAATACCGGGCTTATTCTGGTAAAAGGAAGTATATAATCTTTGCAGTGGGTTGTGAAGAAAGAAAAAAACTTGGAATAAAATTACGTTGATAATATAAAGAAACTCATATCTTTGTCAGCTCAATTTCACGGTGGTTGTAGCTCAGTTGGTTAGAGCATCAGATTGTGGTTCTGAGGGTCGTGGGTTCGAGACCCATCAGCCACCCTTCTTTTAATAGTATAAAATTTATAGTAACCGGAGTCCTCAGGTCATTTAATACTTGTATAATATTCCCGTATTATTTCTCCTCTTACTTTTGTGCTTTATTGTAAAGGAGAAACTATAATTCCATGGCTACCACTAAAACAACAATCTGTAAATTGCAAAATTCATGCCTTATACCTACTCGCTTTCAGCTATAATGCTATAATCCGTTTTACGAAAGCTTTTTTTCTATTATTTCAAGAAGGGTTTTAACCGAGTCTATTTTTTGAATTTCACTGATACTGAAGGAAATTTTATAATAATCTTGAATTTCACTAATCAGGGTAATGTGATTAATAGAATCCCATAAGGACATGTCTTTTTTTACTGTATTCTCATCAATATCGGCTTTTTTGCCTAATGCCTTATAAAACAGTTGCTGTAGTTCGGAAATAGTTGGTTTCATTGTTTATTTTATTATAAAAATTTTCTGCCGGTATATTTTTAGCAGTCTTCAAGAATTTAATTGCAGAAATGCGCAGATTTTTATTTTTGAGATCCTGCAAAACAAAATTAAAAAAATCATCTTCAATTTTTTTTCCCAATGCTCTGCAACTCATCAGGAAATTTTCAAGAATCACTTCCCCGTCTCTTCCATGCTGTACCATTATAAGCCCCACAGTACCATAATCGCCAAATTTATCGGAAACTTTGAGAGAATATAACCTTCCACCTGCAGCAATAAACTGATTTAGCTGATCAGTTGTATAAGGTTGTTTATTGAAATTAAACTGGTTTGTTTTCCCGGTCATTTGAGACAACCTCTCAAGATCATTTATGTCATTGAGCGAGCAATTTATTTTAATATCAAGGCTTTTGATAAAATCATCAATGTTCTTGAAATGCAGTTCTTCTTCGCTTCTTTGTTGCTGTTTAATATATTGTTCTGTCTTTTCAATATCTTCTTTAAGTACTTGTTTTTTCCTGAATTCAAATTTATTTATGAGGTAAAGGAAATCAATGTAATCGCCTGTAAACTCAAAGCAGGAAATATTTTTCAGACTGCTTCTTACCAAATCCAATTCAAACTTATTATCATCAATAAATATAAAAGAGTCTGTGCTGACATTAAGTTCCGCAGCTATTTCCTGTATGTTTGTTACTTTATCATTCCAGTTTATCTTCCTGATAATAAAGTCTTCCCATTCTAAAACAAAGTTTTTAGCCCCAAAAGCTTCTTTTACATCTTCTTCATTATTTTTAGAACAAATGCAAAGCAGAAATCCTTCTTCTTTTTTTAACTTTAAAAATTCCTGTAATTGATAATGCACTATGCCCTCAGCATTTTTGTCGCAATAAATTCCCTGAAGACCATCCTCACCAACAATTCCATGCCATAAAGTATTATCACAATCAACAATAATAACTTTCTTTTCTTCGGCAATCAACCATTTTACCTGTTCAGTAAGCGTATGTGCAATAGAACTGACTGCCTTATTGGTATAAGGCATCTGGTATAGATGCCCAATATTATAATTGTAAAAATTACTTTCGCCCAGGTTAGTAATAATCGTTTGAAAATCGAAAACAAAAATATTGGAGCGCCCGGCAAGTAAATTAATTTCATGTGAAAACATGAAAGCGGTATCAAATGGCTTTCCAAATGAAAGCTTTGCCGGCGTAGTTTTAAATGCGGCGGATAGCGAATTATTGACAAGTATTACAATGTCTGTCATTTTTAATGAAAGATGGAACAAAGTATTACAAAATGCTTTCTGCCAATCAACCGGGCGACGATGAAAAACCTGGTCAGAGTGTATATACAAAACATCAAAGCCCTCTATATCGGCATAATTAAGTGACAACAATTTACCGATAATGTCTTCCTCGTATGAAAACCGGCATAAAACAGAGCCATTTGAAAAAGAATCTATTCCCTTTGCAATATGGTCAAATATAATATCCGAAATAACATATATCTTCATTACACCTAAAAAATTTATACCATGCCAAAAGATTCCTCAAAATTAACATATAAATATACATAAAAAGGAAAATCTGAAACGGGAAAGAAATTACCGCCCGGCTAGTAATGCCATCAATAGTTATTTATAATACGGCCGGAATTCTAAAAATCCCATAAATTCTAATAATCTATATATTTGCAAAAACCCTTCTTGCTCTAATTATATGGTATTCAGCAGTATAGTATTTTTATTGTATTTTCTACCTGCATTTCTTCTTGTCTATTATTTTTCTGACAGAAAGTTTAAAAATATCGTAATCCTGGTCTTCAGCATTTTATTTTATAGTTGGGGGGCGCCAAAATTCATTTTTGTAATACTGGGAACAACTTTTATAGATTTTCACCTCGTAAAATGGATGTATAATTCCAGGAGCAATCTTCATAAACGACTATTGCTTACATTGTCTGTCTCTATAAATTTAGGCTTATTACTCTACTTTAAATACTCAAATTTCTTTATTGAAAATGTTAATGCAGTTTTATCCCTATTGGGTAATAGCCATATACATTGGACAAAACTGGTGTTACCCCTTGGTATTTCTTTTTACACATTCGAAACAATTACCTATGTTGTGGATGCATACCGCGGTGAACATAAGCCTCTTGACCATTTTTGGGATTACCAGTTATACATTATTTTGTTTCCAAAACTTATAGCAGGGCCTATAATCCGTTATCATCAGATTGCAGACCAGATAACCGACCGTTCAGCAAATGATACTATTGATGACAAGCTTATAGGTTTTTACCGCTTTATTATAGGTCTTTCAAAAAAAGTTCTTATAGCAAACCATTTAGGGCAACAGGCAGACAGTATTTTTTCTATGCCATTTGCATCGCTGGATAGCTATACGGCATGGATAGGTATTTTAGCCTATACATTCCAGATTTATTTTGACTTCTCAGGCTATTCTGATATGGCAATCGGCCTTGCCAGAATGATAGGTTTCAAATTTCCTGAAAATTTTAACAACCCCTATATTTCAAGGAGTATTACTGAATATTGGACACGCTGGCATATTTCATTAACTACCTGGTTTCGCGACTATGTATTTTATCCTTTGTCCATGTCATTAAACAAAAACAAGGGCAATGGAGCCAGGAAATTATATAGAAATTTGTTTATTGTGTTTTTATTAAGCGGGTTATGGCATGGTGCATCATGGAACTTTGTATTATGGGGCGCTTACCATGGCATGTTCCTGCTGCTCGAAAAGTTCTTTTTATTAAAAGTGTACAAGAAAATAGGTGATTTGCCCAGCATGCTCATTAATTTCTTTATAGTTGTAATCGGTTATGTATTTTTCAGGCTTGAGAAAATATCTGAGGCATTTATTTACTTAAAGAGATTGTTTAGATTCGATTTTGAAAACAGCCATTTAAATGCCTTTAACTCTCAATTTTACACTTTCTTTTTTATTGCCATATTTTTTGCATTTTTTGTTTATTTTAGAAAAGGACAAAAAATACAGGATGCTGTATTCTTTAACGAATATACTGACAGGCGTCATATTTTAATAGCTCTTGTTTCTATAGTACTTCTTTTAATTTCAATCGGCGCAATAACTACATCTGGCTTTAACCCTTTTATATATTTCAGGTTCTGAGTATGAAAACGCAGTCATTGCTAATACGTAAAATAATATTCATGCTTTTGCTGGCTATTCTTGTTTTTCCTGAGATTCAGAAAAAGTTTGACTTGTTTAGAATCTCCTCCTTAAAAGGTGCCATTACTAAAACTCCTGACAGCAGTTTTACTGTTCAAGGATGGTTTTCCTGTAATTATCAAAATCAAAAAGAAAAGTACCTTAATGAAGCTTTTGGGTTCAGGAACCTTTTTGTGAGGATGAATAATGAGCAGGTTTTTTATTTGTTTAACCAGGCCTTGGCTAAAGGAGTCATTATAGGTAAGGAAAACTATTTATATGAAGAAAATTATATTAAAGCGTATTACGGGCTTGATTTTATAGGAAAAGACAGTATCTCAAGCAGAATGCAAAAATTAAAATATATTCAGGATACGCTTGTCAAACTCCATAAGACACTTATACTGGTCTTTGCACCAAGTAAAGGGACTTTTTATCCTGAATATTTTCCTGATAAATATAAAACTACCAGAGGACCTACTAATTATGAATACTATGTTGAGGATGCAAAAAAGCTGGGAATAAACCATATTGATTTTAATAAATATTTTATAGAAAATAAGTATAAATCCAAATACCCGCTTTATTCAAAATATGGCATTCATTGGAGCTTTTATGGAGAATGCCTTGCTGCCGATTCATTGATAAAATATATTGAAGAAAAGAGGAAAATAATAATGCCCCATATATTCTGGAATGATATAGATATGGATTTTCCCAGGGAACGCGATGCCGATATTGAAGATGGAATGAACCTTATGTTTACTTTAAAGAGCAATAAACTGGCATATCCCCGCATTCAATTCCAGTCTGATTCAGGTAAAACAAAACCTTCATCAATTATTATTGCTGACAGTTATTACTGGGGCATGTTTAATTTTGGAATATCAAGAGTTTTCTCCGACAGTCATTTTTGGTTCTATAACAATGAAATATATCCAGAGAATTATACCAATGGACTAACTGTTCAACAGATAAACTTAAAGGAACAAATAGATGAACATGATGTTATCATAATTATGGCAACAGATGCCACATTGCCAAATTTGGGCTGGGGCTTTATTGAGAATACCTATAAAGTTTTCAAGGGAATTAACCTGCTCTCCAGTACAGACCCCGAATATATTAAAAGAATAAACAATATCCGTTCTGCCATAAAGGCTGATAAGGTATGGCTGTCTTCAATAGAAAAGCAAGCAAACAAAAACGGTATTTCTGTTGATTCCTGCATTACCCTAAACGCAATCTGGTTTATTGAGCATGAAAAAAAATCTAATTAATAACGTCTT
>JBKQUY010000020.1:0-35153 GCA_052325425.1 Bacteroidia bacterium | reverse complement strand
TCTTTATTTTAACACTTGGCGCTTTTTGGCATGATTTGGCATCTTTTGGCACTATTTGGCATAAGGCATTTTTTTATATAATTGATTATCAATATTTTACGCATGTCGGTAAATTTCTGGATCCCCCCCTCCCCCTGTCCTTTCCATTCCTAATTATTAATTCCTAATTTTTAATTAACCTTTCCCCCTCCCCCATCGTAATTACTCGTGAAGCGCTTTCTGTTTTTGAACTCGTGAATATATTTCGTAATTTTTAACGGCACAATTTACACTCATGAGTTCCAAAATAAATAATAGATATACGAATAATTCGTAATTAATACTCCCCCTGTCCTTTCCATTCCTAATTATTAATTCCTAATTTTTAATTAATCTCCCCCCTGCAAAAAAGTGTGAGTTCCTGTCTATCGCCAGATAAATGAGTAGTTACGGATAAAATTTTTAGCATCTTTTGTGGTTTACCTCACAAAGATAAACATTTTATTTAAAACAAATGTACAAAAAGTTGAAATATTTTAAACAATTACAAAATTATTCCATAGTAATTAATAATATATTCCAACCCTCTCCTTGTGCAAGGAGAGGGCAGGGTGAGGTCTGAATTGAGAATTAGTTTTTCCTGTCCTTCAGCGAAATCAGCCATTGTAATGCCTGCTCAGGAGTAGGAAACATACTGATGTGCGACTGGCCTTTTTTCTCTTTGGCAATGTAATCAACTATAATGCGTATGCCCAGCCTTTCTGTTACTATGGCAGTGGCAGCCCGGCCTTTATCAATACTTTCATTTTTTAAAAAATCCATTGCCTCCTCGGTCATGGTATGGTGGGCGCGGGCATCAACCATCACATGTAAATTTTTATCGCCGCCCAGTTGCTGCGCTACTTTATGCGACTCAATCATAGCTTCCCTGTCAATGTGGGCGCCATCGAGAACTTCTATATGCACAATGCCATTTTCGTCGCAGTATATGCAATGTACCTTGTTTTGTATTTTCCTCATATATCGGCTGCAATTATAAAAATAAATTCTCAGATATGCAAATCTGAACAGATTTAGAAGGGAGGCAGGAGAGTGTGAGGGTTGGAGTAATGAGAGTGAAACTTACATCTTATTTTGTTTCATCTTTCTCAATTCGAATAATTCTACAGTATTAAATACCTGGTTAAAGTTTTTTTCTTTGAGCCCATGATAAAGTTCTTTGTCCCCGGTCCACAAATACCCTTTAAGGTGCTTGGCAAGCGCAATGAATAAAAATAATATTGGTATCAACAATTATTTTCACTTTATAAAGCGGCTACGGTTCTTTTTCCACCAACCTTTTTTAATCTCTTTTGCAAGTTTGTCAATATCCGGCTGCTTCGCTTTAGATTTTGCCGTAGCTTCCTTATACAGCAAATAGTCAACAAGTTCCTGAAGCCCTTCAGTGTTTATATATGATGGTAATCTTATTATTACCTCTTTGCCGGTTCTCTCAATTAACATTTTACTTAGCTTATTTATGCAAATGTACATAAAAAGCCCGGCTTTATACACAGACTTCATAAAAATCAAGGCAGGAGAGTGTGAGGGTTGGAGGGGGAGTGAGAGATTTCTCATTAAAAAAAACAATATCTTTGCATTATATATAAATGATATGAAAGGTATCACATTCATTAAAGATGAAACACATAACAAACGTTTAGTTCAGATAGATTTGGACACCATTGAAAAGTATGAAGAAAAGATGGAAGATTTATTTGATATAATTATTGCTGAAGCGAGGAAAGATGAAGAATCAATAAGCTGGGAAGAAGTTAAAAAGCAACTAAAGAAGAAAGGTAAGTTATAGTGTATCGCATTACATTCAAAAAAGGAGCAATTAAAGAATTGCAGAGACTTCCGTCATTCACAGTAAAGAATATTAGCCGGGCTATAAATAAGCTTGCCGAAAACCCCAGGCCTGATGGATGTAAAAAATTAGTTGACAGCAAGGAGAATATGTGGCGCATTCGTGTGGGAGACTATCGTGTTCTTTACGTTATAGAGGACAAAATTCAAATAGTTGATATCAGGAGAATAGGCCACCGTAAAGATATTTACAGGTAAATATACATACTATGACTGATTGGAAAAAAGATATAGCCACATTTCACCACCAGTTTGAAGCCGGCACGCTCGATGAATCGCAGGTGGATAAAAACCCGATATTACAGTTTGAAAAATGGTTCGGCGAGGCCATGGAACATAAGGTGCCCGAAGAAAACAGTTTTGTGCTTTCAACCGCTACCCGCAACGGGTTGCCTTCATCGAGGGTGGTGCTGCTAAAGGCAGTTGACACCAAAGGATTTATCTTTTTTACCAATTATGCCAGCCGCAAAGCCATAGAGCTGATGGAAAACCCTTTTGCCAGCATGAACTTTTACTGGCCCTCGCTGCACAGGCAGGTGCATGTTGAAGGCACGGTAGAAAGGGTAAGCGCCAAAGAATCGAAAGAATATTTTCATTCGCGCCCCCGCGCCAGCCAGGCCGGGGCGTGGATATCGCCTCAAAGCAGGCCCATAAAAAGCCGCGCCGAACTGGAAGCCATGCATGCGGCCTATATGAAAGAACATGAAAACAAAGAAATTCCCTATCCTGAACATTGGGGCGGCTACCGCATATTGCCTAAGTATATTGAGTTTTGGCAGGGGCGCACCAACCGCCTCCACGACCGCATTGTCTATACCCTCATAAATGACAAATGGAGCATTGGCCGCATAGCGCCTTAATAGTAATGATTTATGAAGTAAATCAAAACTTCTGCAATCGAAAATCGTTAATCGTTATTCGCAATTCAATTTTTCCAGAAAGGGTACAGATTAATAACGATAAATGTCCTAATGCTGACCGGAAGGCGTCAGTATTTTCGAGTAACGAATAGTGATTTATGAAGTAAATCAAAACTTCTGCAATCGAAAATCGTTAATCGTTGTTCGCAATTCAATTTTTTCAGAAATTGATTTCCGCATATATAAAAAGACAAAATCCGCGCCTTTGATTAACTTTGCATAAAATTCGCTCATGTCTATAGAAACGAGCCTGCAGCATAAGCTCTATTGCGAAAGCCTGACCTCTTATATCCGCCGCAAAAGCCGGGTGGTAAATATAGGCGATGTGCCATTGGGGGGCAATTACCCTATCCGGGTGCAATCTATGACCACTACCGACACCATGGATACCCTGGGAACGGTGGAGCAATCCATCCGCATGATTGACGCTGGCTGCGAATATGTGCGTATTACCGCGCCCAGCCTGAAAGAAGCGGAAAACCTGCAAAACATAAAGAACGAACTGCGCAAAAGGGGATATAAAACTCCTTTGGTGGCTGATATACATTTTACCCCCAATGCCGCCGAGGTGGCCGCTAAAATTGTGGAGAAAGTGCGGGTGAACCCCGGCAACTACGCCGACAAGAAAAAGTTTGAGCAGATTGATTATACCGACATTGCTTACGAAGCTGAACTGGAAAGGATACGGCAGCGTTTTATCCCGCTGGTAAAAATCTGCAAAGAATATGGCACCGCCATGCGCATCGGCGCTAACCACGGCTCGCTGAGCGACCGCATTATGAGCCGCTATGGCGATACCCCGCTGGGAATGGTGGAATCGGCAATGGAATTTTTACGCATCTGCGAAGAAAATAATTACCGGCAGATTGTGCTGTCCATGAAATCGAGCAACCCCCTGGTGATGGTGCAGGCTTACCGTTTGCTTATTGAAAAGATGAACGCTGAAGATATGAATTACCCCCTGCATCTGGGCGTAACCGAAGCGGGAGAAGGTGAAGACGGGCGCATAAAATCGGCGGCGGGTATTGGCGCCCTGCTCGAAGATGGCGTAGGGGACACTATACGTGTATCGCTTACCGAAGACCCTGAATTTGAAATACCTGTTGCCAGAATGCTGGTGAACCGTTATACCAACCGCACCGGCCATGCTCCTATTCCAGCGGTTGTTAAACTGCCCTACTCCCCTATCGGGTATAAAAAGCGGGAAACAAGAGAAACGGGAAATTTCGGGGGAAAACATCACCCAATAGTAATTGCAGATTTAAGCGGCAAAGAAACCATAACCCAAGCAAATTTATTCGGCATCGGACATTCCCGTAATGCCACATCAGGATTATGGAAAAGCCTTGACCAGGCGGCAGATTATGTTTTTGCAGGCAAGCAGGTTATTTCGTTCAACCTCCCCGATAACCTCAAAGCCATCTATGATTCTTCTGTATGGAAAGAAGCAAAAAAATCCGATTCGTATCCATTCTTTAAAAGCCTTGAAGAATTTGCAAAAGCGAATGAAAAATCTTCTTCGCTGAACTTTGTAAGCCTTCGCATTGCGGATATCACAAGCCCTGCATTTGATAGACTCAACAACGATAAAACAATGGTATGGGTGGTTGAAACAGCTAACCTGCATGGTATGGCGGAAGAGAGGAGAATATTTATTGAGTTGCTGTCGAAGAAATATAATACCCCTGTTATCATTAAAAGGCAATATGATAATTTGCAGGAAGATGAAGTTAGGCTGCAAGCCGCTGCCGATGCGGGAGCCTTGTTTATTGACGGCATGGGGGATGGTATATGGTTAACCGCCAATATTGCGCCAAAAAGCCTTAACAGCATTGCATTTGGCATCTTGCAGGCCACGCGGACACGCATATCGAAAACAGAATACATATCGTGCCCCTCCTGCGGAAGGACCTTGTTTAACCTGCAGGCAGTAACGGCGAGGATACATGAGCGCACTTCGCATTTGGTGGGCGTTAAAATTGGCATTATGGGCTGCGTGGTGAATGGCCCCGGCGAAATGGCCGATGCCGATTATGGATATGTGGGAACAGGCGTCGGGAAAATAACCCTGTATAAAGGAAAAGAAGTTGTGCAGCGCAATATTGCATCGGAACAGGCAGTGGACGCGCTTATTACCCTGATAAAAGAAAACGGCGACTGGGTGGAAAAGCCATCGGAAAGCTAAGCCTTTATGAACGCTATAAAAAGAAATATACCTAATGCAATTACATGCGTGAATTTGCTTTGCGGGTGCATTGCTTTGATATTTATTTTTCAGAACAGGCTGGTTGATGCTTCTTACATGGTAGTTTGTGCGGGCATTGCGGATTTCTTTGACGGCCTGATGGCTCGCCTGCTCAAGGTGCATTCAGCTATTGGCAAAGAACTCGATTCGCTGGCCGACATGGTTTCATTTGGTGTTGTACCGGGTATGATGGTATTTCAACTGATTGACAATGATTATCTTAAATGGGTTGGTTTATGTATCCCAATTTTTGCTGCATTAAGGCTTGCCAAATTTAATATTGATGAACACCAGGCAACTTATTTTATCGGTGTGCCCACCCCTGCCATAGCTTTGCTCGTTGCTTCATTCCCGCTTATTATTATTCACAATGGACTTTTTTTTGAAATGCTTAACAATGGTGATAAATACCCTATTCTCATGCGTTGGTTCTTTGCCATACTTGCAATTGTTTGCTCAGCGCTTATGGTAATGCCCATCCCGCTTATTTCTATGAAGTTTAAGAATCTGTCGTGGGCCGGTAATAAGGCGCGGTATATATTGGTAATTCTTTCATTAATAAGTATTATAGCTTTTCAGTTTGCGGCAGTGCCTGTAATTTTTGTACTCTATGTAGTTCTCTCCTTATTCTTCAACCCTGCAAAAGAAAAGCATGAGTAAGGAAATATGTTTTATAATAAACCCTGTATCGGGCACCGGCAAATGGAAAGGAATAGAAAAGAGTATCAAAGATTATCTTGACCCGTCGTTTACGCCAAAAATTCTATATACTGAATATCCTGGCCATGCAACCCTACTTGCAAAAGATGCTTCAGCAACCTCTGTTGCAGTTGTTGCCGTAGGCGGAGATGGTATAATGAATGAAGTAGCCAAGGGCATTATGGGAAGTTCTGCCTTGCTTGGAATTGTACCTACGGGTTCAGGCAATGCGCTTGCAAGGCACCTTAATATCCCGATTTCGCAAAAGGGCTCCATAGAGTGCATCAATAAAATGCATTCACGGGTTATTGATACGGCTACCATGAATCATGAAGATTTTGTGGCAGTCTGTGGCACCGGATTTGACGCCGAGGTGGCAAACAAATTCGCCCAAAGTTCCAAGCGCGGTTTTTTTACTTATCTATGGCTGGCGGCATCAAACTATTTTAAGTACAAACCCGCTGAATATGATATTATTGTGGATGGAAAAGCTTATAAGGAACGGGCATTTCTTATCAGCGTTGCCAACAGCAGCCAATATGGCAACAATGCTCATATAGCCCCGCAGGCATCAACACGAGATGGAATGCTGGATGTCTGTATCTTAAAACCATTCCCCTTAGTCATAGCTCCTATATTGATTTTCAGGTTATTTGGCTGGTCGCTTGACCGCTCTCCTTATATGGAAACCATAAGAGGCAGGAGTATCATTATCCGCAATGCCGACAGGCATACCCAATTATGTATTCATTATGATGGTGAACCGGGTGGAACCACTGATGAAATGAGGATAGAGGTTGCTCCGAGGACATTAAGAGTAATTGTGCCGGAGGAATAATCATTAGTCGTCAGTTGATTAGTTGTCAGTTGATTATGCATTTAATCCTGATTTAGTTTAAATTATAGATTCCCCTTTACCAAAATCTGGCTTAAAGTAATTTCCTGAAATTTACGTCTTCGTTTCTATCTCGATATAAAAAAATATTGAGAAAACTTATAGAACTAAAAAAGTTTTCATAGTTTTGTGCCCCGTTTCAAAAATATGAAGGTAGAACAGCAAATATTAAAAGGCGCAGAGGAATTGTTTTTCCGCTATGGATTAAAGGCCATAACTATGGATGATATTGCAAGGCACCTGGGCATGTCGAAACGTACCATTTATGAAAATTTTTCGACCAAGGACAGTATTGTAAGCGCCTTGCTGATGGCTCACCGGGATAGAACTGTGAGTGATGTTGAAACTTTCAGAAATGAAGCGGGAAATGCCATTGAAGAAATTATTATGACCATGCGCCAGTTGAAAGATATGTCGGATATGATGAACCCGCGTATGATGTTTGAATTGAAAAAATTCCACTCCAGGGTATGGCAGCAGTTCCAGGATTTTAAACAAGAAGTGATTATGCGCTGTGTGACCGATAATTTAAAACGGGGAATAAAAGAAGGTATTTACCGCAAGGATATGGATATAGAAATATTATCGCGTTTGCGTGTGGAACAAATTGAAATTGCCTGGAACCCTGAATTGTTCCCCCATACAAAATTCGACATAGGCAAAGTCCAGTTGGCTTTTCTCGACCATTTTATGCATGGCATAGTAAATTTAAAAGGCTATCGCCTGGTAAAAAAATATAAAAAAGTGAAAACCTTAAATGTTCCGGTATGATATATAAAAGGGCCCATATATTACTTGCTTTACTGTTGCCTGCAAGCCTGCTTGCCCAGCAAAAGAAAGACAGCGTTAACCGCTTTTCCATTGCTCAGAGTGTTTCTTACGCTCTTGAACACCAGGGGAATGTTATAAATGCCAAAGATGAAGTTGATAGAGCCAATGCCAAAGTGAATGAAACTATTGGGATTGGTTTGCCACAGATTAGCGGTACAGTCAACATACAGGACTTTTTACAGATACCCACTACCCTTATTCCCGCACAGTTTTTTGGCGGCCCTCCCGGCACATTTGAGGGTATAAAATTCGGTACTCAATATAATTCCACGGGTGAGATTGATGCCAGCCAGCTATTATTTGACGGTTCTTACATAGTAGGCCTTGAGGCCTCAAAGACATACAGAGACCTTTCAAAAAAGAGCCTGGTGCAAACCAGCATACAAACAGTTTCAGCCGTAACAAAAGCGTATTACACCGTATTGGTTAACTACTGGAAACTACAGATGGTAGATGCCGACGTTAACCGCCTGAAAAAGCTTATGGATGAAACCGAATCTATGTACAAAACAGGTTTTGCGGAAAAAATGGACTGGGAACGGATAAAGGTTAGTTACAATAACCTGAAAACACAGGAAAAAACTATGGGCAAATTGGTTGACCTGAGTTACAAATTACTTAAATTCCAGATGGGAATGCCAATTACTGACAGCCTTGCATTAACCGACAGCCTGAAATCGGTTCCGCTAAGTCCTGATTTGGAAAAGGATACAGCATTCAGGCCTGAAAACAGGATTGAATATTCCCTGGCGCAGACCAATTTAATGGCGGATGAGTTAATGCTTAAGAGAGACCATTTTGCTTACCTGCCAAGCCTCGCATTATATGGTTCAGTAAACCGCCAGGCCTTGGGCGACCAGTTCGAAATATTCAGCTCAAGTCAAATGTGGTACCCTATGGCTATTGTCGGCTTTAAAATGAATATTCCCATTTTCGACGGATTGCAAAAGGTGTATCGTTCCCAGGAAGATAAAATCGGGGTAATGGAAGGGCTTAATACACTTAACACGGTAAGGCAGAGTATTTACCTCGACATTGCAAACAGTACCACAAATCTTAACAATGCTCTTTCCGATTTAAGAAACCAGCAGGAGAATATGGACCTTGCCCAGAATGTGGAACATGATTCTAAGATAAAGTATGAAGCGGGTACCGGCTCAAACCTTGAAGTGGTAGATGCCGAAACAGCTTTGACTGAATCAGAAACCAATTATTATAATGCCCTGTTCAACGCGCTTGTGGCAGAAGTTGATTATGAACAGGCAAAAGGAACTTTATACAATAAAAAATAAATCGCCCTCTTATGAAAAAACAAATTGCATTGCTACTGTTATTACCCCTTGCAACAGCCTGTTCGCACAAAACGCAACTGGAAAAAGACCAGGCAAAACTGGTGGATATGAAAAAGAAAGATGGAGACCTGAAAGATTCCATTGCAGCGTTGCAGGCTCGTGTTGATAAAGAACAGGGCGTTAAAATTCTCAAAACTGTTAAGGTAGGTATTGAGGAAATCAGCCCTGAATCTTTCCGTCACTATGTAAGCGTTCAGGCTTCGGTTTACGGGCAGGATAATATTAATGTCAGTCCTGAAATGCCTGGGGTTGTAAAAAGCATTTTTGTTACGGAAGGCGATAAAGTTACCAAAGGGCAGATATTAGCATTGCTCGATGATGCTGTTTTGCAGGAAAACCTTCAGGAACTGCAAACCTCGCTGGAGCTTACCAAGACATTGTATGAAAAGCAAAAAAGCCTTTGGGACCAGAAAATAGGAACAGAGGTTCAGTATCTCAGCGCAAAGAGCAATTATGAATCATTACAAAAAAGGCTTTCCGCATTGCAGCAGCAGGATGATATGACCAAAATTAAATCGCCAATTGACGGGACGGTTGACGCTGTAAATATTAAAGTCGGGGAGTCGGTAGCGCCGGGCCTGCCTACTATTCAGGTAGTAAATACGGAACAGTTAAAAGTGAAAGGCAATGTAGCTGAGGCTTATATATCTGATATACATACCGGTGATTCGCTGCTTGTGCATTTTCCTGACTTAAACAGGGATATTTCATCTACCGTAACCTATGTTTCAAGGGCTATTGACCCGGTAAACCGCACATTTACCGTGGAAGTGGGCCTTCCGCAGAATCCGGATTACCATCCCAATATGATTGCCATGATGAAGATTGTAGATTATACAAAAAAATCTGCTATTGTAGTTCCAATAAACATAGTGCAAAATGACCCTACCGGTTCTTTTGTATTTGTAGCCGAAAATGAAAACAATGTAATGGTTGCCCATAAGCAGGCTGTTACATTAGGCAATGTGTATAGCGGCAGAGCAGAGATTTTAAATGGCATTAAAGATGGCGATAAAGTTATTACTATTGGTTACGATGACCTTAATAATGGCGATGCAATTAGTTTATAAAGTTTGTAAAGTTCATAAAGTAAAAAGCCAACCCAATAGAACTTTATGAACTTTTAAGACTTGACAAACTTTATGAACTTTAAAAACTGACTTATGAAAGATATCTTCAAAGAATTTAAACCCAGCAGCTGGGCAATTGATAACCGGACAAGCATATTTGTGCTGACCATTATCATCATTCTTGCCGGAATGTTTGCCTATAACAGCATTCCCAAAGAAAAATTTCCCGACATACAACTGCCCCAGATATTTGTCCAGACAATTTACCCGGGTACTTCACCTGCTGATATGGAAAACCTGGTAACCCGCCACCTGGAGAAAGAGATAAAGGCTATTTCAGGTGTAAAAAAAATAACCAGTCATTCGGTACAGGATTATTCCTCTATCATTGTTGAATTTAATTCTGATGTGACCGTTGACGATGCCCGCATGAAGGTGAAAGACGCGGTTGATAAAGCTAAGACTGATTTGCCAAGCGATTTACCTGCCCCTCCGCAGGTTATAGATATAAACCTATCTGATATTCCTATTTTAAATGTCAACTTATCAGGTGATTTTGACCTTACACGGTTAAAAAAATATGCTGATGCAATTAAGGATAAGTTAGAAGCCATGCCAGAAATAACCCGTGTTGATGAGGTTGGAGCCCTTGACAGGGAAATACAGATAAATGTAGATATGTATAAGATGCAGGCTGCCCAGGTTACCATGGGCGATATTGAAAGGTCTGTGGCATCAGAAAACCTGGTTGTATCCGGCGGAACTGTCACTATGGGCAATAAGGAGCGCTCACTCAGTGTTTCGGGGCAGTTTACCAATATGGACCAGATGAGCAACCTGATAATACGTTCCATGGGTGGCGCTACTGTCTATCTTAAAGACATTGCCAGTGTAAAGGACACCTTTGCCGATGCAAAGAGCTATGCACGTCTGGAAGGAAAAAATGTTATTTCACTTAATATTATCAAACGCAGCGGAGCAAACCTTATTGATGCTTCCGACCATGTGCGCAGCCTGGTTAAAGACATGCAGTCAACTGTTTTTCCTCAAAACCTGCACCTGACCATTACCGGCGACCAGAGCGACCAGACCCGGCACACCCTTAAAGACCTTATCAATACTATTATTATTGGATTTATACTCGTTACCATCATTCTCATGTTCTTTATGGGCGCCACCAATGCGCTCTTTGTAGGCTTGTCGGTTCCTTTATCTATGTGTGTCGCTTTTATGATTCTTCCGGCAATTGGCTTCAGCATGAATATGATAGTGTTGTTCGCTTTCCTGCTTGGATTGGGTATTGTGGTAGATGACGCCATAGTGGTGATAGAAAATACACACCGCATATTTAATCACGGTAAAGTAGATATAGTAACTGCGGCAAAAGGAGCCGCAGGGGAAGTATTTTTACCTGTGCTTGCCGGTACGCTTACCACCTTGTCGCCGTTTATACCATTGGCATTCTGGAGTGGACTTATAGGTAAATTCATGCACTATATGCCTGTAACCATTATTATCACTCTCACGGCATCCCTCGTTGTGGCATACCTGTTAAATCCTGTTTTCGCGGTTACATTTATGAAAGCGAACGATGATGAAAAAGGAAAAAACAAAACAAAGTGGACAAGAGGCGCAAGTATAACTGTAGTAATTTTTGTTGCATTGGCTCTTATCTTTTACGCTGGCGGAGCAAAGGGCATGGGCAATTTTGCAATACTTGTTTTACTGCTGAATCTATTGTACCGCTTTGTATTAATCAGGGCTATTTACAGATTCCAGAATAATACATGGCCTGCTTTCCAGGCTCTGTACACACGTTTCCTGAAAAGTTGCCTCCGTCACCCTATAGCAGTAGTATTGGTCACTATTGGGTTATTCATCTTTTCCATTTTCCTGTTTACCGCAAGGTCTCCTAAAGTAGTGTTCTTCCCAAAAGGCGACCCAAATATGATTGATGTATTTTTAAACCTGCCTGTGGGAACTGATATACATTATACCGATTCGCTTACCCGTGTGCTGGAGGACAAAGTATACAAAATAATAGGGCATAACAATCCTATTGTGAATTCTGTAATTTCAAATGTTGCAGTGGGCGCTTCAGACCCCAGCGATATGGATAATGGAGTCTATTCCAATAAGAGCAAAATAGATATTGCTTTTGTAGATTTCTCTGAGCGTAATGGGGTCTCGACCGTCAAATATTTAGACTCTATCAGGAAAGCGGTAACAGGAATACCCGGCGCAGAAATATCAGTTGACCAGGAAAAGAGCGGCCCGTCTAACGGCAAACCGGTAAATATTGAAATCCGCGGAGATGATTACAATGAGCTGGTAAACACTTCACAGGACCTATTACACTACCTCGATTCATTGGATATACCCGGTATTGAAGAATTAAAATCGAACCTGCAAAAAAACAAACCCGAACTTGTTTTTGATATTGACCGCGAGCGCGCCAACTACCAGGGAGTAAGCACAGGGCAGATAGGTTCGGAAATACGTACAGCGGTTTATGGTAATGAAGCGTCAAAGTTCCGCGATTATAATGATGAGTACCCGATAATGATAAGATACCAGCGGAACCAGCGTGAAGACATTAATGCGCTGAAAAACCTGGATATTACTTTCAGGGATATGAATATGCACGGAGAAATAAGGCAGATACCTATTTCTACTTTTACCAATGTCCACTATGGAAGGACTTATGGAGCCATAACCCGCATCAATGAAAAGCCTGTAATAACTATTTCATCTAATTTGCTCGGAAAATACGCGCCATCTGATGTAATACCTGTTGTAACAGCAGCCATTCATAACTTCCATGCGCCCAAAGGTGTGGATATTGAACTGACGGGCGAACAAGAGGACCAGAAAGAAACTACAAGCTTTTTGGGAGGAGCTATGCTGACCTCGATATGCCTGATATTCCTGATTCTGATTACACAATTCAATTCGGTAAGCAAGCCGTTTATTATTCTTTCCGAAGTTATTTTCAGCGTTATAGGAATTATGCTGGGATATGCAATAACCGGAATGACCATGTCCATTATTATGACCGGTGTAGGCTTTGTCGCCCTCGCCGGTTTGGTGGTCAGAAACGGGATTTTATTGGTGGAATTTACCGACATGCTTGTGGAACAAGGCACTCCTGTGTTGGATGCTATAATTGAAGCAGGGCGTATTCGTATGACACCGGTTTTGCTCACAGCTATTGCTACAATACTTGGCCTGATACCGCTTGCTGTAGGATTGAACATTGATTTCGCGACACTCTTTACCGACCTTAACCCTCATATTTTCTTCGGTGGCGACAGTGTGGCATTCTGGGGCCCGCTATCATGGACAATGATATTCGGTTTGAGCTTTGCAACCTTACTCACACTTATATTGGTGCCGGTGATGTATTACATAACCAGCAGGATGAAAAGCAGTGGAAAGAAATTAATCAAGAGAATGAATCCTTCGCCGGTTCCTGAAAAAGCTGCGGTGCTGAATTAAAAGGAAAGGGCAGTTATAATATTTTACATAAATCCCAATTCCAACTGGGCTACTTCGCTCATCATCTCTTTTCCCCAGGGTGGTTCAAAGGTGAGTTCAACTTTGCACCCTGTAACGCCTTCCACCTCTTTTATTTTTTGCTCAACCTCGGGCGGAAGTGTTTCAGCTACCGGGCATGATGGGGATGTGAGGGTCATTACTACGCGAACTTCATTTGCTTCATTTACATGTATCTCATATATAAGGCCAAGCTCCCAAATATCCACAGGTATTTCAGGGTCATAGCAGGTTTTAAGCATGTCTATTACCTTGGTGCTTAATTCTGTATTTGTGCTATTTATAACTGCAGGCACTTTATTTAATTAGCAATTAATAATTAGTAATTGAATTTCTTTTTCATTGTATTAATAATAGCTGTAATTATTTTCAAGGTTTCATTACAATCATCAATAATAGCTTTCGATTCTTTAGAAGAAAGATAATTTGTGTCCCTTAAAATTCTTAACCAGTAATGTGTTTCACGAGCTTCTTTATATGCAATATTTAATTTGGCAAAAAAATCCTTTTCTGATTGTCCGCCTATTCCTTCTTCTACATTCGCTCCAATTGATGTTCCACTTCTAAGCACTTGCTTTGATAATAGATATTCATTCTTTTTTTCTGTAAGATAACGATATAACTTCACAATGCGCAAGGCAAAAGCGTAACTCTTCTCTTGTATTACATTTTCCGTTTTCATTACTTTTTATTGCGTATAGTTTATTCCTTAATGGACTTATGATTACTAATTGCTAATTATTAATTACTAATTATTTACTGCTTCCTAATTTGCCGTAGGCCAAAGCGTCTAATTTAATTTGTTTTATCATAGCAAGCAAACCATTTGCCCGTGTTGGCGACAAATGTTCCTGCAAACCTATGGTATTTATAAAATCAAGCCTGGCATTTAATATTTCTTGCGATGTATGGCCCGATAATACGCGCACCATCATTGCTACAAGTCCTTTGGTTATCATGGCATCACTGTCTGCTGTATAATATATATGCCCGTCTTTCACCTCAGAATTTAACCAAACTTTAGACTGACAGCCTTTTATCAGGTGAGCATCGTCTTTATATTTTTCATCAATTAAAGGCACATCCTTCCCCAGGTCAATAATATATTCATACTTTGCCATCCAATCATCGAAAAGCTCAAACTCTCCTACCAATTCTTTTTCTGATTCTTCAATGCTCATAACTATATACAAAGTTAAGCAATATTTAGGTCAATAAAATGGAAAGGAATTGTGGCTAACTAAGTTCAACCTTACTAAGAACAAGTTCCTTAATGTCTTCAGCTATTTGAATATATTCTTTTACTTCATCAGCGGAAGGTTCTAAAAAGTTATCAGGGTAGCGAACTTCCACTGCGTATGCATTCAAATCCTTGAAATCTATTAAATCAAAACCAGCATCATATTTAGCGCAACTTTTTCTTAGCTTGGTAAGGTCGTGTATCTTAGGTATTTTTTCACCTTTGTAATAAAGATATGCTTTAAGATATTTTTCAATGCACTGCTGACAATGAAAACATGCAGTATCCAGAATTAAAGGTTCATAGGAAAGCACCAGTTTTGCATTTCTAATATCATGGTCTGCTTTTTCATACCATTTTAAAATATATTCCCTGTCTTCGGGTGTCATAATTCCACTCCTTCAGCCAAAGCAGTTCTTATTATATGACTGGTAAGCGCCTGTTTCTTCTTTACCTCTTCCTCGCTATTTAACAATACATCAAAAGGAGCATCCAGCGCATATACCAAAGCCGTTTGAATCTTTGTAATGTTTCGTATCTTTTCCCGGGGAGACAATGTTTTTGGGATAATTACCAAAACATCATAATCACTGTCGGCATTTGCGTCTCCCCTTGCCATAGAACCAAATAAAAGCACCCTTGCATCGGGAAGCATGGAGCGAACTGTTGTCTTAATCGTATTTTGTATTGATTTAGCTACCATAAGGCAAAGATAAGGGGTTTTAGCTTTATTATTTCAACATACCAATAGCTTTCTTAACGCCTGCCACCAGGGCATCAATCTCATCCACTGTATTGTAAAAAGAGAAAGATGGGCGTACCGTTCCGGGTATGCAGAACATATCCATAATGGGTTGTGTGCAATGCTGTCCCGTACGTACCGCTATTCCCAGTTGGTCAAGTATAACACCAATATCGTAAGGATGCAGGCCATCAATTGTAAAAGCCACAATAGCAGTTTTATTTTTTGCCTGCCCTATAATTTTCAAGCCATTTATTGCGCCGAGTTTTTCGGTAGCGTATTCCAACAGTTTATGTTCATATTTTGCAATTCTATCCAACCCAATGTTATTCATATAGTCAATGGCTGTTGCCAGTACTATAGAACCTTCAATATTGGGCGTACCCGCTTCAAAACGCAACGGAGGTTCCTGGTAAGTGCTTCTTTCCAGTTTTACTTCTTTTATCATTTCGCCCCCACCCTGGTAAGGTACCATCTCTTTCAGCCACTTTTCTTTACCATATAGAATACCTATACCCGTTGGCGCATAAATTTTATGCCCGGAGAAACAATAAAAATCAACATCCAATTTTTTTACATCGGGCTTAATATGAGGCACTGCCTGAGCTCCATCTAACAATACCGGTATATTTTTAGCGTGCGCAAGTTCAATAATTTCTTCAACAGGATTTATAGTACCCAGAGAATTGGAGACATGGGCAACGGCAACTAATTTTGTTTTAGGGGAGAACAGCTTTTTATATTCATCCATGCGCAATTCCCCATCATTTGTTATGGGAATAAACTTCAATATGGCCTTTTTGCGCTGACAGAGCATTTGCCAGGGAACAATATTGGAGTGATGTTCCATCTGCGAGATGATAATCTCATCCCCCTCCTTTATAAATACTTCCCCGAATGAAAATGCTACCAGGTTTATTGACTCGGTAGTTCCCCGCGTAAATATAATCTCATCACTTTCCGCGTTCAGGTGAGCGGCTATTGTTTTTCTTGCTGCTTCAAACCGGTCGGTTGCAAGGTTGCTTAAATGATGTACACCCCTATGAACATTGCTGTTTATGGTTTCGTAATAGTTTTCAATGGATTTAATTACAAAGAGCGGCTTTTGGGTTGACGCGGCATTATCGAAATAAATCAATGGCCTGCCATGCACTTTTACATTTAATATCGGAAAGTCCTTCCTGATATTTTGCACATCGAACTCTTTATTTGTGGCTTTGTTTCCTACCATTGTATCCATAGAGCAAAGTTATACCATTTCCTGTTACAGGTTACCAAGCCGGCATTACTGCACAATATGGGCTTCGATACGCTCCTCTATAAATTCACGGAAGGCCTTGTCCTTTATGGTATCGCTGATTTCTTTTGCAAATGCGCCCAATAATACTTTCCGTGCAAGGTTTTCATCCAGTCCTCTTGTTTCAAGGTAAAAGAGAGCATCTTCATCCAAACGGCCTGTGGTGGTGCCATGCGAACATTTCACATCATCGGCATAAATTTCTAATTGCGGCTTGGTGTTGATAGTGGCTTTATCGCCCATCAATATATTTTTATTCGACTGGTACGCATTGGTTTTCTGGGCATCCTGCTTCACATATATTTTCCCGTTAAAAACTCCTGTGCCTCCATCGCATATAATTCCCTTATACAGTTCGTTGCTGAAACAGTTGGGTACATTATGCTCAACCAAAGTGTGGTTGTCCGTATGATGGCTGTCTTTTACTATAAAGAGGCCATGCATGTGTATTTCAGAATGTTCACCGTTAATACTAATATTCAGATCGTTGCGCACCATGCCACCATTCAAACATACTACTGTGCTGTTGAACCTGCCTGTTTCTCCCACCGATGCATTGTGAACATTATTCTGGCGCGCATTGGCATCTTCCTCCTGCAAAACATAATTGTTCAGTGTGGCTTGCTTTTCAACTATTATTTCAGTAACCGAATTGGTGAATACCTTTTCAGTAAGATTAACAGAGTGATAAGATTCGATAAGAGTGAGGCTTGCTCCTTCAGCAACTTTCACCACGTTTCTCGGATTATACAGTGTCTTATTTACCCCGGTACTTATATTTAACATATGTATAGGGCCTTTACAATCATAGCCTTCAGGTACACTGATAAATATTCCGTCTTGTGATAATGCACTATTGAGCAGAAGAAGTGGGTTTATTTCACGTTCAGCTTTTTCGCTAAAAGTTACACCGGCAATTGAGTCACTCTCCTTCAAGGCTGTAAATAAATTTTTTATAGTTACTTCCTTTGGCAAGTTTTTCAATGACGATAGTTCCTTTACAAATCTGCCATTTATCATTACTATGGTAGCATGCCCTCCAATAAAAAGATGCCTGATATCACTTGCTTTCAATCTTGGTGTGCTTGCTTTAAGATTAAAGTCCTCATTCAGGTAGAGGCGGATATTGGTATATTTATAGTCTTCAACTTTTTTATCCGGAATACCCAATAATGAAAAATCTTCTATAGCTTTTTGCTGCTTTTCTTTTACAGCAATGTTAGCTGCTCCCAGCCTGTTAGCGGCAGTCTGTTCAAACTCTTCGAGCCATTTGGCAGATGTATCTTTTTTTACGGCCACTGCGCTCATCTATGCAGGTATTTCAGAAAACTCTTTCTTAATCCAGTCATATCCTTTGCTTTCCAGTTCAAGGGCAAGCTCGCGTGTGCCCGATTTTACAATTTTGCCATTGTACAACACATGCACAAAATCGGGTATAATATATTCAAGCAGTCGCTGGTAGTGGGTTATTACTAAAAAAGCGTTATCCTTTGTGCGGAGTTTATTTACTCCTTCAGCCACAATACGCAGGGCATCAATATCAAGCCCTGAATCAGTTTCATCGAGTACAGCCAACTGAGGATTCAGCATAGCCATCTGGAAAATTTCGTTACGTTTTTTTTCTCCGCCTGAAAAGCCTTCATTCACCGAACGTCCTGTGAGATTGGTATCTATCTGCACTACCTTTTGCTTTTCCTTGAGCATAGCCAGGAACTCTTTTGCTTCCATGGGCTCAAGGCCCTTGTATGCGCGAATTTCGTTTACGGCTGTTTTTAAAAAATTAATAGTGCTTACACCGGGTATTTCTACAGGGTATTGAAAAGCCAGAAAAATACCTTCCTTAGCCCTTTCATCAGGAGATAATTCAAGTATGTTTTTCCCGTTGAACAAGATTGAACCGCTTGTCACTTCGTAATCTTCTTTACCGGCAATTACAGAAGCAAGTGTGCTTTTACCTGCCCCGTTCGGGCCCATAATGGCATGCACTTCACCTTTGTTCACTTTCAGGTTCAATCCCTTCAGGATTTCTTTCCCTTCTACCGATACTTTGAGGTTTTTTATTTCGAGCATTTTATTTTTTGTTTCTCGCCAAGACGCTAAGGCGCAATATTTATAAATAGAATCTATTTTTTGTTAATTAAATTTTCAATATCTTTTAGAAATTTCTTGACAGGGGAAATAAGGGGCTTTACAGTTTCTTTATCAAAATCAATAAAATCCGTATAATCCTCTTGTTGCCTCAAATTCATAAGAACCGTTAGCAAATCACCCTTCTCTTTGGAAATCTTTCCTGTTTTCACAAAATGCAATCCGAACTGGCTTTTTATTCCTGTATGCGTTTTGGCATTGATGTGGTATTTGTACAATAAAGCTGACACCACATAAAAACAAGCATAGTATAAATGACCTACACATGCATTCCAACGCTCCTTTTTAGCCATTATTTCAGCATCTTCAAATGATTCTCTTGCCCTAGATACGCGATATTTAATATAATCTGTTTCTGTAGTCATAAGTTAATTCCTTCTTTCTGGATATTTCTATACAGAGGTGTTACGGAATGCTTTGTATACCATTCTTTTTTCGAGCGCACAAAAGTCATAATACATTGTTCTGTTTCTAATTCTACATCATAAAGCTTGTGCCAAAATACTTGCTCGTCCTTAAATGTTACTTTTGGTTTGTTCACTAAAATAAGTATATCCCAATCCGAATCTTTTTTAGCATCCCTGCGTGCTCTTGACCCAAATAAAATAACCTCCGCAGAAGGGTCAATTTCTCCTACAGCTTTCTTTATTTTTTGGGTGATATTTTTATAGGTTAGATGCATGATATTATTTCTATTTCTTACAAAGTCGTATGAGCTTAAAACCGTTTTTTAATTTTCTGTTATTACTTTTAAAATCAGTATTCATTACTAGTAAATCATTACCCTACACTACCTTCAAGGCTCACCGCCAAGAGCTTTTGGGCTTCCACTGCAAATTCCATAGGCAGTTTATTGAGCACTTCCCTGCAATAGCCATTTACAATCAAACCTATCGCTTTTTCAGTATCAATGCCGCGCTGATTGCAATAAAACACCTGGTCCTCCCCTATTTTCGAGGTAGTGGCTTCATGCTCCACAATGGCCGATTTATCATTTATTTCAAGGTAAGGGAAAGTATGCGCCCCGCAACGGTTGCCCATTAAAAGCGAATCGCACTGTGAATAATTACGTGCCTTGCTTGCTCCCTTGTTAATTTTTACCAGGCCGCGGTAGCTGTTGTTGCTTTTGCCGGCAGCAATACCTTTCGATACAATAGTGCTTTTGGTGTTTTTGCCTATATGAGTCATTTTAGTGCCTGTATCGGCTTGCTGCATATTGTTGGTAACGGCAATGGAATAAAATTCTCCCACCGAGTTATCGCCTTTCAGTATAACGGAAGGATATTTCCAGGTAATAGCCGAACCTGTTTCTACCTGTGTCCATGATATCTTAGAATTATTGCCTAAGCAAATTCCGCGTTTGGTAACAAAATTAAAAATGCCTCCTTTGCCTTCCTTATCTCCGGGATACCAGTTCTGAACGGTTGAATATTTTACTTCGGCATCCTTATGAGCTACTATTTCCACCACTGCAGCATGCAATTGGTTTTCGTCTCTCATGGGAGCTGTACAGCCCTCTAAATAACTTACATAGGCTCCTTCGTCTGCAATTATAAGAGTACGTTCAAACTGTCCGGTGCCTGCCGAATTGATGCGGAAATAGGTTGACAATTCCATAGGGCAGCGCACCCCTTTGGGGATGTAGCAGAAAGAACCATCGCTGAATACCGCAGAATTCAGCGCGGCAAAATAATTATCGGTAATGGGTACTACCGATGCCATATATTTTTTGATTAATTCAGGATGTTCCCTCACTGCTTCGCTGAAGGAGCAGAATATGATGCCCAGTTCGGAAAGTTTTTCTTTGAATGTTGTTTTTACCGAAACGCTGTCAATAACCGCATCAACAGCCACACCACTAAGGCGCTTTTGTTCTTCCAGTGATATGCCTAGCTTTTCAAATGTACGTCTCAATTCGGGGTCAACCTCATCGAGGCTGTTCAACACTTTTTGCTTTTTAGGAGCAGCATAATAGCTTATCGCCTGGTAATTTATTTCAGGGTATTTGAGATGAGCCCAGTGCGGCTCTTTCATGGTTAGCCAATGGCGGAATGCCTTCAGCCTCATTTCGAGCATAAATTCAGGCTCTTCCTTTTTCTTTGAAATAAAGCGGACTATTTCTTCACTTAAGCCCGGAGGGGCTATATCGGTATCAATATTGCTGGTAAAGCCATATTTATACTCCCCTGAGGTGATTTCTTCCAATATTTTATCAGAACCGGCCATTTTTTTTTATAAAGTTTATAAAGATAAAAGTTATAAAGTTCATAATGTAATAAAGTTGAAAGTTTGTGACTTTTCACTTTATTAACTTTAAAAACTTTGTGAACTAATTACACAGCAAAGCTATCGCCGCAGCTGCATGTGCGGTTTGCATTGGGATTATTAAAAGAGAAGCCCTTTCCATTGAGGCCTCCGCTATAATCAAGTTCTGTGCCAACAAGGTATAAAAAGCTTTTTTTGTCAACTACTAACTTAACGCCTTTGTCTTCAAATACTTTATCATCGGGGTTAAGGTGGTTATCGAACAGCATTTTATATGACAGGCCGGAGCAGCCTCCGCTTTCTACGCCAACGCGTACAAAACTATCGGCAGGGGCTTTTTCTTCTTTCATCAGAACTGTTAATTTCTCTTTTGCAGTTTCCGAAACAGTTATCATAGGTCGTTATATAATTATTTAGTATGCAAATTTACGAAAAATATGGGAAATGACTTATGACTGGGGTCATAACTGCAATTAAACGCATACCGTATTAAGTTATTGTATTGATAATTAGCAATATACCGTTATCATTTGAAATCATGGCTTCGCAGATGTTAGATAATATATCTACTAATCTAAAACAAATTAGGTCTAACTGCGTATAATAAATAATTTAAAATATATTGTATTTTTCTATTGACTGTAACAAATTTATATATTTTTGACATACAATATTAAGCGATACATATTACACTTTAACGATTTAGGTATTAATAGTGCCGCTTTGCAAATTTAAGTTTATGTAAAAATGAAAAGAGCATCTTTAAAAGACATTGCCGAAGCCCTGAGTGTTTCAAAGACACTTGTCTCGTTAGTTCTTAACAACAAGGCAAAGGAATGGGGTATAAGTGAAGAAACCCAGAAAAAAGTCCGCAAAAAAGCCGAGGAACTTAATTATTATCCTAACCAGATGGCCAAGGGTTTGCGTACAGGAAAATCTAATATCATCGGCCTGGTTGTTGCTGATATTTCAAATCCTTTTTACGCAAAAATATCACGTACTGTTGAACGTGAAGTAGCAAATCTGGGGTACCACCTGCTCGTTTGCAGTTCAGACGAAGTAGAAGAAAAAGAACTTAAACTTATTGAATTGCTGCGTGACCGGCAGCGAGTTGAAGGCTTGATTGTTGCAACCACCCAGCAAAATGCGGAACAGTTCAACCAGCTTAAAAAACAGCAATATCCTTTGGTCTTTATTGACCGTAAAATACCCGGTTTTTCATGCAGTTATGTTGGTGTGGATAATTGTGAAGGGGCATACCAGATGGTTGAACACCTGGTAAAGTCGGGATTGCGTAAAATTGGCATAATAAATATTTCGCCTGCCCACTTAAGCACCCTGAATGAGCGCGAGGATGGGTATAAAGATGCCCTTAAAAAGAATAGCATAAAGTTCCAGGACGAGTGGGCGCAATCTGTTTCTTACCAGGACATTATCAATACCACTGAAGAAGCGGTAAAAAAACTCCTCAGCCCTTCGGTAGGTGTTGACGCCATTTTTACGGTAAACAATTACGTGGCCATTAACTGCCTGCAGGCTATTCACAAAATGAAAAAGCGTATTCCCGAAGATGTCGCTGTTGTGTGTTTCGATGACCTCGATGCTTTTAAATTTTCTCACCCCCCCCTTACTACAGTGGCCCAGCCAGTTGAAGATATTGGGGTAGAATCGGTTAAGCTATTGATGAAGCAAATTGATGAAAAGAAATTCTCGGTGTCTGAAAAAATATTGAGCACTACACTCGTTATCCGCGAATCATGCGGCAGTTTATTGAGATAACTATATTGTTTTTCAGTCATTCGTTGTACAAGTTTTATGGCTAAAAGCATCCTCAGAAACGACAGACCTGTAATCATAATAAGCCGGACAGATAATATTGGCGATGTGGTTCTTACTTTGCCCCTGGCGGCATATATCAGGAAAAAATACCCGCAAGCCACCATATTATTCCTGGCAAGAAAATATATGCGTCCACTTATTGAGTCCTGTTCAAGTATTGACAGGTTTCTTGATGTGGATGAAATTTTAAGCCTGCCCGAAACATTTATGCAGGTAAATTTCTTTAAAGAACTTAAAGCGGATGTAATCATTCATGTATTTCCCAATCATGAAGTGGGGTGGATTACCCGCAAGGCCGGCATACCCCTGAGGATAGGCACCAGCCATCGTTCTTACCATTGGTTATATTGCAACAAACTCATTAATTTCTCGCGTAAAAGATCTTCCCTGCATGAGGCGCAGCTTAATTTTAAACTTGCCAGGCCCTTGGGCCTTGATGTTCCCGGCAAGGAAGAATTAATTAACAGTTACAGTCTCACAAAAATTCCGCCATTAAACAGTAATTTGTTCGATAAGAACATATTTAACTTAATCATTCATCCAAAATCGAGGGGCAGCGCCAGGGAATGGGATTGGAAGCATTATAACAAATTAGTGGAAATACTTCCGAAGGAAAAATTTAAAATATTTGTTACGGGAACTGAAGAAGAAGGAAAAATAATCCGTGAAAACCTTTTAAATAATCATCCCGAGGTAATAGACATGACGGGGAAACTGGATTTTTCACAACTCATAGCTTTTATTTCAAAAGCAGATGGATTGGTTGCGGCAAGTACCGGACCATTACACCTGGCTGCAGCTTTAGGCATTAAAGCAATCGGTTTGTATCCCTCCCTGAGGCCCATACATGCAGGCAGATGGGCTCCATTGGGACCTGACGGGCATTATTTAGCCCTTGAAAAAAATTGCACCGGGTGCAAAAACAACACTTATTGCGCCTGTATAAACTCAATTACACCTGAACAGGTTAAAGAACTTTTATTGCGATAGGTTTATACTTACCTTTGCAAAATTGTAATTGAAAAATGATTCCACGCGAAACTATAGACCGCATTTTTACTACCGCCCGCATTGAGGAGGTGGTTGGCGATTTTGTCAACCTGAAAAAGCGTGGGGCCAATTACATGGGCCTGTGCCCTTTTCACAACGAAAAAACACCTTCTTTTACCGTTTCTCCGGCAAAAGGCATATATAAATGTTTTGGCTGCAGCAGGGGTGGAAACGTGGTGAATTTTGTGATGGAGCATGAGCAGATGGATTATGTAAATGCCTTAAAATATTTAGCCCGGAAATATAAAATTGAAATAGTAGAAGAAGAGAGGACAAGCGAGCAGCAGGAGAAAGATAGCGAGCGTGAAAGCCTGATGATTGTTTGCGCCTTTGCACAGAAATTTTTCAGCGAGCAATTGCAAACCGAAACGGGCAGGACCATAGGGTTAAGCTACCTTGAAGAAAGAGGTTTCAGCCCGCAGACAATTGAAAAATTCCAGCTGGGATATTCGCCGGAAAACTCAAAGGCTTTTTTGACAGCCGCGTTAAGCGCTGGATATAAAACCAGGTTTCTTTTACTGGCCGGGCTGGTCAGAAGTTCAGATGATGAAACAGCGCTTGCACAGGCTGAACCTGACCCAAATCATTGCTACGACCGCTTTGCAGGCAGAGTTATGTTCCCGGTTCATAATATAAGCGGGCGCGTTATTGCATTCGGAGGCCGCACGTTGAGGAAGGATAAGAATGTGGCTAAATATGTCAACTCACCTGAGACTCCATTATACCATAAAAGCAATGTGTTATATGGATTGCACCTGGCACGCAAGGCAATTACCGCCGAAGATATTTGCTACCTGGTTGAAGGTTACGCCGATGTTATTTCAATGCATCAATCCGGGGTGGAGAATGTGGTTGCATCTTCCGGCACATCGCTGACTATTGAGCAACTAAGGCTCATACGCCGCTATACTCCTAACATAACCATTTTATATGACGGGGATGCGGCAGGAGTGAAAGCCACCGAACGCGGGTTTAACCTTGCGTTAAAAGAAGGAATGAATGTTAAGATAGTCACCTTGCCTGCCGAAGACGACCCCGATACATTTGCCCGAAAGCATACTCCGGCAGAGTTAAAAGATTACCTGCAAACCAATGCCATTGATTTTATTGTATATAAAACAAGAGCCCTGACAGAAGAGGCAGCGCATGACCCCATCAAAAAAGCGGCGCTTATTAAAGAAATGGTTTCTACCATAGCCGATATCCCTGAACGGATAACGCGGTCGGTATATGTAAAGGAATGCAGTCGTCTCATGGATTTGGAGGAAGATGTTTTATGGAGCGAAATGAAATTGATTCGCAGGAGACTGGGTGATGAGAGCGCCGGTAAAGCGCTTTCGCACAGTGTTGTAACGAATAAGCAGGCTGCTACACAAACTGATTATAATATATTTTCATCAGAAGCCCAGGAGAAAGAAGTGATAAGGGTTTTAATGAAATATGGCAACGAAGAAGGTATTTTTACCGGCGAAGCCGAGGATGGGGAAATGCCAGCTATGATTACCATGAAAATATCAGATTTCATTATTCAAAGTATGAGGGATGACGATTTTGCTTTTGAAAATGAAATATGCCGTAAGATGTATGAGGATTGTTGCGCGTTTTATGACAAGGGAATGCCCATCAGTGAAGAATATTTTCTGCGCCACGAAGACCCTGCGGTAAGCCAAATGGCCATGTCGCTCGGCGTTGACTTATATGCCATAAGCGACTGGAGCCGGAGGAGTATTGGAATAAAAACGGAAAAAGACCACCTGGGCAGCACTGCTGAAAAAGCTGTATATGCGCTTAAAAGCAGGAAAATTGAAATTATGATACGCGACTTGCAGGAAAATATGAAACATGTGCTGAATGCAGAAGAACTCAATATGATACTGGAACGCCGCCACAAACTTGATACCGCCAAGAGTATGTTCAAGCAAAAATTAGGCAGGGTGATATAATTAGCTTATGCCTTTATTTATAAGACATTAAGCAAAAAGCAACCTACCCTTAGGTTCGGGTACAGGGCGTTTAAGGGACTTTGCTGTTTCAATCCACTGGTCAATAATAAGTTCTACATTATCCAGGGCTTTTCTGTAAGTGCTTCCGTCTGCCATGCAACCCGGTAATTCAGGTACTTCAGCTATATATGCTCTGTCCTCTTCGCTCCAGTAAATTATAATTTCATATCGCGTCATAATAGTTCTGATAATTTATATTTCAATATAAGGTTTCTTACTTGTTTTACCTGGTAAGGTTTCGCTTTGGAGCCTTCCGGTTGAATGTTTATTATTTCTACTATCCCGTCTTTGTAAAATATATGATGGCTGCCTTTTATTCTTTATTCAAACCCTAAAAGCAACAATAAGTTACATAATTCACTAAACGAAATATTCAGGTCAGAGTTACCTTGCAGAATAGAAAAAAGTACTTTCTTATGTTTTGTCATAATGAAATACTCTCCAAAGATAGCTATTTTATTTATTCATTGTTATCCTTTCTTTACCTTTGTGCTCAAGCAATAACTTATGCCCAATTCCAATTCTTCTTTTATTAAATGGCTTTTATTTGTGCTGTTGGCGCTTATATGGGGCAGTTCTTTTATTCTGATGAAACGGGGCCTGGATGTTTATACCCCGCCACAAGTTGCAGCCATTCGCATGGTAGTTTCGTTTCTCTTTTTATTCCCCTTTGTAATTGGTCACATTAAAAAAATACCTGCTGATAAATGGTTTTTTATCATTGTCGCGGGTTTATTAGGAAATGGTATTCCGGCATTTTTATTTACCAAAGCCGAGACCGGCCTTTCCAGTTCTGTTGCCGGCATTCTTAATTCTCTTACTACTGTTTTTTCGCTTGTGGTAGGCGTTCTATTTTTCAAAATGAAAACCAGCGTAATAAAAGTTGTGGGTGTTTTCCTTGGCCTGGCAGGAGCAATATTGACAGTCGTTTACAATGCCAAAGGCGGTTTCGATGGTAATTATTATTTCAGTATATATATAATTGTGGCATGTATCTGTTATGCGTTCAATGTCAATATAATCAAGTCTTTCCTGGGGCCAATAAACAGTGTTCAGCTATCGGGCTTCGCGCTTTTTGGCGTCGGGCCGCTTACGGCAGCTTATCTTTTTTCCACTGATTTTGTACAACGAATATCATCGGGCAGCAATGCGGTTATCAGCTTTTTATTTGTAGTTATTTTAGGTGTATTCGGGACAGGAGTATCGCAGATAATGTTCAATAAACTCCTAAAAACATCCAGTGTTTTGTTCACCGCTTCAATTACCTATTTCATCCCGGTAGTAGCCATTTTATGGGGGCTGCTCGACGGTGAGCGGCTTGGCATAATACAGATTTTGGGCTTTCTTGCCATAATAGCCGGGGTGTTTCTTATAAATAAAAGGAAAACCTGATAGCTGAAATATCGAATATTGAACATTAAATAATGAATAACGAAGTTCTAACGGCTGAGATATTATTTTTCCTTTACGTTATTCTTTTTTGCAGTTTCAATGCTCTTGTTAAAAATGGCGATTAACTCATTGCATTCAATTATTCCCTTGTCAACTATTTCCATTTTATTGGTCAACCCGACTCTTTTTGTAATTTTCAAGCCAACCAAAGTTTCTCTTAATTCTTTCAATAGCACCTTTAATTTATGGACAAAATCCGCCCTTGACTCCGCGCTTTGCGCTTCACCGTAATGTAATGCCGGTGATGTTCCTGAGCGAACAATCTGTCCCGAAATATGTTTTCCCGCAGGAGTGGTATTTAAACTTTCCGAAACCTCAATTATAAGAACTGCAAAATCAATCAACCTTTCTTCCAAATCAAACTTTCGTTTACTTTGATTTTGGCTGTTGACTTCAGAATTCATTATTCCTTAAACGGTGAGTATCTCATGTTCTTTTTTCTCGGCATGTTTATCTGCCTGAACGATGTATTCATCGGTAAGGTGCTGTGCTTTTGTTTCCGCTTCTTTGGCTTCATCTTCAGGTACACCTTCTTTCAGCAAGGCCTTAATGGCTTCGTTTGTTTCCCTCCTTAAGTTACGGATAGATACTTTGCAGTTTTCGGCTTCGCCCTTCACTTTTTTAACCATTTCCTTTCTTCGTTCTTCTGTGAGAGGCGGTATAGAGATACGTACTATTTTACCATCGTTTTGCGGTGAAACGCCAAGGTTAGCAGCCTGTATGGCTTTCTCTATGGCATCGAGCATACCCGGTTCCCATGGCTGTATTACAAGGGTGCGGGCATCCTGTGAATTAATATTAGCGGTATGCCTCAGGGGGGTGCGGTTGCCGTAATAGTCAACCATAATATTTTCGAGCATCATGGGGTTTGCCCTGCCGGCGCGTATTTTGGCAAGTTCATTTTCCAGGTGGCTTATTGCCTTTTGCATTTGCTCTTTGGCATCGTCTAATATAAATTGCAATTCGTCGTTCATGATTCAAATGAATAATTAGTATTGCAAAAGTATGTTTTTTTACTGTTCAGGTACATAAGCTAAAAAACGAATTTGATAATTTGATGATATGATAATTTGATGATATGATAATCTGATAATAGAACTATCTGGAAAGCCTGCAATTATCAAATCTCCCAATCATCAAATTAATTCAAAATATTTGCTTACTGGCTATCTGATCATCTTTTAATTGGTGTTAGCTAATATAAATTTACCATTATTAAAATAGATAATTTATATTTGCGCCCTCAATAAAAAACATCAGTTTATGAATTTTCCTGACGACCTGAAATACACCAAAGACCACGAATGGATTCGAATTAACGGCAATGAAGCTTATGTTGGCATTACTGATTTTGCACAAGGCGAACTTGGCGATATTGTATTTATAGATATTAATACGGTTGGACAGGAAATAAAACATGGTGAGCTTTTTGGCACCGTTGAAGCCGTTAAAACGGTTTCCGACCTTTTTATGCCCATTACAGGCAAAGTTCTTGAAGTTAATCCCAAGCTCGAATCGAGCCCCGAATTAGTGAACAAGGACCCTTATGGCGATGGATGGATGGTTAAAATAGCCGTTCATAACCCTGCCGAGGCTGGCAGCCTTCTTTCCGCCGCCGATTACAAGCAGACACTAGGATAAAATACCTTCCTTTTATAATGCCGTAAAAAACAATCTGGGACTAAAGCGGCTCCTTATACGGCAGAATTATTGATTTAATTGATTTATATCAATAAAAAATTCCTCTGCATGAAGTACCTTGCAACCTGAATATAAGATGCTGGTTATTTGAGGTATTCTTTGATTTACAGGTATTGAAAATTTTGGCGACAAATAGTGGTTTTTTACAGGCAACTCATTGTTAATGAGGTCTATTTAATCACCATAAATTTTCAAATTTCAGATATGGCTGAATAGTAACCTCTATATGATTTAGCCGTATAAATATTAAGCGATAAGAGTAGGAATATTTTAGTGTTTTAGTGGCGGTGTTGATGAATGTTTTTACAAAGCAAATTGTAATGGGTAAAGATTATAGGTAATGCACAGAGGTTTATACATAAGAAGCTTTCAGAGAGCAATATTAGTAAACCTGATACTAATTTCATTGTGGCTATGCCCGTTTGTGTCACGTGCAGTTAATTACAGTGGCAGCTATAATGTGGGTACCGCCGGTACCTGGACAAACCTTACCAATGCTTTTACTGCCATTTCTGCTGGTACTGTTACTGGTAATATTGACCTTGTACTTGTTACAGGATACCCGGCTGCAGCGGAAACCTATCCCATTGTACCTTCTAAAAATAATGGTACTTATACTATTACCATTTACCCTGGTGTCAGCGGCTTATCTATTACCTCTGCAAGTGCAACAGGAACTATAAACCTTAACGGTTGTGATAACTATATTTTAGACGGCAGGGTCAACCTGACAGGGACTACTGAAGGCCTTATTGTTGCCAATACCAATACCGCCGGTTATACTATAGAGTTTATTAATGATGCCAGTTATAACACCATTCAATATTGCAACATTGAGGGAGTAAGCACATCGCTTGCCCTTGGCGATGTTGTTTTCAGCACGGCTGCTTCCAGTGGCAACAATTACAATACCATCCAATACTGTGATATTCACGATGGGGCAACCACCCCTTATGTCTGCATATATTCATCGGGAACCAATACCGCCGGAGAATATAATAACGCAAATACTATTTCCAATTGCAATATTTATAATTTTTATGTAGCTGCCGGAGCTGATGCTTTAGGTATGTATATTTCAACTGGAAATACTGCCTGGAACATAACCAATAACAGTTTTTATCAAACTGCTACGAGGACCCCTACCGCTGCTCTTGATGTGTTTTGTCTTTATATTAATAATACGGGTATTGATTATGTTGTAACCGGATATTATGTAGGGGGAGAGGCGGCAAGTTGCGGAGGCAGCTCCTTAAGTTTTGGCGCCGGAATGACAGAAAATGATTTATTTTATGGTATTTATATTGATGCAGGTACAACAGGAGCCTGTACTGTTGAAAATAATACCGTTACAAATATTACATTTGGGGCAAAAGCAGCAACAGCGGGCACTTATGATTTCCTGGGTATAGCTGTTACAGGAGGTTATGTTGTTGTTAATGGCAATACAGTAGGCAGTTCCACCGGTACAGGAGCTGTTACCTGCAACTACGCTACAACAAGCACTGCAGGTTTTGTCATAGGTTGTATTTATTCTTCCGCCTCGTCAGGAAGCGCCGATGATAATGTTATTGGCTCAATTACCGTAAGCGGGGGAAGTACCACCCAGACCGGAACCCTTAACGGATTTGATTGCCACGGAGCGCTGACTAACAATTTCTCAATCAGCAGTAATACAGTAGGCAGCACAACAACCGCAAGCAGTATTCAGTATGCCACAAGTTCAACTGCCGAGGTTTCTATTACCGGAATATGGCAGGGAACTACGGGCGCTTTTACCTGTAACATTGAAAATAATACTATTGAAAATATCACCAATAATACAACTTATGCCACCTCAGGCGGCGCAGTAACGCAGGGAATATATGCATGGAGCGGTGGTGCCTCGTATTGCAATATATATAACAACACTATTGCAACTATAACTACAACTGCTCCCATAACCTCAGACTTAATCGGCATTAATATGATAAACACCACTGCGGGCCAGACAATTGCAAATAATACAATATATAGCCTTACCAATACTTATGCCGGGGCAACTGCCAATGATGTTTACGGCATTTATTATTCCGGCCCCACTACCGGCGCCAATTCCATTTCAGCAAATGCTATTTATGGCCTTGCAGTCAGCGGCACCTCCACCGCGTCAACTATTTATGGAATAAAAATTCAGGCTGGCATTGCCACTACCAGCAATAATATGATAACCCTCGGAAACGGTGTGGCTACCGGGTATGCAATTGATGGCATTTACCAGGTATCTGCCACAGCAGGTAATTTATATTATTTTAACAGCGTTTATATTGGAGGGACTGTTACCGCGGGTTCAAACACTAATTGTTATTATAGCAGTGTTACCGCAGCCCGTACAGTGGAAAATAATATTTTTTACAACGCCCGTTCGGGTGCGGCAACACATTATTCCATAGACGTTTCAAGTAAAACAGGCCTGACTTCTAATTATAACGATTTATATAGTGCGACTGATGCAGGAATTATTAACGCTACTTCGTATGTAACACTGGCTAATTGGCAAACAGGTTCAGGTCAGGATGCTAACAGCATAAGTTCAAACCCTTCGTTTAATGGGCCGACTTCCACTCCTCCTGATTTAACTATCACCGGTTCCAGTTCGGTAATAGGGCTTGCTTTATTTGGAACAGGTATTACGGTGGATTATTTTAATGACCTCCGCTCAAACCCACCGGATATTGGGGCAGACGAATATCATACCAACTACTATTCTAATTCTTCGGGCAATCTTGATCAGACAACATCATGGGGAATAAACACAGATGGAAGCGGGGCAAACCCTGCAAATTTTACCACCCAGAAATGCACTTATAATATAAGGAATAATGCTGCTCCTACCATAGGCTCAGCCTGGACGGTTTCCGGAAACGGTTCCATAGTAGTTTTAGGCAATGGAACGGCTGCCATTAATTTTACAATACCCCCGGCCTATAGCTTTACAGGGACAATTAATATATCCGGCAATGCAACTCTAACCATCCAAAATGCTACTGTTCCTACCCTTGGTACAATAAATACTAACAGTACCATCAATTACAATTCCGGAAACGGCGTTAACCAAACTATAACTGCCGGAACCTATGGTAACCTGATTATCAGTAATTCAACCGGTTCCGGGTCAAGCACAAAATCTCTCGGGGGAAATGTCAGCATAGTAAGTAATCTGACTATCGGCAGCTATGCCACCTTCGATATGGTAACCTTTAATGCGAACCGAACTGCAGGAGGCGGGACACTTTCACTAGCATCCAACAGCACTTTACGGCTTTCGGGAACTACCGGCGGAGATGCGCCTTCGGCCGGTACAAGCAGTTTCCCAAATAACTTTGCCTCTATGTCGCTTACTTCCGGCACAGTGGAATATTATGGCGCCACCCAAACTATTTTCGACCTTACCACTTATGGTAATCTGACCATTTCTACTGCCGGAAATAAAACCCCGGGCGGTAATCTTACCATTGACGGAAATTTACTGATAAATACCGGAACTTTTGTTGGCAGCACCTATACTATTTATTTAGGCGGTAATTGGACAAACAATTTAGGTTTTACCCAAAATACAAGCACCATTGATTTTGATGGCTCGGCTGCTCAAACCTTGTCAGGTTCGGCTGCCACTACTTTTGATAATCTTACCGTCAATAATTCATCCGGTGGACTCGTATTTGATGCTTCCATGACTGTTGCCGGCGCTCTTACTTTCAAATCAACCAATGCCGGATTAATAAACCTGAATGGCAACACCCTTACAATAGGCACCAGCGCAGCGGCGCCGGGCTCTGTCAGCTACCCCAATCCCACAACGCTTTCAGGCTGGGCATACGGAGGAACGTTTACCCGTTGGCTGGCAACCGTTGCGGGAGTTACCGCTTTGCCCTCCGCGGCTTCTGTTTCAACTACAGGTTTTTTCCCTATCGGTTCCCCATCTTCTGCATTTGAGCCATTTTGGTTTGGGCAGTCGAGCACAATCACTACCGGCGGCACCATAACCTTGTCGCAAACATCCACTGCCGCAGGCTCAAAGGCAATTACATCTTACCCCGATGCTTCATGGGGCAATACTGTGGTGGGAATATCTAATGCCGATTGGGTGGTATCATATACCGGCTTAGTCTTATCAACCGCTGCTTCAGCAGAAATAATGTTTGGAGGAGATGGTTTTCAAACATTTGTAACAGGCGATATAAATGCCTCTAATGCGGCAGGTACTGTTGGCACCTATGTTGCTCCATCGCAATTTTATGGCGCAAATGATTTTGAGGTTGAACGCACAGGCCTTACCCTGGCACAAATGGCTGCTACATGGTATGTAGGTACAGATAACCTGACAAGTTCCCCGCTTCCAATTCAATTGACTTCCTTTACCGCCCAATGCCAGAACTACTATGCCCTTTTGCAATGGACAACCGCGACAGAAACCGATAACGATTATTTTACCATTGACAGGACACAGGATGGCATTAATTTTACAACTATAGCGGTAGTAAAAGGAGCAGGTACCAGCAGCGCATCTCATACATATTCCGCAATTGACGAAAGCCCTCTTCCAGGCATTTCATATTACAGAATTTCGCAAACCGATTTGGATGGAAATACGGAACAGTTTAACACAATTGTTTTTGAATCCTGCGAAAATTCTGAAAGTGTAAATGCTTATTGCATCAATGATAATACTATTGATATGCAGGTAAATTCAAATTCGCCTGGTATATACACACTTACGCTTATCAATATGTTTGGGCAGGTAATTTCCACACAAAATATTAATGTTTCAGCAGGGTTGAAAGATTATAAAATTAATGCGCAAGTGGCAAGAGGTGTTTATATTCTGCAAATTACAGGAGGCGAAGGGGTTTATAACAAGAAACTTGTTTTTGGATATTAAAATTATACCTGAGAAAAATATAGAATAGAGGATATAGTGACATAAATTTCTAATAACGGCCTGAAAGTGTCGGTATTTTGAATGCCGAAGGGTGATAGAAAATCGACCCTTTTTAACATCTTTGTTTTGATAAACGAGCAAGGATTGGTAGTTTTTTGCCAAAAAAAACCATATATTTGTAATTATTTATGTAAAAAGCGCGACTTTTTGATGGAAATTGTCTAAAATTAACGTAAATATTAATCGGTTTAGTTTTTTCAAAAAAGACATAATATTTGTAACTTTTAATTGCTTTTAACGTAAATGCGAAACCTTAGTGTTGCTTTGGAAGAGGTTTAAAGTAGTATTAATTAACGTTTAAAATTATCATTGCATTAATGTAACAAATTGATGTTCCGATTTTTATTCAATAAAAACAGTAAGAAATCAGGCTTCTTCCTTTGGGGATTGCTTTTATTGTTGCTGGCGAGCAGCAATATAGCTTTTGGCAATGGCTCCACCTGGACTGCAAAAGCTTCAACTAACTGGGATGTTTCCACTACCTGGACCCATACCGCAAACCCGCATGGTGATGCTGAAACATACCCAGACCAGGATGGAGACGGAAATGATATTGTAATAATTGCCTCCACCTATTCTGTAACGGTAACCGCCAATTCTGCCATTGCCACTCTTGAGATGGGAGGTACCACAGTTACCAAAGCTGAAGTTACACTCAATACAGGGATTACACTTACAGTTGGAGCATCAGGCGGAACCTCAGATGTAATTTATGGAACAGGCACAGGCGATGGTACCATTTTTGTTAACGGAGGCACTTTAACGGTTAATGGCTATCTTGATGAAACTTCAGGCACAAGCCTTATTGATATTACTGTTACTACAGGCAGCGCTACCCTTAATGCCAGTACCACTACTACAACCATGTCCTCTGCCGCTACTATTAAGACAACGGGTAGTGGCTCTATAACTTTTAATGGAGCGATTGCCCAGTCTGCCGGAACTATTGAAACGACAGGTACCGGAGGTATTAACTTTAAC
>JBKQUY010000019.1:0-62077 GCA_052325425.1 Bacteroidia bacterium | reverse complement strand
TGTACAATGGGGAGGGTCTTCCAATACTATGGCATAATTATAATAAAAATCCTCATTGGCAGGGGTCACTGTAAACTCTTGTTCTAAAATACCAACTCCAAAATTCGGTTCGCCCGTAAGCTCTTGGCAACCATCGCCAATCATAGCTGAATATGTATAACCCGGGGGAACAACCGGAAGAACACCTCCGCCATTCTTTACAACAGGGTCAACCCCAGCCCCGCTCATCAGGGTTACCTGGTAATCGTTGCCGGTAGCAGCGTCAGGCCCTCCACCCGTGGTGCCTGCGCCGGCCGCCAGAACAGGCGTGCTATATTTAAAAGCAGTAGGGCCACCGTTATTGGGTGCTTTGATGCATGCCGGATTATCTTCAGATGAACAAGAGGCATAACCGGTAGTCCATGCGGATAATGTACCATTTTCAAAGCCAACATTGTCGCAAGCAGGATTACAGGTCATGGTATATAATGGCCGGTGGCTATGCTGATATAAAACTTCTGCCACACTTGAGGGAAACTCAGCCTCGGTTTCTTTAAACGTATGAAATAACTTAACATAATGAGCTTGCATTGCAGCTATATATTTCTGCTTCATCAAAGTATCCGGGTCGGGATGATGCCTCAAATAATGGGATAATTTTCTTGAATTCCCCGATAATGTATCGGCATAATAGTTCATAAAATCTGAAAAATCAACATCTGACATTCCGGTTTCCTGCCTAAGCCCCATGGATATTACATCTTTTATTTCTGATACTTCTCCTTCAATTTTTTCGAGCCGCTCAACTAATTCATGGCGGGCATGTTTATCAAGCGGGGCGATAGTTTGAGCATGTAAACCCATAAAGCCCGATAAAAGTATGCTGCAACCAAGCAAGCAAGCTTTTAATTTTTGTGTGAAGTAAGTTTTTTTCATAGTTCTGAATTTGTATTCAACTCTATTTTTTATTCAATAATTAATAAATATTTTAACCGAAAGCCCCCGTATTCAGAAGCTTCTATTAAAGAACAGGAAAAGCAATGTTTTAAGAATAATTGAAAATAACACATATAAACAGACGAAACATTATTAAGTGAAAGTTCACGTTTTAGTTTGGATTCAAAAAATAATTTCCCGATAATGCTTTTAAACACCTTGCCTGAAAATAGGCATAATTGAAATATACATGTAAAAACCGTGATAATTATCATCGCTGAAAAATAACTAACTCAATTTCAATACCCATATATAAACAGAATTTTACATTTGCTGTATCAAAAGTAATCATTTTTTGTTAAAAAACCAAAAAAAATGTAACTTTTTTTATGTTCCCCACGTATTAATTTGATTGAGCAATTGCAAAGTATTGCTTTCCAGTGTATTAGGATGAGGTAAAATGTTGTAATCCCAACGGGCCAAGGGAGGCAAACTCATTAATATTGATTCTGACCTTCCGTTAGTTAAAAGCCCAAACTTTGTTCCCTTGTCATATACCAGGTTAAATTCGGCATATCTGCCACGCCTTAACAACTGCCAATACCGGTTTTCATCGCTGAATGGTTTTGAGCGGTTATTTTGAACCAAAACCGGGTAAATCTCCAAAAAACTTTCACCAACCGATTTTACAAATGCAAACCGCTGGTCAATGGAAAAAGAATCATTTCCCGAAAGCCTGTCGAAAAAGATACCTCCGATACCGCGTGTTTCGTTCCTATGCTTTATAAAAAAATACTCATCTGCCCATTTTTTAAATTCTGTGTAATATGCCACATTATGGGCGTCGCATATTTTCTTTAAATGCAGGTGAAAAAATTTTGCTTCATCAATGTCTATATAATGTGGAGTTAAATCAATACCTCCGCCAAACCACCATATTTTTCCGGCTTCAAAATAACGGACATTCATATGTATTATTGGAACAAAAGGGTGGTTAGGATGAATGACCAACGATACCCCGGTCGCATGAAATTGTATATTCTCATTCAGTGGAATCCCTGCTTCCCGTTTCAAAAAATCGGGACAATTGCCATAGACAGATGAGAAATTCACTCCTCCTTTTTCAAATATAGCTCCATCTTCTATAACCCTTGTTCTTCCTCCTCCGCCTTCAGGCCTTTCCCATAAATCTTCTTTAAACGTCGCCTTACCATCTATAGATTCCAACCCAACGCAAATACTATCCTGCAGGTTGCGGAAAAAAATCTCTATTAGTTTTTTGTCTGTCATAGCATATCTTTATAGGTACCGGAATAAATAAATACTCTGCAAAACAAAAGTATTTAAAATGATGGAAATCCAAAATCATGTGCCTCTTTACTTTATATAAAGGACAATTATGCATAATAGTTTTATGAGTGAGTGGTTAATTGCACTATTACAAAATACTTCTAAATAATTATATCATGAACACGGTACAATGGCAGTGATATTCCTCTTTTTAACAATAGTTTCCTGTCGGTTACACCCCAAATAGTAGTCTCAACCATTTTCATGCCTTCATTGTCTTCAAAAATAATCTTCACCTTGTCTTTAAAATAGTTGCCCAATTTGGCGGCTCTTTCAGCTTCATAAAGCCTGCCATTAATCTGTTCGCCGGTTAACAGCACCTCTTCTTCCGGAAAATGCAATTTTTCAATAGTTTCTTTTTCTATTGAAATTACTGAATCTACGCTTTTATTCATAATGAGTCATATTGATAGTATTATATTTTAACGAAGCCTGTTTTTTAATTGTTTCAAATAATTATTAACAATTGCATTGGTTTGTTAATAAGTGATACACGGGAGAGCGAAATCTGATTTAGAGTAAATGTTTGTGCTTACCGGTATAACCTTTTATTTTTGCCGTATAAGATTTTCAGCAATACGATTTTCTCCATGTACTATTACCTGTTTTTTTAGCCGGCTTTTTAATATTTTATTTTTCAGGGCATGTTTTATATGCCTCTCTTGCAATAAAAATAAATGGATTGTACTCAAGGGTATTTGCCAAAACTTTTACGGGGCTTGTATTTGTTGTTTTGGTTTATTCACTTCTTAAATCCAGATGTATATCAATAAATATTGGCATAATCCCTGTTCTGATTTTTATTTTATTCTTAAGCGGCAATAAATTTTCATTTGCGCCGATTAAACAAATTAAGGGCATTGCAGAAGATAAGAAAGCTGTTTTTCCGGTTATATTATTACTAAGCATACTTTTTGCCTGTCAATATTGGCTGATAATGGTTACAAACAATGGATTCCCTGCCATAATCAATTTTGATGACCTGTTTAATGCCCACGCGGCCATGTATTTGAATTACAGTGGCATTGAAACGCTCGATTGGAATTACCTTGCCGGTACCGCTGACAGTATTTCGCCTTATCATTATTCTTTATTCTGGATAATTTCATTCTTAAGCGCCCTGTTTGGTCAAAATGCATATTTAATAACCGAATTATCTGTCAATCCTCTCCTTTATTTCCTGTTAATTTTAGGTTTCTGGGCCTTCGCTGAGAAATACTCCATAACACCATTTATTAAAATTTTTAGCTGCCTTATTTTATTTGTATGTGGTTTGCATGTCAGCTTCATGGACAAACATTCCTTATTCAACTGGTCGTATTTCTATTTCAACATCTTTGTACCCGATGCAAAGCTTACTTTATATTATGTGGTTATAGTTGCGTCGCTGCTATTGTGGCAAAACGCTAAATACAATATTGCGTTATTGGTTTTCCTTCTTTTACCCATATTCTCCATAGTATATGCCCCATCAGTATTTGCCGTGTGTTTTATTTTGATTTTTACTCATTCCGTTCTAAAGAAAAAACCAGAGGTAAAATTGTTTTTATATCTTTTAACTGTTGCGGCCATTGTTTTCATGTTTTATAGAATTTTCAATAAAGAACAAATGTTGGGTATTCCGGCATTTTCACTGAATTTAGCCGCGCCATTCTTATTCTCTCTTAAAACATTTGTATATAAAAGTGAAGTAGCTTTAATAGTTTATTTTCCATATTTATTGGCCATTGCCTATTCATTGCTCTTTTCCCGTTCGCTTAACTTTAAAAATGTAACCGCAGCGGTTTATTTTATTGTCATAAGTTTCATTTTCGTTTTGGATGGTTTTATATAATTACTTTGGTTCTTATGAACTTCACTATTATTTTTTTACATCATGCTTTCATATATTATTATTCGCCCTTCTGTTGTATTCATATTGCCATATAAAAACAGTTGCTCACAAAATTATCTTCCTTGCACTGGTGCTGCCTGCAATTTTTTTCACTGCAATGCAGGGTTGGGAAAGCAACCTTAGGCTAAAGAATATATACCAAAGCAAATATTCCAAAGAATACCTTAACGCGGTGCAGATGGAAGTAAAAACCGAAAATCCCCTTCTTGCAGTTTCTTCGCAGCAAGACAGCCTGTATATCGCTACAGGCAATCCTTTTGAACCTAGCATCGCTTCGTATTTAACAGCCATGACTACTTATAATTCAGTAACCCGGTTATGTTATGCTGTTGATTCCTTGAATAAAAATACTAACCTGCATAAACAATCAATGGCCAATTTCAATCCATTTACAAGGTTTATAAACGAGCAAAAAAATAACGGAACATATATAAGCACAGAACATTCTAAAATTGATTTTGTAAAGGCAAATCATATCAGGTATCTTATTGTGGAACCGGGCGCTACGCCCGATCCGGTATTTGCACCATATATTGCAAAGAAAATAACCGACAATATTTCAGGTGAATCGTTTGTTGAGTTAAAGTTTTAGCGAATACTGAGTTCAAGGTAATTTTTATCTCAAATCATTTACAGCAATTACTATATCTCCCAGGTCGAGCATGGCATTAATCAAGCTTAATTTATTGAAGTTCTTCAGGTCGCTTATGCTTATCTCAGCTTCTGCAATCAATCCCTGCTGCAAGAGTTCTTCCCTTTTTGTACCTTTAAGCAGAGGCTTAACAGGAGTCAGCCATTTTTTACCATCATACATTGCAATATTTGAAAAAGAAGTATCGGTAAGCATTTTATGTTTTACTATAATTATCTCATCGCATCCTTCTTTTTGTTCCAATAATTTGTTCAGACAATCCCTGTTGGCATATTTATAGGAATAATCAATCGTGTTATCAGCAACTAATTTCAGGCTGTTGATTTTCCGTATTGCATAGGGTTGAAACTGAATGTTAGTGATGGTTTTGCCATAAGTAACCGTGCATTTATATATTCCCTTAACCACATTTCCGGGAATAACAACCGATTCCGCTATATCAATCTCATCTTTGCAAGCCCATAATTCCCTCCTGGACTTGTTTAACCTTGCATTATGCAAGGACAGGTTCTGGAAACGCCCGTCAGAAACTTTAATTGACTCTATTAATGGGTACATATATTTTATCAATTAATTCCCTGTATTCCGGTTCAGGGTCACTATAAACTGTAATACCGCCGCCACTTTTAAAATACATTTCGTTATTTATTTTTTCTATAAACCTGATCATAACAGCGCTTTCAATATTCTTTCCGTCAAAGTAACCAAATACACCTGTATAATAACCTCTTTCATATCCTTCAACTTCTTTGATAATTTCAACCGTTTTCTTCTTTGGCGCGCCGGTTACCGAACCTGCAGGAAGCAAATGTGAGAAAAGAGTCCCTATATGGTACATTAAACTTTCGTTTACAATTCCGCTGATTTCAGAACTGACCTGCAATAGCTCTGAATTAAATGTCTTAATACGGCTAATATACCTGAACCTTTTTAGTTCTACACGTTTTGCCACCATGCTTAAATCATTCCTTATAAGGTCAACCATGGTAGAATGTTCCGCTAACTCTTTTTCATTTTCCATAATCAGCTTTTCCGCACCGCGTATCGAGGCATTTATTGTCCCTTTCATGGGGAACGATGAAATAATGCCATCTTTTATTTTCACAAAAGGCTCCGGTGAAAAGACTACAAAATGATTCTTTATCAGCAGTTTATACGGAGCTTTACTATATATAAAAATATCGTCAAGGGTTAACGATGTATTGATTTTAGTAATATCGGTCAGGTTTACCAGGTAGCTATTGCCTTGCCTTAAATGCTTTTGAATTTTATCGAATTTCACTTTATACTCCTCGTAAGACAAAGGATATTTTTCAAACCTAAAATCTATGGAATGATTCTGCCGGCTGTTTCCAATATTTGAAAATCCGTTAAAGTCAAACCATATTTCATTTCTGTTTACCTTATCAAGGGGTATGACAACAGGATTGACTTTATCAAAATCAATAATAAACAGGAAAGGTATTTTCTGTTCCGAATATTTATTTAAAAGTTCCAGCAATTTGGTTACTCGTTTATTGGGTTGGCAAATTTGCATAATTCATTTGAAGGACGGGTTACACAATGTTACACTTTTGGGGATATTTTTTGAGGTAATTGATTGATTTTCAAAATCATGCCTGTTTTAGATGGCCAAAAAGTGTAACACATGATTAAGTGATTGATTATTAATATATTTATTAAAAATGATAAGATTTTTAGCTTAACTCATTCTTCATTTTTCACTCTTCGTTTTCCATTTGAATGTGGCGGTTTGTGGCGGTGATTTCGCAGGGGTAACCGCCACATTCATTTTTAATTCATTTATAATGTCACATTTTGGTACACGGTTTCCGGAAAAAATGTACAGTTTTCTATTAATACTGCTAAATTCCTTAGCATTTTTATCCATCGGGTTAGTGGTTTTTTTCATTCTAAATTCAAAATCAAATATCCAAAATTGCGCTTTCGCGAACTGCAAATATAAACATTTTATTTCAAATATTGAGCAAAATATTTATTTTTTATAAAAAAAAGCGAAATCCCGCAGAAATACGGGGAATGCACAATATATTAATATATTTTCACCGATACCAAAAGCAATTCACCGGCCAGATTAAAGAAAATCCTGACTGAGATACCTTTGTGAGGACACGACATGTCGTGTCCCTACCAATAAAACAGGTGTAATATGCAGGGACGTCATATATGATGTCATAAATAAATAACCCTTCAATTTGTTTTAGTAATTTTGTGACTGACAACCGACGACTAAAAATGAGTATTCGCTTTAATCGAAATTTTCTAAAACCCACAAACTTACTGATAGCCATTTGCCTGTTCAGCAATACTATTTCCGCGCAAAACAAAACAGCCTCTCATACAGTAAAAAGCAGTCCGGCTTCCGATACTCTGCATAGTAAGTTCATTATAAGGTTATGCGCCCATGCTGAAGGTCCTGTTAAAATAAACGGGCAGGAAAGAGCAAAATTAAAAGCCGGCGATTCTGTTAAGGTTTATTTTAAAACCGGCAGTGAAATGCCCTACCGCGTAATTGTTTACAACTGCATCAGTAAAAAAAACACATTGGTTTACCCTGTTAAAGAAAGTGACTTCAAGGGGCCATGTGTGCTTGACCTTGATGTAAATGCCCAAAAAGAAAGCATGGCGTCAAAGCTCGAAAACCCTGCCTTAGATTCTCTTCTGGCATTCAGCATTCTTAACCTCGAAAATGATATGGTATTGGTTAAAGGAGGAACATTTAATATGGGGTTAAGTGATACATCTGATGAAGAAGAAGGGGAAGATGCCAGGCCGCCGCACAAGGTAACACTGCATAATTTTTACATATCGAAATATGAAGTAACACAGGCTTTATGGCTGGCTGTTATGGATACGAACCCTGCTATACATAAAGATTGTTATTTATGCCCGGTTGATAATGTAAGCTGGAACGAGGCGCAATATTTTATAAGCAAACTCAACGCGCTTACAAAATTCCACTACAGGCTTGCCACGGAAGCTGAATGGGAATATGCGGCCAGGGGAGGCAGCGGCAGCAAAGGTTATGAATACAGCGGGAGCAATGACGTGGATGAAGCCTGCTGGTGCCATACAGCAAGCGGAACACACCCCGCAGGCTTAAAGAAAGCCAATGAATCAGGGCTTTATGATATGTCGGGGAACATTGCCGAATGGTGCTCTGACTGGTACGGGAGCTATACCAGGGATGCCCAGGTTGACCCGCAGGGGCCTGCAAGCGGAACATTAAAAGTTGTGCGCGGAGGCAGTTGGATAAACCTGGTACAAGGCTGCACCGTAACAATGCGCATGGGCGTCGCACCATCAGTATCTGACAGGTTTATGGGATTCCGCCTGGTGAGAGATGTAAAATAAAATGATAGTTTTTTCTTTCTCTCCTTATTCCTCTGTGCTCTCCGTGTCTCCGTGGTAATAAATCTGTCTTATGTGTATTTATTTCTCCGCCTTGCTCACTGAATTCTCAGGCAGCAATAACGATGCCGACCTTCTTTCTTTTTCGGTGAGAATTAAATTCAACTCTCTCGATGTTTGCCCCTTTACCGAAGTGTTTTCCTGGGCTCGCCGTATCAGGTAAGGAAGTACATTTTTAATGGGCCCGTATGGTACATATTTCGCAACGTTATAGCTGGTATTGGCGGCATTGAAGCTTATGTGGTCGCTCATGCCCAATAACTGTGAAAACCATATCCGCGAATCGTCGGGCTGAATGTGATGCTGTTCCATCAGGTTTACCAAAAGCATGGCGCTGTCTTCATTATGTGTGCCCACACAAATAGAAAACACATCTATATTTTCTACACAGAACTTAAGGGCTTCGTTATACATTTTGTCCGTATCTTCCTTAGTATCATTTATAGGCGACGGGTATCCCAATTTTTCAGCCCTCTCTCTTTCTTTTTCCATATATGCCCCCCTGACCAATTTCATTCCCAGCAAAAATTTTCTCTCCCTTGCGTCTTTCAGCACTTTCATTAAATACTCCATCCTGTCTTTGCGGTATAACTGCACCGTATTAAATACCAGGCACTTTTCTTTGTTATAGGCAAACATCATATCCTGCACCAGGTTATCAATGGCACCCTGCGTCCATGTTTCTTCAGCGTCAATAAGCAAGCGAACCTTGCACTCATAAGCTTTGCGGCAAATATTATCAACCCGGCTTTTAAAAGCTATCCATAAGGAATTTTCGCCAGCCGAAAGAGGTTTGCCTGAGCTTACTTTTTCAAGCATGGCCAATGAACCTAAGCCTGAAGGCTTGAATACTGCAAAGGGTATATGCGGGTTATTTTTAGCAAGCAAAATGGGTTTAATAATTTCATCGGCGGCATGGTCAAAATCGCTTTCCTTTTCTTTTCCTTCCACTGAATAATCGAGAATGGAGCCAATATTATATGTCCCAAGGTTATCAATAGTGTTCAGGCATTCGTGTATATCCTCACCTCCGCAAAACTGCTTGAAAATGGTTGGCTTTATCAACCATTTTACAGGTAAATGGTACTTGATGGCAAAATTGGTAAACTTCTGCCCTAATTTAACGAGGCTGCTGTTGGCAACAATCCTGAAAAGCCAGTATGAGCGCCTTAATTCGGCATTGGATTTACCTTTAAACGCCACTGAAGTATTATCGAATGAAATCATGGGGATTATTTTATTACCTGTTATTATTCCCTGTTGATATAAACTTCAAGCAGGAGACCACTCAATGAATTCCTTTACATTTGCCGCAAATATCAGGTCTATATAAGTTGTTTCAGATGATTCATATCAATATTGCCTAGTGATAAATATCACTTCCATTCATTTGAAATCCCAATAGCATTGTGAGCCTAAAAAAATAAATATGAATACTATATTACAGTCAAAAGTACGCATTACCCAGGAATTTAGTTTTGAAATGGCTCATGCGCTCGATAAATATGAGGGACCTTGTAAAAACATACATGGACATTCCTATAAGTTTTCGATAACGGTAAAAGGAACTCCTGTTAATGATGCAGGTAATAGTTGTAATGGTATGGTAGTAGATTTTAACATACTTAAGAATATAGTTGATACCCATATAATAAGCAAATATGACCATTCCCTGCTGTTAAATGATTCATCGGATATGGCAAAACGATTTAAGAAAGAATTACCCGGTGAAAAAGTAATATGGACCAGCTACCAGCCGACTTGCGAAAATATTTTGCTCGAATTTGTGGGAATCTTAAAACAGCAATTGCCCGGCAATCTTATTTTTTACAATGCAAGTCTAAGAGAAGCGCCGGGCTCATTTGTTGAGTGGTACGCGGAAGATAATTCATAAGAATATCGAATAATGAACATTGAATAATGAATAACGAAGTCCTTAGAAATTCCTTGATTGATAATTTATAGGTACAAATAATTTTAATTATTGTGCCATTCACTTCAATATTCAGTATTCTTTATTCGATATTCAATATTTTCAGAGCCACCCCTCTTTCTTATACCATTCCACCGTTTCTTTAATTCCGCTTTCAAGGGTATATTCCGGTTTAAACCCAATATCTGCAACAAGAGGAGAAATATCGCATTTCCAGTTAGTGGTGCCAAATTCAATAGCTTTTTCCATATTCAATCCAGGGGTTTTACCCGAAAAACTATAAAAACCTTCGAGGTTGCGGGCAGTAAATTTCAAAAGGTTCCGTGATAAAGGAATGTCCAAGGTTCTTTTCCCAAGATGTTTCTTGACATATTCCCCAAAAGCTTTACTTGAGTATTCCTCACCGTCGGAAATAAAGTACGCTCTATTGGAATGAGGCGAAACAGCCGCATCCAAAACAGCCCTGGCTAAATCCCTTATATAAATAAAAGTCAACCGTTGTTCCTTATTGTTTACCCAGGGATGGATATTGCGGTTAATGAGCTTGAATATGGCAAATATTTCTTTTTCCCTCGGCCCGAATACAGCAGTAGGCCGGAATATTAACCAGGGAATATCATTTTGAGATTTGATTAACTGTTCTGCTTTAAGCTTACTTTCGCCATAGGTGCTTATCGGGGCAGGGTTATCGGTATTTTTAACGGGTTCGAATGTCGCTGGGTTTCCAGGGCCATAAGCGGCAAGGCTGCTCATAAAAATAAATTTTGAAGGCGCCGCGTCCGCTTGTAACAAGGCATTTATAAAATTACCGGTTAAACCGGTATTTACCTCAAAATAATGCTGTTTTTTATTGGCTTTTGTAAGCCCGGCATTGTGTATGACATAATCTATTTTACCAAACTTCTTTATTGTTTCAGCAAGCGTTTTTGAAAGATTAGTGACGGAAGAAAAATCGGGTTCGATAAAATTAATCTGACTATTAGCAAGATATTGCCTGTTACCCGACGGCCTTACTGCCGCGAATACATTCATCCCCCGTGCCAGGGCTTCTTCAACTAAAAAACCTCCGATAAACCCGGTAGAACCGGTAATGAGAATATTAGGACGCTCCCGGGATATTGAGCTCATACATTCTGTAGGTCTTATATACTTTACCGTTCAAATTTACTAAAGCCCGGTTCATAGGTATATTATTTTCCAATATCCAGGATGCATCTGCCGTTACAAATCCCTTACTCTTCGCTGTTTCAACACTTATTGAATAAAAGCAGGCATCAATACCCATACGCCTGTATTTTTCAAGAACGCCTAAAGTTATTACCCTGCAGTTTTTTGCCTTGCTTTTATAATAGAGAAGCTTAAACAGCCCGAATGGCAATAATCGCCCGCGGGGTATTTTCTGTAAAATAAAATTAATGTCGGGTATAGTCAATGAAAAACCGATTGGCATTCCATCTTGTTCGGCTAATAATGCAAAATCAGGGTCAAGTATCATCTTCATGTCCTTTGCCATAATGTCGAATTCGGCATCGGTCATAGGCACAAATCCCCAGTTTTTATCCCATGCGCTGTTATAAATTTCCTTCACTTTCTTTACCTCATCCTTAAACTTTTTCATTTCAAGTCTGCGAATAGTTATGCCGCGCTTTTTTAACCTCTCCTCCAATGAATTGGTAGTTTCCGGTTTATTGGGAATTTCATTTACAATTAACCTGTAAGCATACATATCCATTTTTTTGCCGAACCCATATTTTTCGAGCAGCCCTGCATAATAAGGCTTATTATATGTAAGCATAACAGCGGGAGGGCAGTCAAACCCGTCAATCAGCAACCCGCAGGTTTCATTGGTAGAAAAATTGGTTGGGCCTACTATAGCATTCAAACCCTCTTTTTTAACCCAATCTGTTGCCGCATCCAATAATTTTTTTGCCACTTCGTAATCATTAATCACATCAAAAAAGCCGAAAAAGCCTTCCTTTCTGCCTGTATATTCAATATGATTTCCATTCTTTATGGCTGCAATGCGGCCAACAATTTTCCCATCCTTACGGGCAATAAAATAGGCTGTTTTGGAGTGCTTAAAAAAGGGATGCGTACCCTTTAACAAATCGCGCTGGGCAATAAACAGTTCAGGCACATAATTTTTATCGCCTTTAAACAAATCATGAGGGAAATCAATAAATTCTTTTAAGTCATTAGCGGTTTTTACCTGCGATATTGTTATCATTATTTTGAAATTACGAAATGATTTGTTTTATTCATTATTTCAAGACGCTTGGCAATCTTAACGATTTTATCAATGGCAAAATCAATTTGGGGGAATGTATGGGTAGCCATTAATGAAAAACGGATAAGGCTGTCATGGCTTTTTACCGCCGGAGAAACAACAGGATTTACAAATACTCCCTCTTCATTCAGCATTTTGGTAAATAAAAACGTCTTCTCATTATTTCTTACATAAATGGGAATAATGGGTGTTACAGTATGCCCTGTATCAAATCCCGCATCAGACAATAGTTTCATGGCATAATGAGTATTCCTCCATAAAGCCGCTATCCTTTCCGGTTCGTTGCCGATAATCTCCAATGCCTTCATGGCACTGGCTGCCGCAGCGGGAGGTATGCTTGCGCTGAAAATAAGAGACCGGGCATTATGCCTGAGGAAGTTTATCAATTCACTTGAGCCGGCAATAAACCCTCCAAGCGATGCCAGCGACTTGCTGAAAGTTCCCATAATAATATCCACCTCGTCATCAAGCCCGAAATGCGAAGCGGTGCCTTTCCCCTTTATGCCAATTACCCCAAGAGCATGGGCATCGTCTGTCATTACTGCTGCCCCATACTGCCTGGCCAATTTTACAATTTCAGGCAACCTGGCAATTTCACCTTCCATGCTGAATACCCCGTCAGTTACTATTAGCTTTACCACATCTTTACCCGATGTACGTTCCAGCATATCTTTCAGGGAATCCATATCATTATGGGTATATTTCAGGACCGTACCAAAAGATAAGCGGCAACCGTCAATTATGGAAGCATGAACACATTCATCTATAATAAGGTAATCGTGCCTGCCGATTAAAGCTGATACAACACCGAGATTCGCCTGGAACCCTGTGCTGAATACGAGGGATTCTTCTTTGCCTACATATTCCGCTATCTGTCTTTCCAATAAAGAATGCAGGTCAAGGCTTCCATTTAAAAACCTTGAACCGGCGCACCCTGTTCCGTACTTATGGACGGCTTTGCAGGCTGCTTCCTTAATAAGAGGATGGTTGGTGAGCCCCATGTAGCTGTTAGAACCAAACATCAGCAGTTTTTTACCGTTCATCAATACTTCGGTACCCTGCTCAGACTGGATTTCGCGAAAATAAGGGTATAGCCCTCGCGATTTAACCTGTTGCGGCAATGTGTAACCCTGAACCTTTTTCTGTAAGTTATTCATCATAATAGGCAGTTCTGGTAGGTAATAATTACTTAACATTCGCTCTTAAATTTTTGAACTTTGACAAAACTACCTTCCGGAGCTCTTTCACAATGTGATGAATATCACGGAAATGAATTGATTTTCATCAAACAGGCAACTTATTTAGAAATACCATTATTTATAGAAAAAAACGGCTTTCACCTTCCACACCTCTAAATTGCCTGCGTTCGGATATTTTGTCTGAGATTGAATAATTTTCCGGGATGGTGATGCAAATCATATATATTATTCAGAATATGACATCTCTTTGCATTTGAAGTTATCAAAATTGGTAATAATGGGAATTCTTAATTTATTTATAAAAAAATACTAATACATGAAAAAAATACTGATAATAGAGGGAAATGAAAAAATCAGGGAAAACACCTGCAAAATACTTAGTCTTGCCAATTATTCCATAATTTCGGCAGAAAGCGGAGTTAAAGGAATAGAACTTGCCAAAAGCGAAAGGCCTGACCTTATTATATGCAATAGCCTGATGCCTGATATAGATGGCAATTGCATATCTAATATATTAAGCAAAAACAAAGAGACAGCAATGATACCATTTGTCATGCTTAACACATTGGATAATAATACAGCTATAAGTAATAACAACAAACTTATAGGAGATAACGATTACCTGCTAAAATCATTTGAATCTGTTTCACTGCTTAATGCAATTGACCACCGGCTTAAAACGGAAGGGAATCATACTCCCGCTCCGGCCAAAACCAGCGCTCCCAATCTCGATTGCCTGATGCAGCTTATTAATGATTCCAATAATTCAATTTTACCTGAAAATCTGACCTGCGATTACAGGACACGAAACTATGACAAGAGAGAATATATTTATTATGAAGGAGATGCCCCTACCACTGTTTACCTGGTAAAAAAAGGCCGGGTAAAAACAGTTAAAATTGGCCCTGAAGGAAAAGAATTTATTATAGGAATATATGAAAAGGGGGAATTTTTCGGGCATGTGGCAGTATTTGAAGGTTGTGACTGCCCTGATACTGCAATTGCCATTGAAGAAACTGAAGTACTGCTGATACCCAAGGAAGATTTCATGGCGCTGATTAATGTTAACCACCTTATGGCAGTCAGGTTTATTAAAATGCTGTCGAGCGATATAAATGATAAAGAAGAAAGGCTCAAAACACTTGCTTTTAATTCAGTAAGGGCAAGGGTTGCCGGCGCACTGCTTCAATTACAAAAGAAACACCCGCCGCAAGGCAAAAAACAAAGCGGCCCCTTTACCATACATGTTTTAAGGGATGACCTGGCAGGGTTAATCGGCACAACAACAGAATCGCTTGTAAGAACTCTGACTGACTTCAAGCATGAAAATATTGTTGAAACCGATAAAGGTGAAATAACTATTCTTGACGCCGACGGGTTGGAGAGAATTAAGAAATTTTCATAATCAATTCGTTTTGTAACATATATCGTACATTTTTGGTTGTCGAAGGACTAACATTGCGCGCAAACAAATTATACAATCAAAAATAATTTTATGAAAAAATTAAAAACAATTGATAGAATATTGTGCGCAATCATTCTATTACCGGGTATCGTATTAATGCACGGCTGTTCCGGAAATAGTGAAAAGAACGCCGCTAACGAAACTTCCGCCACTTTTGATACTATTGCCGATAAAGGCGTTGGCCCAATTTCCATTTTCACCTTATAATAAAAAACTCACGGTTATCAAGTTGTTTTTCTAATTTTTTAATAGTGCTTAACTGAAGATTCCGCCTCATTGACTCATTAAACTTAATTATTGTAGAATGAAGCGGGCAGGGGTTTACTGCCGAACACTCATCCATCCCTAAACCGCATAATTTAAAATATTCCAATCCATCAATTGCTTCCATAATGTCAAGAAGCGATTTCTTCTTTTCTCTATCAGTAAGATAGAACCCCCCATTTGGACCTTTTACTGAATTAACAAGATGCCGCTTTGTCAGTTGTTGCATTACCTTAGCAAGAAAAGGGGCTGGAATATTAAGCTTTTCAGCCATTTCCTTCAGTTCCACTTTCTTATTTATATGGCCATATCTGGCTATATATATTATTGCGCGAATAGCATATTGGCATGACTTAGACAACATAATTTAATAATTTCTTAAGTTATGGAATATTGAATATTTGAAACTATGATTATTAGCCATTCTACTTGTTTTCGTTTAACAAAGATACTTAAATAATGACCAAGCTACTAATGATTAATATCACAGTATCAGCAATAAGTAAAATAATAGGATTTAATGGTCTTTTTATATACTTTGTATTTTTGTATCATTTATTAATGATATTTATAAATACATTTGCGGCTATCATTATTTAAACTTGAAGGCATTATATCTCATATCTGTTTATATTCATATTTTATGTGCCTCTTTATGGATAGGAGGTATGTTATTTCTTATACTTGTAATTATGCCTTCTATCCGTAATAATCCCCAAAGAAGACAGTTGCTTTACGCGATGGGTATCAGGTTCAGAACTGTTGGGTGGATAGCTTTAGCCCTTTTACTTATTACAGGTATAAGCAATATGTACTTCCGTGGAATATCTTTAAGTGAAATAACCGCTAACGGGTACGGAAGATTATTCGGGTATAAAATATGTGTCTTCCTTCTAATCATAGGGATAAGCTTTTACCATGATTTTTTTGTTGGCCCTAAAGGGGTAAGTGAGATTGAGAACGAGGCAAGCAGAAAACGGTTCGTGAAAATAGCAAAGATTATCGGACAGCTAAACCTCCTGCTTGCCCTTATTGCAGCAGGTATTGGTATCATAATCGTCAGGGGGGTTTAAATCCATTCGTTGGAAAATTTAATGATTTCAATCATGTTATTTATCCCCTTTAACTAACAAAAGGCCATTAAGGGAAAATATTTCTCATAATATAAATCACTCTATTAAAGGATATTATAGTCTTTTTTTCTTTATATTGATAAATATCATCTCTTTCATTGACGTATATCATACCCTTTCCTATAGAAAAGCAACACATTTGTCTTGTCAAATTGAACTAAAATCAACAAAACAAAAATCAAAAACATTATGAAAAATTTCATATCAATACCCGGGCTTAAAAAAAGAATACCGGGCATCGTTGTTATCTTATCAGGTATTCTGATCATACATGGTTGCTCCGGTAATAATAAAAGTGCAGAAAATAATGCTGCTTCTAATGAATCCACTTCATCCGGGCCAATTGACACGCTTGCAGATAAAGGCATTGGCCCAATAACTTCTGTTGAAATGAGTGCTTTAAATAGCGATTCCGCGACAAAAGGGGAAACCCTTTTTAAAGCGAAATGTTCGGCATGCCATAAAATTGATGCCCGTCTGGTAGGCCCGGCCTTAATGGGAGTCACGCACAGAAGGTCACCCGAATGGATAATGAACCAGATATTAAATCCTGCCGAACAGGATACGAAAGACCCTATAGGCCACATGTTGCTTTCCAAATACATGACTCAAATGACGTTTCAGAATGTGACCCAGGCTGAAGCAAGGGATATTTTAGAATATTTCAGGTCAAATGATGCCTCTAAATAATAATTACAATCAACAAAACACCAACAAATGAGACCAACACAAAACAAACAACCGGCACAGAAGCCTGCATTTGCCGATATCTTACTGACAATATGTTCTGCTATACTTTTGACAGCAGCTCTGTTTTCATGTAACAATCAAGGGAGTAATGGAACAAATGTATTGGGCGAAGATATGGCTTCAAAAGCCTATGTTCCTCCCGGAAAATATGATGAGTTTTATGCATTTATGTCAGGTGGGTTTAGCGGACAGGTAGCCGTATATGGCTTGCCATCGGGCAGGTTATTCCGTGTAATACCTGTGTTTTCGCAAGATCCGGAAAAGGGATATGGCTACAGTGAAGAAACCAAAGCGCTTTTAATGACATCTCATGGCTATATGCCGTGGGGCGATGCGCACCACCCCCAATTATCCAGAACAGCAGGAACAGACGATGGTAAATGGTTATTTATAAATGAAAATAACACTCCAAGGGTGGCGCGGGTTGACTTAACCTCATTTACAACTGCCGAGATTATCGAATTACCCAATTCAGCAGGTAACCACTCTTCTCCATTTTGTACTGAAAATACAGAATATGTAGTTGCAGGTACCAGGTTTTCAGTTCCCGTTGGCGACAATAAAGATGTTGCTATTGACTCCTATAAAGGAAATTTTAAAGGAACATTATCATTTATAAAGGTTGATCCGCAATCAGGCAGGATGAATCTTTCATTTCAGATTGAAGTTCCGGGATTTGACTGGGACTTAAGCCGCTCAGGTAAAGGCCCATCACACGACTGGTCTTTTTTCACCTGCTATAATTCTGAAGAGGCACATAGCTTGTTGGAGGTTAATGCCAGCCAGAACGATAAGGATTTTATTTTGGCAGTAAACTGGAAAAAATTAGAGGAAGTTGTCAATGGTGGCGGTGGAGAGAAAAGGAAAACAAGCTATTGCCATAATGTATATGATGAATCAACACAAACTGCTACATCATCGGTTGAAAATGAGGTAAGGGTATTGAGCATTAAAGATTGCGATGGAGCAATCTTTCTCCTTCCATGTCCAAAATCTCCACATGGATGCGACATTGACCCATCAGGAGAGTATATTGTAGGTGATGGAAAATTAGCAGCCCAGATTACAGTATTTGGTTTTTCTAAAATGCTGGATGCAATTAAAAATAAAGCATTCGATGGCGACAAATATGGAATTCCTGTTATAAAATACGAAGCAGCTTTAGCGGGTGAAGTAAAAAATAATGTAGGATTAGGCCCTCTGCATACTGAGTTCGATGATAAAGGGTATGGATATACCACCATGTTTATTTCTTCTGAAATCGTAAAATGGAAAATTGGAACCTGGGAAGTTGTTGACAGGATTCCGGTTTATTATTCACCCGGTCACTTGATGATTCCTGGTGGCGATGGTGTTAAACCCTGGGGAAAATACCTTGTATCACTGAATAAGATTACAAAAGACAGGTACCTGCCCACAGGACCTGAACTTTGCCAATCAGCACAGTTAATTGACATATCAGGAGATAAGATGAAAATGATTTCCGATTTCCCTACTATAGGTGAGCCACACTATGCACAGGCAATGCCAACTGAAATATTGATGAAAAACAGTAAGAAAATTTATAAACTGGAGGATAATCACAACCCCTATGCCGTTAAATCTCCTGATGCGGTTAAAGTAACAAGAGATGGTAACAGGGTGGATGTATATCTTACTACAATCCGCTCCCACTTTACACCTGATAACATTGAAGGAATAAAAGAAGGCGATGATGTTTATTTCCATGTAACTAATCTTGAACAGGATTGGGATGAACCACATGGTTTTGCTATTATGGGCAACTGTAACTCCGAGCTTCTTATCATGCCGGGGGAAACAAGGTCAATTTACTGGAAAGCTCCTTCAGCAGGAATATATCCTATGTACTGTACCGATTTCTGCTCTGCACTTCACCAGGAAATGCAAGGATATATCCGTGTGTCACCTAAAGGATCAGATGTTCCTTTGAAATGGGGTTTAAATGATGACTGGAAGAATCTTAAATAAAGAATTGTAATTCATAAATAATAAAAACGGAGGTTATATGAAGACTGAAATGAGTAAAAGCACAAGAAATACTCTCATAATAATGAATCTACTGCTTATTTCAGTCTTCATATTTCCGGTATGGATAATAAAACTGGGTGCACCGCAATATCCCGAGGGGCTGGAAATGAAAATAATGCTGAGGGGAATACAGGGAGAATTGGATATAATAAATGACCTGAACCATTATATAGGAATGAAAAATATTGTTCCTGATGAGTTTAGTGAGTTTAAGTACATGCAATATATTCTTGGTTTTTTAATTCTTATAGGAATAATTACAATTGTAAGAAAAAGTAAAATATGGTATTCCATCTGGACATGGTTACTGGTTATAGGCGGAACAGCAGGTATGATAGACTTTTACAAATGGGAATATGATTATGGACACATCCTTGATCCTCATGCTGCCATAAAAGTTCCGGGTATGGTATATCAGCCGCCATTCTGGGGAACAAAACAACTATTAAATTTTACGGCTACTTCTTTTCCTGGAATAGGAGGAATTGTGTTGATTGGTGTTGGTATAGTTGGTCTTTTTATATGGATTAAAATGGCTTTCAATATTTCGGCTCTTTTTCATCACACAAAGGTTGCACATAGAATGCGTCATGCTCTATTGTTGATTATTGGAGTATCTCTATTCTCATGTGCAACCCCTCCCGTTCCCTTAGAATACAAGAAGGATTTATGCGATTACTGCAAAATGCAATTGGAAGACCCCCATTATGGAGGAGAGATAATTACAAAAAAGGGGAAGATTTATAAATTTGATTCTGAAGAGTGTATGATTAATTTTCTTCTTCAGATGCCGGAGGATTTAATCCGGGATTCAAAGGTCTTAGCTGCTGATTATAATACACAAGGGCAATTAGTGGATGCAAAAAAAGCCTTATATTTAAGTGCAGGAAAAATTCACAGCCCTATGGGCTTGGACATTGCTGCCTTTTCAAACCAGGAAGCTGCAAAAAGCGCCCAGGTGGAATATGGTGGAAATATTGTAGCCTGGAATGACGCAATAAGTTATGTAAAAACATCAATGTTACAGAGAAGGGAATAAAATGAATAAATTAAAGCCTGTTTATATAGCCATTTGCCTATCTATACTCGCTCAACAGGCTCTATGCGGAACAATCACAGTCGGTCTCAAAAACAAGTTTAAAACCATTTGCTCGGCTATAAATCATTCACACACCGGTGATACAATACTAGTTGAAAATGGCATTTATCGGGAGAATGACATTTTAATCAACAAATCTCTTTATCTTAAAGGAGTCAATCAACCGGTTATTGACGGCGAAACGAAACATACGATATTTATTATCCGGGCTGATTCTGTGAGCATTGAAGGGTTTTCACTTCATAATACAGGGGTAAGTACATTAGATGACAGGGCGGGAATTAAAATCCTGAAATCTTCGTATTGCACTGTAAAAAAGAACATATTTGAGAATACCTGTTTTGGGAGTTTTCTTTCGAATAGCAGCCATTGCAGAATATCAGACAATACATTCAAAGGCTCGGCGGTAAACGAAGTAATGAGTGGCGGAGGCGTACACATGCTTCACTGCGATAGTTGTGTAATCAGCAACAATAATGTCAGCGGGCATAGGGATGGGATTTATTTTGAATTTGTTACGAACTCACTGATTGAGCATAATTCCTGTAGGGATAATATCCGGTATGGTTTACATTTTATGTTTTCCGATAATAATGTATATGAAGATAACATTTTTCAGAATAATATCTCGGGAGTTGCTGTTATGTATAGCAAACACATAACTATGGTTGGAAATACATTCCGTGATAATTGGGGGGCTTCATCATTTGGTTTATATTTAAAAGAAATCACAGAAAGCATTATAAAAACCAATCAGTTTGTAAGAAATACAGTTGGAATTGATATGGAAGGGGTCGATAATTCATTCATTTCAGGAAATAACTTTTGGGATAATGGCTGGGCCTTGAAAATGGTTTCGGATTGCAATGCAGACACTATTACAGGAAATAATTTTGAAAACAACTCCTTTGATGTCGGTTCTTACGGCGGAATTGGCCATTATTGCTTTTATAAAAATTATTGGGACGATTATTCAGGGTATGATTTAAACAATGACGGAATAGGGGATATTCCCTTTCAGCCTGTAAGTTTGTTTTCCGTTATAGTGCAGGAATGTCCGGATGCTATAATACTTCTGAAGAGCTTTATTATTCAGATTTTAAACAGCGCTGAGAGCATGGTTCCTGTATTTACACCTGCCATGGAAAAAGACAATGCCCCGCTTATGAAACCTATAAAGATTGACTGCTGATGCCTTTGGAAGTAGAACATATAAAAAAATCATATAGCAGTACAAAAGTACTTCATGATATTTCTGTTGCATTTGGAGAAGGAGTAATTACGGCTCTCATAGGTCCAAATGGAGCGGGGAAAACAACACTGCTGAAATGCATACTTGGATTAGTCATACCGGGCAGCGGGAATATAAATTGGAATAGCAAATCAATTTTAGGTGACTATACATTCAGGAAATATGTGGGATATATGCCCCAGTTACCGGAATATCCCGAAAACCTTAAAGTAAAGGAGCTTTTTAAAATGGTTAGGCAACTGCACCCCGGTGAAACGGAAGATAATGAGCTTTTAGACCTGTTTAAGTACAATGAGTTGGAAAATAAACTTCTGGGCACTTTATCAGGAGGACAGCGGCAAAGAGTGAACGCAATGCTGAGTTTCCTTTTTACTCCTAAATTGTTAATACTGGATGAGCCTACCGCAGCGTTGGACCCAATCTCATCCGAGTATTTTAAGAATAAGCTTGTAAGTGAGAAAAATAAAGGAAAGATTATTCTGATAACATCCCATTTGATGAATGAAATGGAACAAATTGCAGACAGGGTGTTGTACCTTCTGGATGGGGACATTTTTATTGATTCTACAGTTGAAGAGTTAAAGAAATCTACAAACTCAGAAAGGTTAGGGCAAGCCCTTCTTAAAATGATGACGAGCCATGCGAAAGAATAAGGTGTTTGTGTTTGTGTTTTATGATGTAATCAGGAGTAAGTCTGTGTTGGCTTACTCCTTTTTCCTCTTTCTCATCACATTTTCCATGTTTTACATCAGTCACGACCAATCTAAGGTAGTTATAAGCCTATTTAATATTCTTCTGCTGGTGGTTCCTCTTGTAAGTATAGTATTGGGTTCGATACATTATTATAATTCCGCTAAGTTTATCCAGGTCTTACTTACACAACCTGTAAAACGTAAAACTATCTTCTGGGGTGAATTCCTGGGGTTCTCTGCATCATTATCTATTTCATTCCTGGCAGGCACATTATTGCCGGCTATAATTTATGGTTTTTCACTTCAATATTTATATATGCTCCTGATAGGTATTATGCTGACATTTATTTTCGAAGCTATTGCCTTATTTATTGCTGTAAGCAGTGCCGATAAAGCACGTGGGCTGTGGAAAGCAATTCTTTCATGGTTTTACTTCACTGTTGTGTATGATGGCCTGGTACTCCTGGTGCTTTTCCTGTTCAATGAATATCCTCTTCAAAAGACAATACTGGTTCTTACTATCCTGAACCCTGTGGATATATCGAGAACAGCCTTATTAATGAAACTTGACATATCAGCTCTTATGGGGGCGACAGGGGCTGTATATCTTTCGGTATTTGGAAGTATATTTGGCTCAATTTTAGCTATGGGGCTATTATTTACCTGGATTATTGTTCCATTATTAAGGGCTTATAGGATTTTTTGCAAAAAAGATTTCTAAAAAAAGGAGCCCGTATAAGTAAAAGCTGTACGAAAATGGCTGAATCTGAAATAATTTAGTATTGATTATAATCAATATCAATCTTAATATGTGATACCTGTCATAATTTGAATGATTTATAAAGAATTACTTTGTAAATATCAATGTTTAAACAATAATATTGCATTATGGGATTTAAAACGATTATAGAGCCTTTCAAGATTAAAGTAGTTGAATCTATCCGCATTACAACGGAAGAGGAGCGTATAAAAGCCCTTAAAGATGCCGACTATAACTTATTTAATCTTCCGTCATACCAGGTAATGATAGATTTCCTTACCGACAGTGGCACTGCTGCCATGAGCGATTCTCAGTGGGCCGGAATGATGAAAGCCGATGAGGCTTATGCAGGGTCGGCCAGTTGGAAGAAAATGAGGAATGTAATTAACGAACTTACCGGATATCCTTATATATTCCCAACTCACCAGGGGCGTGCTGCGGAACGAATAGTTTACGGCCAGTTAGGCGGTAAAGGAAAGGTATTTATCAGCAATACCCATTTTGACACCACCCGCGCCAATATTGAGATAACAGGTGCGGTTGCAATTGATATTCCTGCAGAGGAATCAAAAGACAGCGCATCGCTTTTCCCGTTTAAAGGGAATATGGAATTGGGACAATTGGAAAAACTGGTAAAAGAACACGGGTCTGACAAAATTGGCGCCGTTATTCTTACAGTAACGAACAATAGCAGCGGAGGGCAGCCTGTAAGTATGGCCAACGCCAGGGCCGTTGGCGAAATATGCAAAAAATATGGCCTCATTTATTTAATTGATTGCTGCAGAATAGCCGAAAACTCCTATTTCATTAAACACCGGGAAGATGGATACAGTAATAAAACTTATAAAGCTATCGCAATGGAAATGTTTGCCTGTGCCGATGGCTGCATAATGAGCGCCAAGAAAGATGCTATTGTAAACATAGGGGGGTTCTTCGCGCTCAGGGATAAAAAACTCGCCGATTTATGTAAAGATATGCTTATAGTTACTGAAGGCTATCTCACTTATGGGGGACTTGCCGGAAGAGATATGGAAGCTATTGCAATTGGGCTGGAAGAAGTATTTGACCCTGATTATCTGCATTACAGGATAAGCAGCACAACTTATCTTGGCAAAAAATTGCATGAAAAGGGAATACCTGTTGTAATGCCCATAGGCGGCCACGCAGTTTACATTGACGCGAAAAAATTATATCCCCATATTCCCTGCGAACAATTTCCGGGCCAAGCTCTGGCATGCGAATTATATATCAAAGGCGGCATACGTTCCTGCGAAATAGGATCATTTATGTTCGGGCATGATGATGAAAACGGGAAACTTGTTCCTGCTGCAATGGAATTGGTCAGGCTTGCAATCCCAAGGCGTGTTTATACTCAAAGCCATATAGAATACGTAATAGAAGTATTTGATAAAATAATTGAAAGCAAGAAGAGTATCCGCGGGTATAAAATAATCGAAGCGCCCCGCTTTTTAAGGCACTTTACCGGAAGGCTGGCTAAAATTGATTGATTCTAATCAAATTCATTGCATGATTTAAATCAGTTCCCGGGGTATTCATCTGTCGTACCTTTAATGCTTTATATTTCACTGCAATTTTATATTGCAACTGAATAGACTTATAGAGCCTTTAAATATTGTGAATACTTATGGTTAAATCAGATATGCATCAGTTCCATATTCCTGTAATGGGCTTAGGATATACTGTTGATGCTCCCTTAAAAGTTGCCCGGTTTGGAATTTCATCAGTGGTTTCCATAATTGAAGACGGATTGCTGGAACTGATGCGTAAATTTCATGCAGGCCAATCGGGTGAAGAATATGTTGCTATTGAGGAAAGCGATATTGACCACCGGGCTAAAAGGGTTACGGCTTACCTGAACCTGTTAAATAAAATTGTAAACAGGCAATTTGAGAAATTAGTTACACTACCCTTTACTCCCGGAAGTGAAATTGTAAAATATTGCGAGCTGTTGCCGGATGATTCTCCCTTAAAGAAGATTTATGAAAAAATGCTCCTTGCTATTGATGATGCTGACAGGCATAAGTTGCAGGAACAAATAAGGGCTTCGCTGAAAGTTGGCAAGATAGACGTGAACATAATGTCGAAAATTGACAGGGTAAATTATACCAGGGAAGGCGAACCATTGCCTCCTGAATACTCTGATGCTTTGGCTGCATTCAGAGGATTTGCCAAAAGCGATCTCGATTCTTCCATTGTCTTTTCTGCAGGGTATAACCCTCGCTTATACAGTTATGTTGAAAGTTTCGAAGATTTTTACCCGGATGAATCGGGAAAGATTAAAAAGAAAATAATCATCAAAGTCAGTGATTACAGGTCGGCATTAATCCAGGGGAAAATATTTGCGAAAAAAGGGATAATGGTATCTGAATTCCGTATTGAATCGGGCCTGAATTGCGGCGGGCATGCATTCGCAACCGATGGCTTATTGATGGGGCCAATACTGGAAGAATTTAAAATTAACAGAAAAGCATTGGAGGAAGAGTTATATACCATGTGTTCGCAGGCCCTTGAGCAAAAGGGGAAGAATAAATTATCACCTGTTCAGAAACTGAAGATAACTGCACAGGGAGGAATCGGGACTGCCAATGAACATAAATTTTTACTGGAACATTACAACCTTGACGGAACCGGGTGGGGAAGCCCGTTTTTGCTTGTACCGGAGGTAACAAATGTTGATGAGAAAACCCTGCATGCACTGGCTACGGCCAAAAAGGAAGATTACTTCTTAAGCGGAGCATCGCCATTGGGTATTCCATTTAATAATTTCAGGAAGAGTTCATCCGAAATACAGCGTGAAAAGCGGATTCAGAAGGGAAGGCCGGGGAGCCCGTGCTACAAAAAATTCCTTTCTTCCAATACCGAATTTTCTAAAATGCCCATTTGTACGGCTTCGCGCGAATACGAAGAGATGAAAATAAAACAATTAAAAAGCCTTCACCTGCAATCCGCTATATACGATTATGAACTCCGCAAAATAATAGAGAAAGACTGCCTTTGTGAGGGTTTGAGCGCGGCTCCGTTACTCAAAAATCATATCCCCGTTCCGCATAACCTGGCGGCGGTTGCTATTTGTCCCGGCCCTAACCTGGCATATTTTTCAGGCATATTTTCTTTAAAACAAATGGTTGATCATATTTACGGGAGAATAAATATTCTTAACTCGCTGAAACGCCCGAACATATTTGTGAACGAAATTGTCATTTATGTAAATTACCTGAAAAATAAGATAGCAGAAAATGCCGAAAGCATGGTTGCAGCCCAGGAAAAAAACCTCCTGGTATTCCGCGACAATCTGCTGAAAGGAATCAATTATTACAAAGACCTGGTTTCGCATTTTAAAAATGAACCTGCAGGTTATATTGAGGAAATGCGCAGAGAGCTTTCTGAAATTGAAGAAAATCTGATGTCTCTGCTGACCGGCGATAATATGCCAAGCATAGCCGTCCATAGTTAAAATAATTACTTTTGCTATTAATTCTCTTAATTATCAGGGGATTGGCTTTAGGTTATGAATAAGAAGACAAAGTGGTTGCTTTTTACTTTACTTTTCCTGGCATATATTGTTTTTACGGCTCTTGTTGATACAATTGGCACCGCAGATGATAAAGGTGCAGCCTATTTAAGCCCATCCGCCAAAAAAGGGAAACTGTTGTTCCAGAAATATAATTGCGGGGCGTGTCACCAGATATATGGCCTTGGGGGATATATGGGCCCTGACCTTACCAATGTTATGTCTATTCCGCTGATTGGCGAGACATATGCCAGGTCAATATTAGCAAATGGGACAAATAAAATGCCAAATTTTAAGCTTACTCCTGAAGAGATTGATGATTTAATTGCCTATTTTCTTTATGTTGATAAAACCGGTATTTCACCGGTAAAAAAATTCCAGATAAACAGTGACGGCACGGTAAATTTTGAGCAATGAAAAGGGAAATCAGCCTTCTTTTTGTATTCTGTGCCCTGCTGGCATTACTGGGCGGGTTGCTCATGGGTTGCTTTGCCGCTTTCAATTTTATATATCCCGATTTGTTCAGGGCATTGCCATTTTTAAAAAGCAGGCCTTTGCATGTATCGCTTGTCGTATCCTGGATATTCTTAAGCGCAGTTGGAGGCATATATTATTATCTCCCCAATTATTGCGGAATTAATTTGTATTCGAAAAGACTTCCAAAAATTCATTTTTGGTTGTTTATACTAACAGGCATCGCGGTTTTACTTTGTTATTTATCCGGAAAATTCGGAGGACGCGAATATTGGGAGTATCCGCCGGTATTAGCTATTCCGATTATTATATCCTGGATTATATTCGGTTTCAACTATTTCAAATCCATTGCTAAAAAAGCCGGGCAGTTCCCCGTATATATATGGATGTGGGGTACGGGAATATTTTTCTTCCTGTTTACTTTTCTTGAATCTTACCTGTGGATTTTTCCCTATTTCAGGGATAATATAGTAAGGGATATTACTGTTCAGTGGAAAGCTTACGGCGCATTGTTCGGTTCATGGAATATGCTCGTATATGGTACAGCCATTTTTATCATGGAAAGAATCAGCAAAGATGAAACTGTTGCAAAATCAAAACTCGCGTTCTTAATGTACATAGTTGGCCTTGCCAATCTCATGTTCGGGTGGGCACATCATATTTATATTGTGCCCAATTCTCCCTGGATACGCTATACTTCATATATTATAAGCATGACAGAATTATTGATACTGGCGCGTATAATATGGAACTGGAAAGAAAGTATAAAAAACATCAGGCAATATTCCGATATTCCGGTTTTCAAATTTATCATGGCGTCTGATTACTGGATATTTATAAACCTGATATTAGCCATAAGCATGTCAATTCCCGCCGTCAATATTTTTACTCATGGCACACATATTACTGTTGCCCATGCCATGGGAACCACTATAGGCATCAATACCATGATATTGCTTGCATCGGTATTTTTTATTATTACCGATATTACAAAATGCGAGATTAAAGGAGGAGAAATGAAAAGAATTGTCTTTGGTTTTTACCTGGCTAATATTTCTTTATTCCTGTTTTTTATTTGCCTTATAACAGCAGGTATTGAAAAAGGAAGGTTGACTATTTACACCAATTTAATCTTCCAGCAGATTATGTACAGAATCACTCCCTACCTGTTGGGGTTTGCTATTACAGGAATTGGAATACTGATTGGTCTGATATTTGTAATATCACCCTTATTAAAGTACTGCATAATTTATTTCAGGAATAAAAATTAAACGATATACCTGTTTCTTTATCGTTTATTCAATAACTGCTTTAGCATCCATTACTACTATTCCTTTGCTATCTTCCAATACCCTGATGGGGTTCAAATCAAGTTCTTTTATTTCGGGATAATCGGTAAGCAATTGCGATACCCGTAAAAGGTACTCGGCAATAGAATCAATATCGTAAGAGGTTTGGCCGCGGAATCCTTTCAGAATCTTATACCCTTTGGTCTGCTCAATCATATTATGGGCATCCTGCAAAGTCAGCGGCGCCAACCTGAATGCTACATCTTTAAAGATTTCTACAAATGTTCCGCCGAGCCCAAACATAATCAATGCGCCAAAACCTTTTATGGCATTGGCGCCCGCAATGACTTCTATGCCCTTTTCTGTAAAATATTTTTGCACCAGGAAACCCTGTATATTGGCATTGGGTGCATTTACCTTAACACTTTCAGAAATTTCCTTTATGGCTATTTTCAACGCATTTTCATCCTTCAGGTTTATTTTTACTCCTCCTACATCTACCTTATGCATAATGCCGGGCGATACTATTTTTAATACAACAGGGTAAGAAATTTCTTTAGCTGCAAGCAATACTTCATCAATACTCTTTGCAAGGCGGTAATCTACAACCTTCATTCCATAAGCCTCCAATACCCTGTACATTTCCGGTTCCGAAAGATGATTTCTTTTTTCTCTTTTAATTATGTCAAGTACTTTCTGTACATCGGTTTTATTTACTTCAAATTTTACCTGCTCTATTACAGGTTGCTTTATCCATTTGTAGTATTTAATCATTGCGGCAAGCACCCGGATATTGATTTCAGGGAAATCGAAATTGGGAATATTCGCTTTTTCCAGGATGTGTTCAAAAGCAGGCTCCGGTTCAAAAGCCATCATATTAGCCAGAATCGGCAAATCAGGGTTAGCCCTTGCAAAATCAGAAATTGTCTGCGCAATTTTATCCATATCTGTTTTTACGGTAGGTATAACACATATAACCAAGCCGTCAACATTTTTATCTTTTGCGAGTATGTTCAGGGTACTGGAAAATCGCTGCGCATCCGCGTCTCCGATTATATCAACCGGGTTATTTATGCTTGCTGTCGGAGGCAAAGTAGCCTTTAAGGCCTCTGCTGTTTCGGGTTCAAAAGTCGATAGTTCCAGGTTTTCTCTTTCAGCAGCATCAGTGGCAATAACACCTAAACCTCCGGCATTGGTAAGAATAACTACACGCTCTCCTTTGGGCTGCACCCTGCATGTAAATCCTTTGGCAAATTCAAACAATTCTGAAAGTGTTTCCACACGGATAACTCCGCATTGGGCAAAAAGAGAATCATACGCGGTATCGGAACTGGATAATGCCCCCGTGTGAGAATGTGTAGCAATGGCTCCGCGGACAGACCTCCCTGTCTTTATAACAATTATAGGTTTTTGTTTCGCATTTGCTTTCTTCGCCAATTCAAAAAAACGGGCCGGGCGGCTGATATCTTCAACGTATAAAGTGATTATTTGCGTCAGGTTATCATCAATTAAATAATCGAGTATGTCGCTTTCATCCAATACAGCCTTATTTCCAATGGAGACAAATTTCGAAATACCCAAATCATATTCATGGGCATATTCGAGCGCCGCTACACCAATAGCCCCGCTTTGAGATATCAGCGCTACATTCCCGGCATTAGGCATACCTACAGCAAAATTTGCATTCAAACTGACATCTTTTTGCGTACTGACCATTCCCAGGCAATTTGGGCCAATCAATGCTATATTATGCTCTTTGGCAACTATGGTTATTCTTTCTTCCAGTTTCCTGCCCTCCTCTCCTATTTCCTTAAAGCCGGCAGTTATTACTATTACTCCCTTTACACCTTTTTGAGCGCATTGTATAATTACATTTTCTATAACTGAAACCGGAACGCATATAATTGCCAGGTCAATTGCGCCTGGAATTGCAAGCACATCCGGATATGCTTTAACACTGTTTACCTGGCTGCATTTAGGGTTTACAGGGTAAACAGTACCCCGGAAGCCTGATTGAAGTATATTGGCAAATATGGCATTGCCAACCTTTCCCGGCGTTGAAGACACCCCGATGACCGCCACTGATTCAGGTTCAAATATGCATTTCAATTCATTCATGGCTGGTGTTTCGCCGACTTCTAAATTAGTAAAAAAAACCTGCCTTACGGGGCAGGTTTTTCCTGTAGAACATAATCACTCAAACAACTCTCATCTCTTTAATCCGCTTCTGTACTGCAAAATTAATATGTATCCGGCATAATCAGGTGATATATATCATCGGGGAATATGATTTTACCCGAAAACCGGTTTATTGACTATTATCATATTAAATGGTGTACTTCATCATTTACAATTATTGTAAATTATCATTAATTCGCAAGTTCTCATGTATCTGAGATATTTATGAAAAATGATAATCTAGGCAAACATTTATCCAAATATTATAAGAAAGAACTAACGTTATTCTCAAAACATCTTGACAGCGCTAAGGCCTTGCCTGACGAAAAGAATATCCATCAATTAAGAGTAGATATAAAAAGGCTGAGGGCAATCTTCCGCCTGCTGGAAATGCTCTTCCCAAAAAAATTTAATGCCGGCAAACATTCTGCCGTTCTAAAACCTGTTTTCAAAAGCGCAGGTGAATTCAGGGAAATACAGGTCAATCTTGCTTACCTTTCACAATATAAATTACCTCTCCATGCAGATAAACTTTATAAGCAGTTTTTAAGGAAGACAGAAAGAAAAATTTTAAAGAAATTCAAAAAAACAGTTGGTGATTTTGATATGGCAGGGTCGGATAAGGCAAAAAATGAAATTAAAAAGCTATGTAATGCAACGCGGGGAGAAAAAATCAGGGAAAACTGCTTATTATTTATACAAAAGGAGGCTGTTCGTATAGAAAATCTTTCGATGGCCGGTGATAACCCCGTAATAATCCACAAAATAAGAATGCACCTGAAATCGCTGGATGCAATCGTGAGTCTCTTTTATAAAATGAACCCTGATAAAAAACTAAATGAATTATTATCCCATATAAAGCAAAGCGGGGAAATGATTGGAACCTGGCACGATAAAATTATGCTGGTTAAATCATTAGAAATATTTTTAATAAAGTTTGAAAATTTAAAAAGCGCTGATTTGATGGCGCTGATTAAACTGCTGAATAAAATAAAAACAGAGCAACAATTCTTCTTTTTAAAAATGAACAAAGGAATAATTCCTATATTGAAAACTGTTCATGGGATGAAAGAATTTAAAACCCCCATTTAATGCGCATATAAATGCCATTGCCCAAAGTGCGATAACCACCGCCCTGTTCCGAAAAAAATGATTGCCCTATTAAATCAAGCACCCAATTGTCGGCAATGGAATAAGTAACCGTAGGCAGCATAATGAAAGCATTGCCGGAAGGGGAATACATACCACCCAGGGAGGCTTTAAGGATGGGAGTAAAAGAATAAGATATTTCAGCGAACAGGGTGTACCTAAAAGGAAAAATATTTTTAGGGGAAAGTGATTCTGTGGTTAGCTGGGCAATATTGGGTATAGTGTCCTTACCGGGGCTGTTATATAAACCCGATACCAACAGATAAATGCCATCTTGAAACCCATAATCTACCGATATTGAAGCTGCAATTGCCCCGCTGTCTGAAAAGTGCCGGTATGGAGTAAAATATGACACTTCTCCCTTAAATCCCGCACCTGCAATATTTCCGGCCCAGCCTGCGCCGGCAGTAAAATCCTCCTGATAAACTCCAGAGAAGACCTGGAAATCATAATCCCATTTATTGAAATGATACATCAACGCCTCTATATTTTGTTCAGATGTTCTTCCAGGGCATACTGCAAGGTCAAGAGATGAAGATGAAGTAAAAGCATATTGAATTCGTACCGCATCACTGCCAGGGCGTTCTTCATAATCAAAGTCGAAATAATTGAATGCATTAAATATATCATTGGGAGTCCAGACAGTACTTATGCCCCAGTTTATGCGCTGCCTGCCAATGGTAATATCCCATTTGCCATTCATATATTCTGCGCTCGCACGGTCAATAGCGCTATTGAATAACACCGCATTCTGATTTACCCAGTTTTCAGATAAATTGAATGTGCCATTTGAACTTGTCTCCAATGCCGCAAAATTGGGGTATTCCCGGACTAATTCTCCATAATAAAGGCGATTACGCACTTCTAACCTGAAATTAAAATTTGAATCTGGCTGGTAGCGGAAATTAAGGCGGTTATGTATAAGGTCCACAGTTTCCAGTTCTGTTGCACTACCTGCAAAGCTAACCTCGTCGAGATATTTTATATACCCATTTACAGTGAACTTATGGGCGTGTTTTGCTGAATCTTTTTGCGCAAACGCACAATTAATGAGTGAAGAACCAAGAACTAAGATTGAAGAGTATAAAAACCTTCTTTTCAACCTTGGTTCAAAGTTCATAGTTCTTGGTTCTTCATTCTTAGTTCCTTTTCTCATTGTTTCGTATCCGATTCTATTTTGCCATCCACCAGTGTAACAACCCTGCGGGCATTATCTATAACGCGTTGGTCATGCGTAGAGAAAATAAATGTCATTTTCTCTTCTTTGTTCAACCTTGCCATCATTTCCAATAAATTCTCCGTTGATTTGGAATCAAGGTTTGCAGTAGGCTCATCCGCCAGGATAAACCGTGGCTTTGATGCAAGCGCCCTTGCTACAGCCACACGCTGCTGTTGCCCTCCGGAAAGTTCCGTTGGGCGGTTCCTGCTTTTATCTGTAAGGCCTACTTCCTCTAAAAGTTCTTTAACCCTTCTATCTCTTTCGCGTCTTGGTTTTTTCAGCATGAGCATTATAAATTCAATATTTTCGCTTGCTGTAAGCACCGGTATCAGGTTATATGCCTGGAAAACGAAGCCAATATTATGAAGCCTGAAATCTATCAATTTATTTTCGCTCATCTTCGTTATATCCACTCCGTCAATTTTCACATCGCCTCCGGTAGGGTAATCCAATCCGCCAATGAGGTTGAGCAAAGTAGTTTTACCCGAACCTGAAGGGCCTACAAGGGCTGTAAATTCTCCTTCCTCTATGTGCAAGTCCACACCATTAACAGCATATACAGGCATGGTATCGGGGTTATATACTTTAGTAAGATTGTGTGATTCAATAATGTAACTCATGGCAATTTAAATTTTATGTATGGCTACTGCAGGTTTATATTGTAATGCTTTTATGGCCGGATAGATACCTGATAGAATTGCTGTCAATGCGGTCATTAAACTGACAGGAAGAAACATGGAGGTTTGTAATTCGGGATATACTATGTTGCTAAAACCATATTGAGTTAATGCCTGCGAGAAAGACGAGAAATCAATTCCATGTTTGGCAAGAATGTCCACTACTCCTGCTGTAAGCAATATTCCGGCCGGAATGCCTGCACAGGTGAGCATAATGGATTCGAGGACGACCATAAAAAACACACGCGGTTTGTCCATCCCTATTGCCATCAGCATTCCAAATTCCCTTTGCCTTTCCAGCACGGCCATAAGCATGGTATTAATAATACCAAACATGAGAGCAAGCAGGATAATACCAATTATAATATACATAATCTGGTTGAACGCGCTATTAAGCAGCTCCATTTCGGGTGATAGTTCAGACCAGGTTTGTACCAGGAGTTTTGGGTATTCTTTTTTCAATCCTGCTGCAACTGAATCTACTTTATTACCGTCTTTCAGGATAATTGCCACTTCATGAATGCTATTCCCGGTTCCCAGCAATTGTGCAAGTTCATTGAAATAAGTAAATACAGTAGTTTCATCGAATCCGGAATTAGCAGAGCGGAAAATTCCAGAAACCCTGAAAGAGCCTGCCGTTAAATCACCCGTTTTAGATTGAAAAGTAAGTACAATTTTATTGTGAAGCTTCACTCCAAGCTTCTCAGCGAGTTTTTTCCCCATAACTATTTCATTCTTCTTCCCTGAAAAATAAACGCCTTCTATTATATTCTTTGATATGTTGCTCACTTTCATTTCATCAGATGGAACAATGCCATGTATCTCCACGCCCGCAGCAGTTGATACAGAAGAAATCATCCCGGTAGTAATTATCCTTCCCGATATTGCTTTTATATTGGAATCTTTAAGAATTTTCTCAATAATGACAGATGCTTTATCAATTGTATCGGTAACCTCTTTATCATCTGTAAAGGCAGGGTTATGAATCTGTATGTGTGAAAGCTGGGTTTGGACCGCAATATCGGCTTCCTGTTTCACAAGCCCGAAGGAAAAAGCCATCATAAACATACCTGCGAATAATCCCACAGCGACAGCCGCAATTACAACAATACTACGCATCTTGTTTCTCCAAATATTTCTCCAGGCTACTTTAAAAAGCATATCTAACTGTTTATGGCTGCAATGGCTTTAATTTTATGAATCTTATTTATGGCATACAGGGATAATACAATGGCAATGGATAATACCACATAGCCCTGCCCGATAAAATTTGAAATATCTATATTAGGCTGAATGATGGGTTCAAAACCAAACTGGTCGGCTATTTTACCCCAGGAGCCACCCATGTGAATAGGACGCAGGCGGAAATAAAGTACAATAGGAACAGCTCCTGCAATGCCTGCTATTGTACCCACCAATGACATTAAAACCATTTCCATTACAACTATTCCTGATAAAATTCCTTTCCTCATTCCTATGGCAATAAGAATTCCAAACTCATGCATTCGTTCGTTCAGCATCATCAGGATAGTGCCGAAAATCCCAAAAGCAATAACAAGGTAAAGAATCCCCGACATAATTACATTCTGCCCCATTTTTAACTGGAACATCTGGTCCAATCCAGGATTCATCTCCTGCCATGTCATAATTTCATAATTTGAGCCGGGTGTTTGTTTTATTATCTGTTGACGCAATGCCTCTATTTTATTCCTGTCATCTGTCATTATAGAAATGGACGTATATCGGGGACCTGTACTTAAAAAGTCCCTGCTGCAAGCCATTGGCAACCATGCCATGGACTTGTTCATTTCGGGTATTCCCAACCTGACAATACCTTTTATGGCATATTTCCCGGCGGCCATATTTCCTTCATAACCCTGGCCAAGCAATATAACTGTGTCGTTTAATTTCAACTTTAAATATTCTGCAAGCCCCTCTGCCAGCAAAATGCTCTTATCGCTGTCTGCTATATATTTTCCTGCAATTAATTTCTGAGAAAGTTTTGAAACTATGTTTTCCTTTGCCGGATCAATACCAATAACCAGCATTCCCTTTGTCCTTTCTCCTGAAGATGCCAATGCAAAAGTCTCCAGATGAGGAGTCCAGGCAGAAATATCTTTTTCATTATTCAGGATAGCTGTCAATTTTGGACTTTCTTCAAAAGTGCTGTCAACTGATTTATTGTCCCAGTAACCGGAATGGTGTATTTGCACATAACCGCACCACATACTAACGGTATCATAAATCATCCTGTCAAACATTCCAAGTATCGTAACCCGCATAATTATGGCTAAAACAACGGCAAAGAAAATTGACGAGATAGTAATAAGCGTTCTCCGCCTGCTACGCCACATATTTCTCCATGCCAGTTTAAAATACATCATTTTATTTTTCTCATATTTTGGGTTGTGAAGAAATCATCATCAATAGGCTGGTTGAAGATTGCGCTGTTATAAGTAATAACGGTTTCCTGTCCTTTTTTCTCAGCGGGAATCATCTCCATTTTGCAGGGTATGGTTCTGCCTCCCATGGTCTTTATATCTGAACATTGGAGAATATTCACCAGCTTATTATCTTCGTCATAAAACTCCAATCGCAACTCCAGGTAATCTTTCTGGTCAATCCAGATATTTACCTTACCCCAGATAACAGCGGCCTCAGGTAATGGTATCATTTCAATCTTCCAGCATTTGCGTCCCTCTATCACACTGTCGCCTATAAGTTTATGGGTATAATCGTCAATGCGCGAAGAAGCTTTAACCAGGTCATCATTGGTAAAATCGGTGCCCATCCAGCTTTGAGCCATCATAGATGGAGGAAGCTTAACAACCCTTTCAATACTGGGCACCCAGTTCCATATTTCTTTAACGCGCTTCAGAAAAACAGTGCCAGCATCTTTGGCCGGTGCGGTAACAATAGAGATAGAATACTCCTCCCCTTTCGACCATGACTTAACTGTCATTGAACGTGTCCATGTTGGCCGCACAATCCGGATGGTCATTTCTATCTGAGATGACAAGCCGTGTATGTTATTTTCAGCCTTGGTAACTATTTCCTTTGCGGTCAGGTCATCGCCGGTAAATGAAATTGTTGCAATTGAAATTAAAATCAATGGGAATAATCGTTTCAGCTTATTCATTATCAATCGGGTTAATAAGTGAGCGCTAAATTACACTTAAAATACCTCAACGATTAAAAGACTTTCCCCCAAGTAATCAACACTAATACTTGCTTAATAGTGCTTTTTAAATTCCCTTTACACCATATTTGTTATGGTGAGTGAAATCTTCAACATCTCTTCTTACCCGGAGATACTTATAAGTACTTACCGGGTAACCGAGCCTGAAAGAATAAGCAATTACAAGTTCTTCGGGAATACCGAGCATTTTTTTAATGCCCTTTTCTATTGGCCCATTGCTCAGCGAACTGACAATATGAAAATCAATACCCAATGAATTTGCCATGAGCCACATATTTTCCATTACACAGCCCAGGCTTATTTTCCCCAGGAAATCACCTTCCGAGGCCGGCGCCCTCCTGGATTCATCATAAAGCACTATACCCAGCACCGGGGTGGAACTAAGCTCCTCTTCCATAAATGTATTCCTGCCATCTTCGCTTAAATCAGCTTTCGTGACATGGGGTTTTCTCCATGCCGGGGGAAAGGTTGTAGCAAGCACACCGGTCTTCTTTTGGCCCAATTCCTCTTCAGTAAAAGAAAACTGTTTGTAATTCTCTTTAACGAACGTTAAAGAAACCGGCGCTTTTATTTTGGAAATATCCTCGATTATTTTTTTATCGTCAACTATTACCACTTCAAAGTTTTGCATATTATGGGCAGTCGGAGCCCAACTCCCTGCTTCCAGTATTTTATGCAAATCATCTTTGGCAACAGGGTGCTTTGGGTCAAATAATACTCTCGAAGAGTGCCTGTCTTTAATAAGTGTCAAAAGGTCGTTCATGATTTTGTTTTTTAATTGTGTTAGTTATTCATTTTTAATACTGCCCTGAAATGCACTTTGGATGTCATCATCTTTTCATAAGCCTGGGCCGCTTGCTCCAATGGAAATACCTCTACTACCGGGAGCACCTTTGTTAAAAGACTGAAGTTTAGGGTTTCAGCAATATCTCCCCCGGCAAAACCGGTAACAGAACGGCCGCGCCCAAGAAACAGTGTGCCCGGAATACATATTGGTTCATTAACGGCGGTAACAATTACCACTTTTCCATTCTGGCCTAAACCCGCGGCAAGCACAGATATTTCTTTACTGTTCGGAGCAAGGCATATTATTGCTCTTGCGCCTCCCAGTTTGTTTAATTCTTTTACAGCATCCTTTGCAGTGGCATCAATATATACATGCGCACCCAGGTTATAAGCCAACTGTTCTTTTGCTGTTCCTCTTGATATTACAACCGTTTTAAAGCCCATTTTTACGGCAAATTGCACAGCCAGGTGCCCAAGCCCTCCAAGGCCATGTATGGCAACCACATCGCCTGCCTGTGCTCCGCTATATTTTAAAGCGCCGAAAGTTGTTCTGCCGGCACAAACCAATGGAGCACCTTGTACAGAATCAAGCTCAGCCGGATAACTTACTGCCACTTCTGCCAACGCAGTCATATATTCGGCATATCCACCATCCCTGTTTATACCTGTTGTAACAGATTTTTCACAACCCCAGAAATTGCCTTTGCGGCATTCTTTGCATTTATGGCAATGGCCTCCATGCCATCCCACGCCTACCCGGTCTCCTGCATTCCATCCTTCTGCATCGCTGCCCAATTTGGCAATAGTGCCGACTACTTCATGCCCCGGTATCCTCGGATAGGTAAGTCCAGGGAAAAAACCCTCTTTAATTACCGATTCTCCATGACAAACGCCACATGCTTCAACCTTAATTAAAATCTCATTAGCCAAAGGAGCAGGTATTTCCCGGTTCACAAGTTCAAAATCACCGCCTGGTTTGCTTATTTGAATTGCGCGCATTAAAGCCATCTAAGTTTATATTTTAAATTACACTGCAAAGGTTATCCATGAGAACAGGCATTTCAATGACACAATGCATTAAATCTTATGACTTTTATCAGTTTTCCGGAATTACCTGATTATGGCTGAATTATATCAGCTAAACAGATGATATAACTCATTCAGTTTTGCTGCTCATCAATCCAATTTTACATATTATAGCCGGAATAGAACCTTACAATGCCATGTATAAATCATTTACACAGAAATTCTTTCTCGAAGCATACGGCATTGTATCGTTTACACTTCGCTTTTTCAAAGAATTGGTAACTCCGCCTTATGAAATTACTGAAAGCGTTATGCAATCATATTCTATAGGCTTCAAATCATTTCCACTCATCACCATTACCTCATTTGTAATAGGCCTTGTATTAATTTTACAATCAAGGCCGTCGTTGGTTGAATTCGGCGCGGGGTCATATATACCTGCCATGGCGGCAGCCTCGATTGTCCGTGAAATCGGCCCCATGATAACCGGGCTTGTTTGCGCCGGAAATATAGGTTCGAGTATTACGGCAGAACTTGGTTCCATGAAAGTTACCGAGCAGATAGACGCTATGGAGGTTTCGGGTACAAACCCTTTCAAGTTCCTTGTTGTTACGCGAATGATTGGCACTACCCTTGTCATTCCCATTTTGGTTATCCATGCTGATGTAATATCTCTTATGGGCTCCTATTTCGGGGCTAATATTAAAGATAATATCTCCTTCAAACTTTTTTTCGCGGAAGTGTTTGAAAAACTCACTTTCAAAGATGTAATACCGGCTTTTATCAAATCTTATTTTTTTGGTTTTGCAATTGGCCTTGTAGCATGTTACAAAGGGTTTACTTCGGAGAATGGCACTGAAGGAGTTGGAAAAGCGGCCAATGCTTCAGTTATTATCGCTATGGTATTCGTAATATTAATTGACATGGTGGTTACGCAAATCGGTTCAATATTTAATCTTTTATAAAGGTTAAAATGGTTAGGGAAACGAGTAAAAAAATATGGTTAGGCGTACTGGCGACAAGTGGCGCAATCTTGTTTTTTATTGGTATTTTTTCTATAGGGAAAAAGCAGAATATGTTCAATACTACATTCAGGGTCAATGCAATTTTTTCCAATGTGAATGGCCTGAAAGAAGGGGACTATGTGAGGTTTTCAGGGGTAAGGGCAGGGATTGTGAACAGCATAATATTCCTGAATGATTCCATGATAAAAGTCGAGATGAAAATAAACAGGAATATACGGCATCTTATAAAAAAGGATGCCATAGCCTATATTACCACCGAAGGGCTTGTAGGAAATAAAATACTTGAAATCAAGCCCAAATGGAGAAGCGATGTAATAGTAAAAGACAATGACACACTTACCGCCATTGACCCGTTTGATACTCATGAAATTATTGAAAAGCTTCTTTCAACCAATGACAATGCCAAAATAATTACAGGCAATCTTGCTCAAATAAGCGAAGATGTAAATAAGAAAAAAAGTATTCTCAGAACGGTTATAAGCGACAGCATAGCGGCAAATAATCTCAAAGATATTATTTCTAACCTGCAAAAATCGAGTTTGCAGTTTTCAGTTCTGGCAGGGCACCTGGATAAAATAACAGACAAAATAAATTTAGACAAAGGTGTTGCAGGGGTATTGCTCAACGACACTGCTACTGCCGGACAGGTGGAACTGACAATTAAAAACCTGAAGGAAACCAGCGATTACGCAACTAAAATTGCAGGGCAATTAAATGAAAGCGTCCAATTGCATACCAATAATGCGGCAGGAACGCTTGTAAAAGACACTATGTTTTCGAGGAACCTGAAACAGAGCATTGAAAACCTTAATCAAAGTACTTATAAGCTCAATGAAACTATGGACGCCCTGCAGCATAGTATTTTTCTGAGAGGATATTTCAAGAAGAAAGCGAAAGAACAGCAGTAAACTTAATATGATCTCGCTATCCCAGTAGCTCTTCCGCTTTAATTCCCAATGGGCCGATGGAATAAATTTCCTCATTAAATACCAAAAGGGGCACGTGTGAAATGAAGGTCATTTTCCCGGCAAGGCCGCTAAGCAAATCGTGAAGAAACGATATGTTTTTTCTTACAATTATAAGCACAGATGCTTTTTCTTTTTCAATATAATTATCCAATTCTTTGGCAATATTTTTTCCCGTAAGAGTATTGTAAGTGATATTTTCATAACCTGTTTTCTCTATCAATCCCTTCGTCTCAGATAATGACACAAGAGATTTTTTCTTGTCATTAAGCACATGCACAACATGTATTTCCGCATTAAACCCGGAAGCAAAATTTGCCAGTTTTTTCAGTACATTAAAATCAGGTACGGTTGCGCCTATTGCCAATACCAGCTTAGAAAACGAAGAGAATTTCGCCTTTTCAGGTATCGCGAGGACAGGTATTTTTGCCGATTTAATAAGCCCCATAGTCATACTTCCCAATATACCCTTCTTTAAGCGGGATGCTTCTGTAATACCCATAAAGATAAAGCGGGCTTTATTTTTCAAAGCCTCGTTAATTATTTCTTTTGAACCGGGTCTTATTCCAACTATACCCCTGCAATTCAATTTATATTTTTCTGAAATTTCCCTGCACCTGTCGTTAACTTTACTCTGACAGGCTTTTAATTCAATTTCCCTGGCTTTTTTATTTAAAATCTTACCATATTTAGCATCGGCATGGAAAAGAATCAGGTCGGCATTAGTTTCCCGTGCAGCAGCAATGGCATATTGGGTAGCATTTTCTGCAGCTTTGGAAAAATCAGTCGCAACAAAAATTGTGTTCATGATATTTATATTTTATCGTTAAAAGTCTATTCATTTTTCATTTTTTCCATTGATAAATATCATATTTTATTTTGATTTAAGTCATAGATAATTTTTGGAGCATCTTTGGCAAAATGGTACGAATGGAAAAATACGCTACCTTAGCTTACTGTTTAGTATTCATCGGTAATGAAAAGAAATCTCTTTCTGGTATTTTGCTTTATAACTTTAATTGGTTCAGCGCAGGTTCTTAACCTGCCGGCCCGTTCAGCATCAGCGCTTTCAGGCAGCCAGTTTGCCGCGACAATATGGTCGTCTTCTTTAAGCCTTACAAGCCGTGAGGATATGATTTATGCCCAGATTGTGGCAGGTAACGTACCTGATTTTTACCGCAACCTTGATACCGTTACCTCAATGGCCGTTATTGGCGGGGATACCCGGCGGGTTACTTATTACGTAGCGCCGGATTATGTTGCCATTGGCTGCGACTCAGATTATTTTTTAATGCCGATGAGCCCGATGACGGCTACAAAAATTGGCAACCTTACCGGGATGACCCTGCCCACACGTAAAATGGTCGGCGATATTTGGTCGGCTGCGCAGGTAAAACTTACTCCGCAGACTTTAACTCCAGGCCCTCTGATGAGTACCGTTCCGTTTTTTGCCCATCACGATTCTTTGGTTGACAGCCTCAGAGATACCTTTCTCCCTGCTAATCCATTAGGTGAATTAACAAGCGGCGACCAAAAGGATGTGATAATATCAAATCTGATTTATTCTATCGCCAACCGCGTAATTATATTCGGATGGTATTACCCTAACGGCACTTATATACAGCCCATGACCAATGTGCATGATGATACCTATATGGATTACAGCCATGGCATCAGGTTGGTGCAAAATGATTGCTGGCTGAATGATACTGTTCCGACAACCATACAATCGGTTTTGGAATCTTCAGCCGAGGATTCCATATTGAGTGATGAAGGAGTTATATCTCAACCCTGGTACCCCTATTGGATTACACTGAATACTCCTGTTTCTTTTGCACTTTTAAGAAATACGCCGACTTCGCTTAAATTAATTGTAAAAAATGATACCGGTGTTACGCATTACAATATTTACACCAGCATGGACGGCATTAATTACCATGAGATGGTAAGGGTACCTAAGAGCAGCAATATGATTATATCCGGGTTAAAGACCGATAAATTATATTTTGTAAAAATAATGGCATACGATTCGCTTACAGGGGCAACATCACCCATGTCGGAAGTTTTGGCTGCTGTGCCAACAAGCAGGAATGACAGTACTTTACTGGTAAGCGGTTTTGAGCGCGTTATTACAGGTAACACTTATAATTTTACTATACAACATGGCACTTCGCTGTTTAACAATAATAAGTTTACTGAAAGCTGCACGCACAAGGCAATTACCGATAACCTCGTTTCTTTACAGAATTATGCCGCTGTAGATTGGATATTGGGCGAAGAAAGCACGGCAGATACCACATTTACACCATCAGAACAGGCGTATATTACATCGTACCTGCAACAGGGAGGATACCTTTTCACTTCCGGTTCTGAAATCGGATATAACCTGGTTGAATATGGAACCGTGGCTGATAAGCTGTTTTATAATAATTACCTGAAAGCAAGGTTTATATCGGATGCCCCGGATAATCACCCAAGCACCTATTATTCGAGCATGGTAAACCCCATTACGACTTCCATATTCGGCGCCAGTGATACTGCATTATTTGATAATGGTACACATGGCACTTACGACGTAAATTATCCCGATGCCATTGCCCCGTTAAATGGCTCTGAGGCAGATTTGCAATATAACCCCTTAGACACCGAATATGCATGTGTGCATTACGCGGGCATTTTTAACGGAGGTACAAAAACAGGGAAACTTGTTTATATGGGTTACCCGTTTGAAACTATTTACCCATCGGCCAAGCGAGACACCATAATGAAAGATATTTTGATTTTCTTCTTCGGCATCAATTCTTTATCTACCGAAATAAACCAGTCGTCAATGAACAATAGCCAGTGGTTAATATATCCGAACCCAAGCAATGGAAAGTTTTATATACAGTCGTCAGCAGTAGGGGCACAAAATTTTGTGTCCGACATAGAGGTATATAATATGTTGGGAGAGGAAGTGTATTCATTCGCTAATGGCCATCAGCCCCGATGCTTTGGGGCTAATAGCTCAATGGAAATTGATTTAGGCAATCAGCCCAATGGTATTTACCTGTTGAGAATAGAAACGCAAGATGGTAGCTTAATAACAAAGAAATTAGAAATAGTCAGGTAAAGCTATTTTATTATTCACTCATTAGGGATTGTATATGGCAATCTAACAGAATCAATTGTCACATCTAAATCTTCATGGATGAATGAAATATTTCCTACTTTTAAATCCCGATGAAGAAATTATCACTTTTAACTGCATTTCTTATTGCGGTTATCAGCTTGTTTTATTCGGCTAAATACCGGTGGAGCGGCGATTCATGGAAAACCATAATTTGTGCTGACGGTTACGGATATTATTCTTACCTGCCCTGCATCTTTATCCTGCATCATTTCGATTACAAGACGATTCTGGCTGACGAAAAAAAGATGAACCCTTTACTGCACGATGAATTGGGTGACCTTTCTTTGTCTTACCAAGGGAAGAAATACAACAAATATTTTGCGGGCGTTGCGGTTTTATTATTGCCATTTTTCCTGCTTGCATATTTCATTAGCCATTTATCAGGATTTGAAACGGATGGATATTCCATGCTTTTCCAGGGAAGTGTCACTATCGGGGCCATTTTCTATCTCCTTATCGGGCTACTTTTTATCAGGAAACTATTGAAAGAATATGCGATAAGTGAAGGTATTATAGCATTGGTCCTCGTACTTATTGTTTTTGGGACTAACTTGTTCTATTACGCCACTTTTGAACCCTCTATGTCGCATGTATATACTTTTGGGCTTGCGGCAATATTTTTATTTTATGTAAAAAAAGCGATAACCGGCCCTCAATTAAAATACTTGCTATGGATTACTGTCAGCATGAGTTTGATGGTAATTATCAGGCCAACAAATCTTCTTTTAATTGCATTCATTCCTTTTCTCGCGGGAGATTTCACCGCATTGAAGAAATTTTCAGGGATTTTCTCAAACTTGAAATATCTTATGCTTTGCCTTGCAGTTGGTATAGCAATTATCAGTATTCAATTCATATTATGGTATGTGCAAATCGGGCGCTTTATAATATGGTCATACCAGGGAGAGGGTTTTGATTTCGGCAATCCCCATTTCATTGATATATTATTCAGCTATCAGAATGGTTGGTTTATTTATACGCCTTTAATGTTGTTTTCTATAGCTGGCTTCATCCTTCTCTTCAGGAAAAAACATTATCTTATAGCAAGCATTCTGCTATTTTTTATAGTTATCACGTATGTGTTTTCAAGTTGGTGGTGCTGGTATTTTGGCGGGTATGGATTACGGGCATTTGTTGATTTCTATCCGGCTTATGCCCTTCCAATAGCTATGCTTCTAAACCGGTTGAAACCCCTCTGGCTGAAATTGGCCGCCCTGATAATAGGTGTATTATGTATTATGCTTAACCTGGTTCAAACTATCCAATTCCAAAGGGGAATACTTTTATACTGCAATATGACCAAAGAAATGTACTGGGCTATTTTTCTTAAAACAAGTAACAGGTACAGTGGCATGGTTTCCATGCCATTGCCGGAAGACATAAATTTTTCAGACAGCGCTTCATTTGCCAACGATTTTGAACATAACACCTGGGGCTCTGACAATACTATTACAAATGCCCATGCGCACAGCGGAAAATTTTCTGCCATAGTGGACGATAAACAGAATTACAGCCCTACACTTTTCGTAAAATGCGGAGCGCTTCCTCAACAGCCTCATTTGTATGCTTATATTGATTTATGGATGTTCCTGACATCGTTGAGGAGTGATTCGAGGTTGGTTGTGAGCATAGAATCAGCCGACAGGAATGCATATTATTACACTGCCGACCTTTTAAAGCGCCGGCTTGATGATACTAACACATGGCAGGAACAGGATTTCATGTATGAATTACCTGCATTTAAAAATAAGGAAGATATATTAAAAGTTTATGTTTTTGGAACCAAGGGAACAGCCTATATTGATGATTTCCGGGTGAAATTCGGAGTGCTTAAGGAAGGCAAATAAAATATCTATCTTTACATGAAATTCTGAAATAATTTATGAGTACAAAAAAGATAAAAGTCGGGAATATTGAATGCGGGAATGATAGATTATTCCTTATATCCGGGCCATGTGTTATTGAAGATGAAACTACCATGTTCAAAACCGCGGAAAAGTTAAAAGAAGTCAGCATCCAATTGAATATCCCCATCATTTATAAATCTTCTTTTTTAAAAGATAACCGCAGCGACCTGAAATATTATGATGGGCCCGGCCTGAAAAAAGGCCTCGAAATGTTAGCGAAAGTAAAAGAGAAATTCGGGTTCCCTATACTTACCGATATTCATTATCCCGACCAGGCAGCCCCAGCGGGTGAAGTGTGCGATGTGTTGCAGATTCCGGCATACCTGTGCATGCAGACCAGCCTTATGGTCGCTGCGGCAAAAACGGGCAAGGTTATCAATATCAAGCATGGCCAATTCCTGGCTCCTGAAAACATGAAGCACCCTGTTAAAAAGTGTGTGGATAGCGGCAATGATAAAATCATACTTACTGAAAGGGGATACACTTTCGGGTATAATGATTTGGTTGTTGACCCTAGGAGTCTTTACCACATGCGGCAATCAGGTTACCCTGTTGTATTTGATATTACACACTCCATCCGTAAATATGGCATACCCAGCGCTGACGCAAAAGGCGGAGCAAGGGAATTTTTACCAGTGATAAGCCGCGCCGGAGTGGCATCGGGAGTAGATGGTATTTTTATTGAAACCCATCCTGAACCGGCAAAAGCGCTTTGCGATGCTTCGAGCCAGTTATGCGTTTATGACCTTAAAGCCTTCCTCGAACCGCTTATTGAGATTCATAATACGGAGGTGAAGTACAGGACATCTAAATAGCGCTATTTCCAAATATCATTATAGTTTCTTAAAATATTACCTTTACGGCTTAAATCAAAATTTGATTTTCTGGTAATTGATGGTATTTCATCATCAAATCACCAAATCATCAAATTACCAAATTAATACTATGGAGCTATACCTTGATTCTGCAAACATGAAGGAAATTGAAGAGGGTTTCAAACTCGGTTTCCTTGACGGTTTAACCACTACGCCCACTTTTATGCAAAGAGAGGGCATTACCGATATTGACGGTACTATTATCAAACTCAGTAAAATGGTACCCATACTTCAGATAGAGGCTTTGGGCTCAACTGCGGAGGAGATAAAGAAGGAAGCATACCGGCAACTAAATCTCGGCTTAGACCCAAAACGCACCGTTTTTAAAATCCCTGTATCCCTTGAAGGAGTGAGGGCATGCAAGATATTACGCAACGATGGTTTATTGGTAAATGTACATCTTGTATATACTCTTCAGCAGGCATATATGGCCATGCATGCAGGCGCTACTTATGTTTGCCCTTTGGTTGGGCGGTTGCAGGACCAGGGCCATGACGCTCTTTCATTAGTAGAGCAATGTGTTGAAGCTGTAAACTATTATGGATATCAGACCAAAATAATGTTCAGTTCTGTGCGGCACAATGAGCATGTAAGAAATGCTATAAATATAGGAGTGCATACTATAACGGTTCCGCTCAAAGTGCTTAAATCCCTTACCGAAAATAACTTCACTCAAATTGGCACTGAACAGTTTTTCAGGGATACCCGCATGATGATGGTGAAGGTAAAAGAAGCCATAAGGCCCGTTAACCCGATTGTCAATAGCGATATTACAATTAAGGATGCTCTTGTAAAAATGACTGAATACAAATTCGGTACGGTAATTGTAATGAATAAAGATGGCAGCGTAATGGGTGTATTTACTGATGGCGACCTTCGCAGGCTCTTGCAAAAAGATGGGGAACATATTTTAAACAAGAAACTGAAAGAACTGGAATACAAAACACCAATCAGCATTGATGCCAATGTTATTCTGAACGAAGCTGCTGCGTTGTTTAAGAAAACCAATGTTGACAATATTATGGTAACAGATGGTGGTAAACCTGTCGGTATGCTTGATATCCAGGACCTGAAGAACGATTAATCTGATTTGATAATTTGGTGATTTGATGATTGAGATACAAGAATTATTTAAGGGCAGGTTCCTGACTCCTCCCGCCAATATTCAGGTTAAACTCGAAAAGATAAAAGCTTATATTTTTGATTGGGACGGAGTTTTCAATAACGGGCAAAAAAACGAAAACAGTACAAGCCTTTTCAATGAAATTGATTCCATGGGCTTAAACCTCTTACGGTTTAATTATTTTAAACGCAAAGGCTCTATGCCACTTTTCGGAATAATAAGCGGGGAGAATAACTCTACTTCCTATATGTTTGCTGAAAGAGAACATATTGATGCTGTTTATTATAAAATGAAGCATAAAAGCCTTGCTCTTGAGCATATCTGTAAACAGCATAATATAAGCCCGGGGGAAGTTCTTTATGTTTTTGATGATGTTCTTGATTTAGGTGTTGCAAAAGAAGCGGGTATAAGAATAATGGTTACCAGGCCTGCTAACCCATTGCTTATAAAATATGCCGAAAATGAAGAACTGGTTGATTACCTTACCGCAAACGATGGTAATAACAACGCCTTAAGGGAAGCAGCAGAACTGCTCATCGGGCTTACCGGGAGATATGATGAAACCATTACTGACCGCATTACCTGGAGCGATTCTTACAAAAAATACATTACTCAACGCAACAACCTTCCAACTGAATATTATACTGCAATAGAAGATAAAATTGAGACAAAAAAACCATAGGAAATATATTTCTTCTTATCCTATTATTTGCGCTATTCATTTTAACTTCTTGTTGTTTTTATAAAGATAAAACACTTCGTTTTGTTCCACCAATGTACTTGAATCAATAGTTAATGGTTTTCCGGAGAGAAAATAATCTATATAATACTTGCCCTGGGTTTTGAACCTATCGTTATAAGGAATCTCATCCATCGGGTGTGAGAAATATATATTAACTGAATATGTAATAGGGAAATTATCGGTAGTAGAAACAGGAAGATGCGAAAGAAAATAAATATATGGTATTTTATCTATATCGCCCATTTTATAAAGAATCGTCATTGGTTTGCCGGGTTCAATTTTATTTTTCAGTTGCTCAATTTGAGTACATAAGGGTTGTAGTTTTTCATTAACAATATAATTGTCTTTCCTTAATTTTATCTGGCTAAATGCTTTAATATAGGTTACAGGAGCGAAAAACAATAATAATGCTATGACTGCTTTTTTTGTATTTGGCAAACCAGCATAAAAGATTGGGATAAGCAGCAAAGGGTAAAAATATGCGGTCTGTTTATCGAGAAAAGCATTATCAGTTGTATATAGAATAAGAAGAACAAACAATGAAAGAATTGAAATAATGCACGCACTTAATATCAGCCTGTTTTTAGTTATGGCATAGTTGAATATGCCCATTCCTATTAATACCAGATATAAGAGGTCGTAAAATGAATTATGGCCTGTAAAATAATAGAAGATATTTTGAAAAGAAGCTTTTATAAATTCATTGAATGATATATTCCCTCGTTCAATATCGGCAAGAATACCTGCTGTGTATGGGGCATTAAAATAATGCATGTATAACATTATAAATAGCAGAGCTGCGAGGCAAATGCCGCACATTTTTAATAACCCCTTCATTGTTCTTGCAAAAGCAAGCAGGCCAAATATCCAGAAGACAGTTGTAACCCTGAATAACGAAAAGAAAATTACAAGGAATATATATAATAATAAATCCTTTTTATAAGGTTTGCCGGCCAAATCATTATCAGATATTCTTTTTAAGGTAAGGATGAGGATTGTATCAAAAAAAAGATGTAATGGTTCCGGGTAAAATTGAAATATATATACTATAAAAACATAGAGTGAGAGGAATGCAGTTGAAATTAAAAATTTTGTCTGTAGCTGAAATTTTGAGCGATATACCAGTACAATTGTTCCAAGAACGCATAGAATATTAACTATAAGGAAATTGTAAATATGAAAACCGGCAATTTTTGCAATTACCCCATAAAATATATGATACATAGGGCCGTACCAATTGCAATGCCATACCGGGGAAACTCCTTCTTCTGTGGCAACACCCGCGCTTACAGAATTGGTTTCGCTAAAAAGCCTCGCAGCATTATAGTAAGTTGCTTCATCAGGCTCGGCAATATAATAGCGGCGACCATAAAATGCATAACAAATAAGGGATACCAGCAACGCGAACAAAATTATTTGCAGCGTAATAAGAAGCTTGTTATTAGAGAAAAATAAATTCATTGTAGAATTGCCTGTGAATGACTTATTATTTTATAAAGGTAAGATTAATCATTTGAGCCGGGAATAAAAGTAATCTTCAGCTCATGTATAACATACTTTATTTTAATGCCTGCGAGCAATACCGTTTAATCAGGACGTATGCTTCGGTTCTTCCAAGTTCGCCTGCTTTACTGAAATCCTGGCAGGAGTTCAGCTTATCGCCCAGGCAAAAAAGTAATAATCCCCTGTTGTAATAAGCATCAGCCATGTCAGGGTCAATTTGAATAGCCTTGCTGTAATCATCCACTGCACCGTTAAAGTCCTGGAGCTTGTATTTTACATAAGCCCTGTTATAATATGCAAAAGCAAAGTCAGGCTCTATTTGTATAAGCTTGCTGAAATCGGCCAATGCCATTTCATATTTGTCATTCTTTGTTTCCTTTACTATCTTATAAGTGTTGTTTACCAGGGTATATTGTTCGTCTTCGTTAAACCTGCTAAGCATTTCCATCTCCTTACAATAATTTACTGCCCTTGCAAGATAGGCAATTGCATACCCTGAATCCTGTTTGATAATTTTATCATAGTCGTTGACTGCATCACTAAATAACTGCATATTTGTTTCTTCAACGGCTTCTTTAAAAATTATTCCAATCTGCCTGCTTGTGTCGGTTACAGTTGCATTCAAAACATGCAGGGCGCTGTCGGTTGAGCTACCCGGCAATTGCGGCCTGTTATTGGTTAAGCAGAAATTGCCGTACTCCTTCCTGTTTTTCTTCAGCAGCACAGGAAAATATCCCTGCTTACCCAAATTATTATCCTTCGGTGTAACACAAAATATTGGCAGCAAAACAATACTTACTGAATCAGCAGACTTTTGTCCTCCATTATCAAAATCGGAATTTAACGATGTAAGATGCATAAGAGTAACCGAATCATTAAGCTTTTCCGAATTACCCCTGTAATGGCCTAAATCGGCCATTACCTTACCGAGATTATAGTCCGCTTTTGCCCCTTCGTAATCATGCAAACTCTCTTTAACCCGTGCCCTGTCATAATATGCCTCAATATAATAAGGGAACAAATCAATAGTCTTATTAAAATCACTTAAAGCCCCCTGCAGGTCATTAATCGAGCATTTGAGCTTCGCCCTGTTGAACAGGGCCTGAATATTTTTTGGATTCAGAACCAATACTTTGTCGAAATCAGCTATGGCGTCATTATACTCTGTTTTACCTGCTTCTATAATGCCTCTGTTAAAGTAAGCAAGGGCATTGGTGGGTTCATATTTTATAACCGTATTCAAATCATCCAAGGCGCTATCCTCATCATTCATCTTCACATATGCCTCTGCCCTGCCATAATATGCAAGGGTACAAACTGAATCAATTTTCAATGCCACATTATATTGCCCTATAGCTTCCCTGTAATTGCTCATAGCGGCGTCTGTCATACCTATGCGCACATATATTTCTTCATTTTTAGGGTTTATTTTCAGCGCTTTGTTATAGTTTATTAAAGCGCTGTCGAATTTGTTAATTGCGTTTTCGGCCATACCCTTGCACATATATAAGTTTTCACCGGCCCAATGCAGGCTCAATGATTTATTACAATCGCTTATTGCTCCGTTATAGTCCTGGCCGGAAAGCTTGGAAAATGCCCTTTCTACATATAATTTGGGGTCATCTTCCTTTATCGCAATAATCTGGTTTATATCACTTATTGCTCCTTCATAGTCTCCCAAACGGTATTTTACAAAACTTCTGTAATGATAAGCATCGTACAGGTAGGGGTCATAAATTGTTACGGCTACATTAAGGTCCTGTTCGGCGCCAATGTCATCGTTAAGAAAATATTTGCAAACTCCCCTGAAAAAAAAAGCTTCAAATTTTCCCGGCTGGACTTTTATGCATATATCCAGTTTTTGCATAGCGTCAAAATAATTATTGCTGGACATATCTGTCCGGGCTTCATTCAGATAGGCATTTACATTTAGCTGCGAAAAGCCGTTTATTGCAAAAATAAATTGAATTATTAGCGCTGCCCTGAACTTTGATGATTCCAATAATGTTTTCACTAAAAAGCTAAATATTCCGTTTGCGATTTTATTGCGAAAGTAAAGAGAATATGGCGATAACAGAATTTATCAGTCTTTCCCCATTTCAGCATCATTTCCTGTTTTCGGGACCTCCACTGAAAGTTCATTGCGGTGCTGAGCCAGGTATTCAAGTTGCTTTTTGCCATAAGCTATTTTTATAATCACTACAAAAAGCACGGGAACAATAAAAATAGCAAGCGAGGAAGCCGCAATCATTCCGCCTAAAACAGTAAATCCAATTGTGCGGCGGGCAACCGCGCCGGCCCCGGTCGCCAGCGCCAAAGGCAATACTCCAAAAATGAAAGCAAGCGATGTCATAATAATAGGGCGTAACCTGAGCGAAACAGCGTCAATAGTGGATTGAATAAGGTCTTCGCCGCTGTCAACCCGCACTTTGGCATATTCAACTATAAGTATTGCATTCTTGGCAGCCAACCCGATTAACGTTATCAATCCAATCTGGGCATATACATTATTGCTCAGCGCCGGAATACATGTAAGCGTAAGTATGGCTCCGAATGCTCCTATAGGTACTGAAAGCATGACCGCAAAAGGTACCGACCAGCTTTCATACAATGCGGCAAGGAAAAGAAAAACAAAAATAAGCGAGAACATAAAAATATAAATGGTTTGTGAACCTGCCACTATTTCTTCATAGCTCAGCCCTGACCATTCATAGCTATATCCCTGCGGCAATACTTTGGCGGCAACTTCTTTCAGGGCGTCCATTGTCTGGCCACTGCTGTAACCCTGCCCTGAACCGCCATCTACTTCTGCCGAACGGAAAATGTTAAAATGCGGGATTACAGGCGCAGCCTCTATCGGTATGTATGTTATAAGTGAACTTAAAGGCAGCATTGAACCCGAATCGTTACGCACATAATATTTATCCATGTCGGTTACAAACCTGCGGTAAATGGTATCTGCCTGAATTACCACATGGTACGTGCGGTTGTAAAGAGTGAAATCGTTTACATACAAACTGCCCATGTATGCCTGGATTGTTGAAAATACATCTGAAATACTCACTCCCATTTTTTTACACTTTTCCCTGTCAACTGTCAGGTCATAGCTGGGAGTATGAGCAGAATAGTAGCTTACAGCCCTGGAAATAGCGGGGTTCTTGTTTGCTGCGGCAACAAATTTCTTAACCACTGTTTCAAAGGCATGCACATCATCACCGGTATTTCTCTGTTCTATCATAAAGGTGAAGCCCGCGGATATCCCTATACCCGGGATCGGGGCAGGTTGCATCACTGTTACTTTCCCGTTTTTTAAATCAGCTTTTGCAATTCTCTTATACATCTCCCCTATTATGCCTGTGGTGGTACCGGTTACTTGTTCCTTAGGGTCCTGGCGTTCATCCCAGGGCTTAAGCTGGCAGAATATTGTGCCGCTGTTAGATTTGGCAGCGCCGTTACTTATATTGAGCCCTGATAAGGCTCCATAGTGCGCTACACCCGGTGTTCCGCCTACCACCCTCATTAGCTTATTAATAAATTGAACAGATTGTATGGTTGATGATGCTTCCGGCAGCTCATAAGTAATCTGCACACGCCCTAAATCCTCACTTGGAATAAACCCGGATGGCTTAAACCTGAATAAAAAGAATGTAGCGACGCCAATACATATTAATAGCACAACTACATATTTTGAATTATGGATTCCATGCTTTACACCATTAGAATATCTATTTATAAACCGGCCAAAACGCTTATTAAACCAATAGAAAAATTTATTCAGCCCCTTTGACTTTCCATCAATGACATGTGGTTTCAGCAACAGCGTGCATAAGGCGGGCGTTAATGACAATGCAGTGAAAGCGGATATCAATATGGATACGGCTATGGTAATTGCAAATTGCTGGTACAGGCGGCCTACTATACCGGGTATAAAAGCTACCGGTACAAATACTGCAGCCAATATCAGCGCCACCGCAATTACCGGCGCGCTTATATCCTTCATCGCATGTTCAGTGGCTTCCCTTGCCGGCATCTTTTCCACATCAATATAGTGTTGTACAGCCTCCACTACTATAATAGCATCATCCACTACAATTCCTATAGCTAATACAAAACCGAACATAGTAAGAGTATTTATGGTAAATCCAAGCGGTACAAAAAAGATAAATGTGCCTACGATGGAAACCGGAATAGCCAAAATCGGGATAATTGTAGTCCGCCAGTTCTGAAGAAACAAAAATACTACCAATGCTACAAGAGAAAGTGCAATCAGCAATGTTTTAAGTACTTCCTGCATGGAAACTTTCACAATGGTAACTGCTTCAAATGGCACAATGTAATCAACATCTTCAGGGAATGTCTTTTTTAATTTTTCAAGAGCAGCATATACCCCATTTGCCACATCCAGCGCATTACTGGATGGAAGCTGGTAAACCAGCAGAAAAGAAGCGCGTTTACCATCAACGTAGGAGTTGCTGGAAAAAGTGAATTTACCCAATTCTACCCTGGCCACATCTTTCATATAAACCATTTCGCCCGTAGAAGGTATTGTTTTCACCACTATATTTTCGAAGTCGGAAACCTTATTAAGCCGGCCGTTTACCAAAACTGTCATTTCAGAAGTCTGGTCAGCATCCTGCGGAGGAGCGCCAACGGCTCCGGCAGCCACCTCAACATTTTGTTCGTTTAACGCTGCCGCAATATCCTGCGGAGTTATAGAAAAGGACGCCATTTTTTGAGGGTCCATCCATATTCTCATGCTGAAATTATCTGCCCTGGTTGTAACATCGCCAACACCCGGAACCCTTAGCAGGGCATCCATTATATAAATATTATTATAGTTATCTAAAAAAGTAATATCGTGTGTGCCTTTGGGAGAATAGATGGCCACCATCATTAAAGCGCTTGTATTTTTTGCCCGTACCGTTACTCCCAGTTTACTGACTGCAGTGGGTAACATAGGCGCTGCCAGGCCAACCCTGTTTTGAACGTCAAGGGCGGCAATGTCCACATTGGTTCCAACCTTAAAAGTTGTGTTTATTGACAACGCCCCGGTGCTGGTACTATTGCTTGTTATGTACTCCATTCCGCTTACTCCGTTTATGGCTTCTTCCATAGGAATGGCCACATTTTGTTCCACAGTCTCGGCATCGGCCCCGGTATAAGTTGTACTGACAGAAACACCCGGAGGAGTAATATTGGGGTATTGGTTAATAGGAAGCGTGAAAATACATATAGCACCTAAAATAGCTATAACGAGAGCTATAACGATTGCGGTAACCGGCCTCTTTATAAATGTATCAGCAATCAATGAAAATTAGGAATTAATAATTAGAAATTGAAAGACAATAGCGATTATTTTCAATAACATACTGGATGCTGAATCCCGTAGGGATGATATTATCATAATTCAAAAATGTCGCCCCGATGGGGTAATACTTTGGGCGTTTACTTGCCCTGAAAGGGCAAAATATATGAGCACCCGGCATCGCCCTGTGAATTAAAATACCAAGCCCTGAAAGGGCGAAATAACTAAACGCTAACACATCATCTATCATTCTTTGTCTTCAGTTAATTTTTCAATTTAATCGAATAACTCTTTATATAGTTCATCATCATCTAAAATGGCGTATAACTTGTTTATAGAATCAGTTTTCTTTCCTTTCCCATTCCTAATTCCTAATTTTTAATTCCTAATTGGCCTTTATTTTTTGCCAGGTACTCCAGTTGCTTTTTTCCATAAGCTATTCTGACAATCACCACAAAAAGCACCGGAACAATGAATATAGCAATGGATGAAGCGGCCACCATTCCCCCAAGTACAGTAACCCCGATGGTCCTGCGGGCAACGGCTCCGGCGCCGCTGGCAAAAACCAATGGCATAACCCCAAGAATAAATGCCATGGAAGTCATTACAATAGGGCGTAGCCTCAGTTTTACAGCATCAAGGGTTGATTGCACCAGGTCTTCTCCGTTGTCAACCCGCACTTTGGCATATTCAACTATCAGTATTGCATTCTTGGCTGCTAAACCTATTAATGTAATCAGTCCAATCTGTGCATATACGTTATCAGTAAGGGTTGGTATGAAGAATAGGGTAAGAATTGCGCCAAAGGCGCCGATAGGTACCGCCAGCAATACTGAAAAAGGCACTGACCAGCTTTCGTAAAGGGCAGCAAGGAAAAGAAAAACAAACAAGAGAGAAAACAAAAAGATATAAATGGTCAATGTTCCTGCCTGTATTTCTTCATAACTCAGTCCTGAAAAATCGTAGCCATATCCCTGGGGCAATAACCTGTCGGCAAGCTTTTTCAGGGCATCAATAGATTGGCCGCTGCTATATCCTTCAGGTGAGGAGCCATCAACTTCCGCAGAGCGGAAAATATTAAAGTGCGACATCAGGGGAGCTGTTTCCGTTGGTTTGTAACTTATCAGTGTGCTTAACGGCAGCATTTGACCCGACTGGTTGCGGACATAATATTTATCCATACTCGTAATCATTTTCCTGTAAGTAGTGTCGGCCTGAACTACCACATGGAACGTACGGTTGTATAGCGTAAAGTCATTTACATAATAACTTCCCATATAAACCTGTATAGCCGTAAATACGTCGGATACGCTGACACCCATTTTTTTGCATTTATCCCTGTCAACCGTTAGGTTAAAACTGGGTGTATGCGCAGAATAATAACTGAAGGCTTGTGTAATTGCAGGGTCTTTGTTGGCTTCGGTTACAAAGTTTTTCACCACGTCTTCAAATGCGTGAACGTCATCATTGGTATTTCGCTGTTCAATCTGGAAGCTGAAACCTGCCGTTTGCCCGATACCCGGAATGGGTGCCGGAGGAATAACGACAATACCCGCGTTTTTTATATTCGCCTCATTGATGCGTTCACGCAATATATCCAACAGTTTTGGTATTTGCTGGTCAGCTTCTTTACGTTCATCCCAGGGCTTAAGCTGGCAATAAATAGTACCGCTGTTCGATTTTGTAGCGCCTGTAATTACGTTAAACCCCGCCAGTGCCGCATAATGCTCCACGCCCGGGGTTCTGGACACAATATTCATCAACTTTGTCATTACATCTATTGACTGAACAGTAGCCGATGCTTCCGGTAATTCGAAAGTTACATAGACAAGCCCGTCATCTTCACTCGGAATAAATCCTGATGGTTTATGTTCAAATAAAAAGAAAGTGGCAACAGCTATGCATAACAGCAGCACAATAACATACCTTGACTGACGGATACCGCTTTGCACCCCATTGGAGTAACGATTTGTAATTGAATTGAACCATGTGTTGAATCTGAAGAAAATTTTATTCAGCCCTGTGGCTTTTTCATCAATGCGGTATGGCTTTAAAAGCAATATACATAAGGCAGGAGTCAGCGATAAAGCGATGAAGGCCGAGAGTACTATGGACACGGCAATGGTTATGGCGAATTGCTGGTACAACCTTCCTACAATTCCGGGAATAAAACCTACCGGAACAAATACAGAGGCAAGTATCAGGGCAATTGCAATTACAGGGGCCGAAATATCCTTCATGGCGCTATGGGTAGCCTCCTTAACCGACATTTTCCGGTGGTCAATATAATGCTGTACAGCTTCCACCACAATTATGGCATCATCCACAACAATTCCAATGGCCAGAACAAAACCAAACATGGTTAAGGTATTGATGGTAAACCCAAGAGGGATGAAAAACGCGAATGTGCCGAGAATGGAAACAGGAATGGCCAGGACAGGGATTAATGTGGCACGCCAGTTCTGAAGAAAAAGGAACACTACAAATGCAACAAGGCAAAGCGCAATAAGCAAGGTTTCCACCACTTCCCGCATGGATACTTTTACAACGGTCACCGTTTCAAATGGTATTTTATAATCTACATCATTGGGAAATGATGCTTTCAGCAAGTCAAGTTCCTTGATAACAGCTGCTGCAGTTTGCAGTGCATTGCTGCCGGGAGATTGGTAAAGAGTAAGAATAGACGCCCGTTTATCATCTACATATGAGTTGCTGGAATAGGTGAATTTGCCCAATTCTACCCTGCCCACATCTTTCAGGTAAACTATTTTACCCGAATCGGGCAATGTTTTTACAATAATCTTTTCGAAATCGGAAACCTTGTTCAGGCGCCCGTTTACAAGAATGCTTAGTTCATAGGTTTGTGTTTTTTGCTGGGGAGGCACACCTGCGGAACCGGCGGCAACCTGCAAATTTTGCTCGTTCAAAGCATTAATAACATCTGTTGGCGATAAGGCGTAATCGGCCATTTTATCAGGGTTCAGCCATACCCGCATGCTGAAATTGTCTGCTCCTGTTGTTATGGCGCCTATACCCGGAACACGGAGCAAGGCATCCATAATAAATATATTGGTATAATTATCTAAAAATGTAATGTTATGCGTGCCCCTGGGAGAATAGAGGGCTACCAACATTAAGGCGCTTGGATTCAAGGCCCTTACCGGAAGCCCCAGGCGGCTGACGGCAGCAGGCAGCAAAGGCGTGGCAATACTTACCCGGTTTTGAACATCGAGTGTCGCAATATCTATATTGGTTCCGACTTTAAAGGTAGTGTTAATCGTCATCAGCCCATTGTTGGCGCTGTTGCTCTGCATATATTCCATGCCGTGCGAACCGTTTATCTGCTCTTCAATTGGCGTAGCGACAGTCTGTTCGACTGTTGTGGCATCGGCGCCGGTATATTGTGCGGTAACCTGCACTACAGGCGGGGTAATATCGGGATATTGGTTGACCGGAAGATTAAGAATGCATATAGCGCCAATCAAAGCTAATACGAGCGATACTACAATTGCGGTAACAGGCCTTCTTATAAATGTATCAGCAATCACTGAAATCAGGAATTAGGAATTAAAAATTAGGAATTGATTTTTGTTTCAATGTTTTTATTATCGAACCAATAATCTTTAACAATTCATCGCAATCCTCCAAAATTGATTTTGATTCGTTTTCAGAGAGATAGCCCGTATCTTTTAAAAGCCTGAGCCAGTAATACGTTTCACGGGCTTCCTTATATGCAATGTTTAATTTTGCAAAAAAATCCTTCTCCGATTGTCCGCCTATACCTTCTTCAATATTTGCGCCTATTGATGTTCCTGATCTGACTAATTGCTTTGAAAGCACAAATTCTTTTTTTTCTTCACACAAAAATCTATACAAATTTACAACCCGAATCGAAAAAGCATAACTCTTATCCCTTATAATGTTATTGTCTTTCATTTCCTAATTCCTAATTTTTAATTCCTAATTCTTTTTGGCGCTTTCCGGTTTTTGCCCCACCATTATTAAAGAACCCGTGTGTAATGATTGCACTCCGTCAACAACAATCATGTCGTTTTCATTAATCCCGTTCTTTATAATAACATCAGGCGCTATTGTCTGGCCTAACTGAATCTTTTTTTGAATAGCTATCTTTACCGGGTGAGTTTTTGTAGAATCATTGGGGTCACGCGCAACAGTATCTTTTGCCAGGTAAACAAAATATTCGCCCATAAGTTCTACCACAGCCCTGCTTGGTACAACCAATTGAGGCGAGGATTCCTGGTTATGTACCCTTAATACACAACTTAACCCGGGCTTAAGAGAGTATTTGGGATTGGGGAACACAATCCTTACAGTAATTGTACCGGTTTGCGCATCAACGGCCCTGTCTATTATCGAAATCTTGCCCATATAAGGATATACTGAGCCATTGGGAAGAATTATTGTAAACAAAGAGTCAATAGTCTGCCCGGTGGCATCCTTAAGATCTTCGAAATGCTGCAATTGCTTTTCCGATATGAGAATATCAACGCCCATCGGGTCATCGGTAGATATGGTATTCAGAATTGTTTGCCCGACAGTTACCATATTTCCAAGCCTTACCTGGCTTATGCCAATAGTGCCGTCAAAAGGAGCCTTTATATTGGAGTATTCCAGATTTGTTTCCGCAATCCTCATAGCGTCTTCAGCGGCTTTTACTGAACTTTTTGCCTGTTCCAGCGCAATTACGGCATGGTCAACTGTTTGCTGGGCGACGGCATCCTGTTTATTCAGGTATACATAACGGTCCGCGTCCTGCTGGTTCTGCTTGAGAGTACCCTGGGCTACTTCAAGGTTAGCTTTGGCCTGGTCATAAGCTTCCTGGTATAAACGCTGGTCTATCTTATATAATTCCTGGCCTTTGGTAACGTGGCTGCCTTCGGTAAAAGTCATATCTGTTATATATCCCTGCACCTCCGGCCTGAGGTCAACCTGGTTCAGAGCTACGGTATTGGCCGGATATTTGTCAAAATAAAAGACTTGCCGGGCCTTAACTGTATACAGGTTTACAGGCACTCCGGGGTTAGGCTGGGGTGGCTTCTGGCTGCATGACGCAAATAGCAAATAGCCAATAGCTGATAGCTGATAGCCGATAGCTGTTTTGAATCCGATATATGCTCTTCTCATGAAAGCGATAATTTAATTCGTTAATGTTTTGGAGATATGTTCCCCATTGCTTTTTCCAGTTCAACTTTGTTTAACAGCAGTTGGAAAAGGGCATTGGTATAATTGATTTCTGATGAAACTAAATTATCTTCGGCGGTTATCACATTCAGGTATGCTACTATTCCCTGCCTGTATTGAAGCGATACAACACTGTAAACATCTTTTGCCATTTTCATGTTTTCTTTCAGGATATGCAAATCATAAAAGTTGCTTTTGTAATTTGCCAGGGCGGATGTATATTGGGTGTAAATAGCAGATTTAAGGTTCACTTCCGACAGGTCGAGAATTTGCCCCTGCAATTTGGCTTTCTGTAAGTTTTCTAACCGCGAAAAGCCCGTAAACAAAGGAATGCTGATAGAAGCGCCAAAATAAGAATAAGGGTATGCCGGTGAAAACAAATTGGAAAATGAATTGTTTTCGTATTCATTAATATAGTTATAAAAAGCTGAAAGCGTTGGTATAAAACTATAGCGGTAATAATTAATATTCTCTTGCTGTAAACTCTTTTCTGTTTCGAGCAGTTGGTATTCTATGCGCTTTTCATACTGCAATTGCTGGGTAGTGTCAATGGCTATTTCGCGCATCATTTGAGCCGTATCAAAATTCACGTTAAATTCATTTCCGGGAGGAAAACCCATTACCTGTTTAAGAGAAGCATATTGCGGGGCAACGTTCTCAGTGGCCTGCTTTAACTGGGCTTTGGAGTTATTCAAAGTAATAATAGCTTGTTCGTAATCTGTTTTATCAACAATACCGCCAATATATTGGTGATAGGCATCCCTGTAATTTTTGGCGAATTCGGCGGTATCTTCTTTCAATACATTTACCTGCTCCAATGTATTCAACAGGTTATAAAAGGCGGCGCTTACTGTTGCAATAAGACCTATCTGGGCGCTATCGTCGGCTTCTTTTGCCTGCTCAACAAGTAAATGGGCGCTTTTTGCCGCATATATCAGGTTAGGGCTTACTATTGTTTCCGTTGCCGATAATTGCGGCGTAGCCGTATTATCAACCCCTGTTTTAACCGGTATAGGTGGCCCATTGGGATTAGCTGAATTTTCCTGCAATGCCGTTGGAAGTTCCCCGTAATGCGTAAGGCTTCCTCCAAGGTAAACCTGTGGCAGCCACCCCGATAAATTAATTGCATTGGTCTTTTGGGCTATGGTTATTCCTATGTCCGATTGCAGCAAACCCGGCTGGTGCTCAAAAGCATACGCAATGCACTGGTCGAGATTTAAGAATGGAACAGTATCATTTGTTTTTTTATTCTGTGCCCGGCAAGATAACGACAGAATAATAATGTATGCACCTGTTATAAATCTGCCCTTGCTGATAAGGACAAAACAGCCAATAAAATCCTTAAAGGTTTTCCTCCTCTCAGACGTACTGCTCATTTCTTTTGCTTATGGGGTTGAAAGCAATTTAACAGCATATTTTATTTTCCTTATAATCAGTGCAATATTACTAAATAGATTGAAGTGCCTTAAAATTAGTTAGACGATTCAAAATCCAGGTACTTGCATTATAAATTCCCTGTAAAAGTTAAAATTTCTTAAAAGGCATATATATAATTGATTTCTAAGTAATAGCGTCCTAAATGTTTTATTTGAAAGAGATGCCT
>JBKQUY010000018.1:0-71195 GCA_052325425.1 Bacteroidia bacterium | reverse complement strand
GCTAAATGACCGGAACCATCGTTGTGTAAATAACCATCAGCATTGGCAGGAACTGCATTGCCATTTATTTTTGCAACCGTAGGGTTAGGATATGTTCCTGATAAATCGCCTCCTGCCGCAATACCTGTGTAATATTTCAGGTATTGCGGCAGGAGGCGACCTGTCAGGAACATATCCTAACCCTACCGTTGCAAAAATAGATGGCAATACAGTCCCTGCCAATGCTGACGGATATTTGCATAACGATGGCTCCGGTAATTTAACATGGGATTCGGGTGGCGCTTATGGTTCAGGCACTGCCAACACAGTTCCTGTTTGGGCAAACTCTACTATACTGACTAACTCCCCGATTACAATTAATGGCTCAAATGTGGGTATAGGCGGCACAGCATTAGAGCCTTTGGAGGTTTTCGGAAACGCCTCAGTAACAGGCAATTTATATAGTCAGAATGTATATGCAGCCAATAACCTTAGCGCAGGTAATTTCAGGTTTGTAAATGGCGCAGTAGTTGGCACGGCTGACTCTATTGTTTCATCTGCACCTGCCTTACAATTATCTGCCACTAATGTAAAAATTACAACCGATACTTTTGCAGTTGCCAATAATTTGAATGTTACTGATAGCAGTGTTTCTATGCCGGGTATCGTTAATTTTAGCGGTAGTGCCCATGCAGGCCCGACTAATGTTCCTGTACATGAGCTTATGCAAATTGACCAAAATGGCAATGTAACGCCTGTAAATGGTGGTGCATTAGGATCATTAATTTTCCCCAACATCCATCCCCATACGGGTCCGTGTTCTGGTTCAGTTCCAAGTACCTGGCTAAGTGATAGTAATGTATCTAATTTTGGTACAAATGTTGTTTTATATGCAACCCAATGCCAATGGGTAGGTGTAGGTACAAATACCCCTGATGCACCTTTAACTATATCAAATGCGCCAAATAATAATCTTACAAATCAATTTACTGTTGCAGTGCCTGCTACCGGCGGAGGACTAAGCGACGTATTTACCATTGATAATGGCGGAAATACTTTTATACCGAGCGGTAAAATGTCAATTGGTGTTGCTTCGGATGATATGCCTGGTTCATACAGGTTATATGTAAAAGGCGGCATACTAACCGAACATTGCAGGGTTGCGAAAGACAGTACAACCGATTGGAGCGATTATGTTTTTTCCAATACCTATAGACTGACTGCCCTTGATTCAGTAGAAAAATATGTAAAAGAAAACCATCATTTGCAAGATATTCCTTCTGCCAATGAAGTATCAAAAAATGGTATTGATGTGGCACAAATGGATGCACAATTATTGAAGAAAATAGAAGAATTAACTTTGTATGTAATTCAACTGCAAAAAGATAATGCAGCCTTGAAAAAAGAAGTGGAAGCCATGAAAAAATAAATTATGAAAAAAAACTTAGTGATATTAGGTTTAGTGTTTTTATATGCAACTACTGTTTTTGCACAGCAGGATAGCACTTTTAAAAGAGGAGTGATTATAAAAATTAACCCTCCTGAAATTCTTCTTGGTGCCGCCAACTTTGGCGAAATAGGCGGGTTTATTCAAATACCTGTTAATAAAAATATTGATATACAATTTGGATTTGGTATAAATAATTATGGTTCTAATTCTTCTGATGATGTTAATGCAAATGGTAGCATATTGGGATACGTGATAAGAGCAGGATTATATCATTTTCTGAGCGAAAAAAAATATATATCATTGCAATTTTTTTACCGCAAATGGAATGATAATAATATAGAGTTTTATATTCCTCCTAGTGGAAGCTTGCAAGCAGCAGAAAATGCAGATGAAGACCCCAGCAATACTAATGATGGAATTATAAATCCATATTCAGTCATCAGTCCCCTAAATGGAGATAATACATATGGTTATACCATTGATAATGCAATAATAAATGTATATGCATTAGATTTTGTATATGGCAAGCAGATTCCTATATTCCATTCAAGGCATTTTATATTTGAATATTATTTTGGGGGAGGGCTAAGAGTTAAGAATATTACATTGCACGAAATAATGTATCAAGTTCTGGGTACAAATTACAACTCTACAAAATCATATACATATAATGCATTGTTTCCTGATATAAAAGCCGGAATAATGTTTGGGTTTAAATTTTAAAACTTATTTGCAATGAAAAAGCAATATATATTAATTCTTGCCTTTCTTTTTGGAAAGCTTTCTTTTCTGCAAGCTCAATGTTATAATTCACCCGAACAAAACCTTAATAAATATTGGGAATGGAGAGAAAGGCTTAAAAATTTCGTGGTTCCCGGTACTTGTATGGGATGCAGCATGCCAGCTAAGTATAGAAGTGCTAATAATACATTTTTGTACAATGATTCCCCTGAGAAATTAGGATGGTATATTGGAGTATTAGCGACAGAATGGTATTTGCTCCGCAATAATACTGATACAGCCAGTATAAACCAGTGTCAAAGAGATGTAGCAGAACTATATTATGCAGTTAATGAAGTAAATACCATTGATATAATGGCAAACGCTTCTTGGCGAAATTGGTATAATTCAGCCAATAGTTATAACACTCAACCTGGCGACCTTGATGGTTTTATAATACGTGATAATGTTCCAGATTCCTTTCCTAATGAATTTGTAAATAATGATTATGTAGAAAATTATCTCGATAAATGTTTAAATCCTGTGAATGATGGATATGAAGCAAAATATATTAGTTCAGACTGGACTGGTCAGGGGCAAATTGGGAAATTTGATAAAATTCAGTGCTATAAAGAAAATAATAAATCAGGAGGGGCAACAACATTATCAATAGATGATATGAGCCAACTTTATATTGGTATTGCTTTGGTTTCAAAATTTATCCCCTCTTCATTAACATACAATGGACAAAGCATTCAAACAATGTCCGTTAATGAAGAAAATAGGATTTATAATTTGATTAGAAATAACGGTGACGAACTTGAAAATACAATAACGAATGAATGTGGAACAGGGATTAATTGGAGTAATAAACCTCTTTTTTTAGACTATTGTAAATGTAATGTGAGTGGCACAGATATATCAAATAGTGTTTATTCAATAGGGGAAGATTTTATTATTTGCCCACACCATGCAATTCAGGATTCATTTCATTCTTTTTCAATAGCAGGTGTACCAAGATGGTGGGATATGTATTCATGGATTTATATGGGGTATCGTACAGAATATATGATACTTTCGATGGGAACTATAGGCAATGCATGGGGTTCATTAACTCCAAATGTGGTCAGGAGAATGGCCCTGAAACAAGACAATCCGAAAAAAAATAATGCCGGATGTTGTGATATTTACCCCCTTCTATGTGATGATTTATGGGGTGAATTAGTACCCGATTATGGTTGGAATTTTTATGATGATTTATTGACTGCCGCACCATGTCACGGGATACCGCCAAATAGTGATAATTATGAATGGGGTAATGGAGACAGAATTGGTGCTGGGTATGGTCCGGGATGTTGCTCCGATGTTTGGTCAGGTTTAGATTATTTACTTTTTTTTAATTTATTTGAAATTGCTTATCCTTTAATGAACGGTTCAGGTAATTATGTTACCTATCAGTATATAAATCCTAAAAATTTACGGGAACCTTATTTAGTAATAACCAATAACACAGAATCTGATGAAAGAAATTTCTGGGCAAGTGATTCTATTAAAGCGGGAAATGGCAATACAGATAGCCTTTATATAATTAGTAACGACAGTGACCCAAATCAGCCATTATTCCAGGGAAGGGCACAGGTAAGTTTTCGGGCTGGACATAAGATTGATTTAGAGCCCGGATTTGAAGCAACTCCAGGAGTGCTTTTTGATGCAACCATAGACACTACCATTCACACAATGAATTGTATTGATTGCGGAAGTAGCGTGAATATTGATTCTTTATTGTTGCCAATAGATACTTCAGGCAATCAAGGTGCAGAAATTAATTATTTTACATCGGATACTATTTATGGATACTGTTCACAAATAAGTCCTATTGCCGAACCTGAGTGCAATACATTTACAGAATTTGGTATAAATGGTGATACTGCGGGAATTAAAAGCTGGTATTGGAATTTCGGAAATGGGCAAACTTCCACAGCCTATAACCCTACTGTAACTTATTGCCCCCCGGTAAATGTTGATACATCAACAGGGTTGAGAGATACAACTTACTTGCTTACCTTGATTGTTTTGGATGATTCCAATCACTATGATACTATAGGGGCTTATATTTATTTTATTTGTTTGGGTTCAGGAGGTCATACTGCTTTTAAACCGAAATCAAATACTAATATTGATAGTATTACGAAACCAGCCACATTCAATATACTTAATAATGTAACAGCAAATTTGGCAACAATACAATATTATCTACCTCAACAAACAACAGTTAATATTACCGTATATAGTATGATGGGACTGAAAATGGAAACACTTATGGATAATGTAACTGAAAATTCGGGAGATTATTCCCTGCCGCTTTATGTCAATAATTTACAACAGGGTATGTATTTTATTACTATGCAGGCAGGTGATTTTGTGCAGACAAAAAAGTTAGTAGTAGTTAAATGACAGGAATACGGGATAAATCCGTATCTTTAATCGCTATTCAGCTAAAATGAAAAGGTATATTCTTTTAATCATTACTTTCTTCAACTTTGGAATCATAATTTCTAATGCACAGGAGTCTGTACTGTACAATTTCAATTTGCCAAATGGTGCAGTTCCCAGAGGTTCATTAACACTTTCGGCTGGCAAATTATATGGTATGACTTATAATGGAGGAACACATGACCAAGGCTGTATTTTCTCCATTGATACAAGTGGTAATAACTATAAAACACTCCTTAGTTTCAATGATACAAATGGCTCATACCCTTGGTTTACAGATTTAATAATTTCATTTGGCAAACTGTATGGTATGACTTGGACTGGAGGTGTTAATGACGGTGGTTGTATTTTCTCAATAGATACAAATGGGGGTGCTTATAAAGACATTCTTGATTTCAATGGTACTAATGGTATGAGCCCTTTGGGTTCACTAACGCTTTCAGGTAATAAGTTATATGGAATGACAACACAAGGTGGATATGGAGAGGGCGTTATTTTTTCCATTGATACAAACGGCATAGGATATAAAAAATTGTTTAGTTTCCATGATACAAATGGTGCATATCCGCAAGGTAGCTTAACTCTTTCGGGTTGGAAATTATTTGGTATGACACAGGAAGGAGGAACAAACAATGATGGTAATATTTTCTCTATTGATACAAATGGAAAAGGGTATAAAGTTCTTCTTAATTTCAATGGTATAAATGGTGATGGTCCCCTCGGTGATTTGACAATTATTGGCGGTATGCTATTTGGGATGGCAGATGAAGGAGGTACAAACAATGATGGAGTTGTTTTTTCTATGGATACCAATGGAGGCGGGTATAAGGCGCTGCTTAATTTTAATGATACTAACGGTAAATTTCCAGGAGGAGACTTATTATTTTATAACAACATATTGTACCCATATATCTTAATTGAGTTAACACAGAAAAAGAACAATGTCATTATCATTATCAACATCTCTCATCCGCACTGGCGCCAGTTAAAATCTAAAGATGCAGTCCTAAACTTTATTCGGCACTGTACCTACGATGGAGTTTCAGAATGGAAATGCTACAGTGTAATGAACAAAATTGAGCCCAACTCAGTAAAACAATTCAAGGATCAACTGTTACGGATTCCATTTGAACTTAAGGCAAAATAAAAGAGCCCTGGTTTGGGGCTCTTTTATTTGTATGCACATTATTAATTGTATGCATAAGTACCGTCAGCTTTGGTAAATGCTAAGGCTACCATATCAGCCTCATTCTGCATTAACGTGTAAACTCCACGTCCACCAGAATAAGTTCCTCCATAATTGGGTGTATAACCATTCTGATTTAAGAGTGTAACTAATTGCCAGCCGGCATCGTTTGTCCTTGACCATTTAAGCCAATTGCAATTGAAAGTACATATTGATGTTTATTCATATACTTAAAAATTTAATTAAATACTAAGGTCTAAAATAAAGCCCTAATCCAAGTAAGATTAAGACCCTAATCCAAGTATTGCTTTAGTTGAACAACAGGCTTTAGCAGGCAATTCTATGCCCTAATCCAGGGTTCAGGCAGCCTTTGACCCCAATCCATGGGAAGAGCCTAATATTACCAAGCCATTCTGTTCGTTTAATTTCCCGAAAGAATTTAATTCTAAATATCCCTTCTAATACAGGTCGAATACATCTTGCAATATCGCGTCTTACAACATCATTGGTAGCTCCGGTAATTAAATATTCATGTAACACTGTTAAATCTTTAAACACTCCAGTTAAGGATTCCTTTTCTATCTCATGTTTAATTATTTGGCTTGTGTCCCCTTTAAAATCAATTTTTAAATTATTACATGAATAATCTAATTTCCTGCTAAAGTCATTTGCAAAAGTTAAGTCATGTGTCAATCTAACTTATAAAAAATTTGTAACCTGCGTTAGAAAAAAGCAAGCAATATATTTTTTTAATATAACAAAAGTAAATTTTAGAACTTATGAATATACCCGTATAAATACGGGTAATAAGCCCCCGTATAAATACGGGGGGGGGTGGCAAAATACTGAGATTGCTTCATTCCTCAGCAATGACATTCCCTTAACCCATCATTCATCAATCATAATTACCCTGTCATATTTATAATTTATTGTACTCGTGATTGCTCCGCCACTCATAACTCATAATTCATAACTTATAACTCATAACTATAATCCCCTATTTTTGCAAACATGATACTGGTAACAGGAGGAACAGGATTTGTAGGCGCGTACTTGCTGGTTGAGCTAACAGGGCAGAATAAACCTATAAAGGCATTGAAGCGGGCAAAGAGTTCAACTGCATATACCGAGAAAATATTTGCCATGAAACTGGGAGCCGATGCTGCCGCGAGGTTTGCCAGGATAACCTGGGTGGAAGGCGATATTATGGATGTCTATTCGGTCGAAGAAGCCATGCAGGATGCAGATGAAGTCTATCACTGCGCGGCAGAAGTATCGTTGCGCGACTATGACCCTGATGATATAATTTATACTGCCGAAAAAGGCACTGCCAATGTGGTGAATATAGCCCTTGAAAAAGGCGTGAAGAAACTCTGCCATGTCAGCTCGATAGCCGCTTTAGGCGAAAATGACGAGGGCAAAGAAATTAACGAAGAGGCGTTCGAAGAGTTCTCTTATTCCAATTCTCCTTATGCAATCGGCAAGCACCTTGCCGAGGCGCAGGTATGGCGTGCACATGCCGAAGGGCTGAATGTTGTAGTAGTATGCCCGACCATCATATTAGGCCCCTGGCCGGGCAGGAGCGGCAGCATGGCATTTTTTTATTCGCTGAAAAAACAGCACAGTTTTTATCCGGGTGGCACTGCCGGCTTTGTTGATGTGAATGATGTAGTAGCCATTATTTTCAGGCTAATGAACGAAAACAAACTGAATGAACGCTACATTATAAATGCTGAAAATATTTCGTACCATACCTTGTTTGCAGATATTACACAAAGTATGGGGATAAAGCCGCCGGGCATAAAAATCGGTAAAATGGGAATGAAAACATTCAGTTTGATTAATAACCTGTTCGGCGGGACAAAAATTTCAAGCACCATGATTGAACATTCCTGCGGCGCCTATTTATACAGCAATAAAAAAGTAGTGAAAGAATTAGGATATAGCTTTAAACCGGTTAAACAGAGTATTGAGGAGACAGCGAAATTTCTTCATAGTTATGAGTGAAAGGACTTTGCGGCTTGGCGTGTATTACTTTGCGTTTGCTGACGATAAATGTCGGCATCATAACCGAAGCGTAATGACTCTGCGTGAACTGTATTTAGATTAAAATGAAACAAGAAAATAAAACAGACAGGATAATTTTGGGTATCGACCCGGGGACCAATATAATGGGCTATGGGGTTATACATATTAAAGGCAACGACGCTAAGCTGGTGCACATGGACATTGTATCGTTTAAAAAATCGCTTAACCACACTATTAAACTGAAATCAATTTTCGAAGAGACATCGCTGATAATAGAAAAATACCGCCCCGATGAGGTGGCGCTTGAAGCCCCTTTTTTTGGCAAAAATGTGCAGTCCATGCTGAAGCTGGGACGCGCCCAGGGCATATCCATGGCGGCAGCCTTGCATCGCAACCTGCCTGTATTTGAATATTCTCCGAGGAAAGTAAAACAATCTATAACCGGCAAGGGCACAGCAAGCAAAGAACAGGTTGCCATTATGCTGCAGCGCATATTGTCTATAGAATCGCTCCCTGAATTACTCGATGCCACCGACGCGCTGGCAGTGGCCATGTGCCATTATTTTCAGAATCGCATGCCCGGCAGCAATAAATCCGGGAAGAAATATAACAGTTGGGAATCTTTTGTAAATAATAACCCCAATAAAGTAAGCGGGCTATAAACACTTAACGATTGCCTGCCTGGTCTCTTCCAGTTCTTCGGGGCTCAATTTAAGCTTAGGGCGGGAGAAGTTAATATCGGAAACATGGTTAAGCGGAATAAGATGGATATGAGCATGGGGCACTTCCAACCCGATAACCGCCACCCCTACCCTATGGCATGGTATTGCCTTACGGACGGCTGCGGCAACAGTCTTTGAGAATAACTGAAGCTCGGTAAATAAGGCATCATCCATATCGAAAATATAGTCAATCTCCTTTTTGGGAATAACAAGCGTGTGGCCATTTGCAAGCGGGAACACATCAAGAAAGGCAAGACAGTTGGCAGTTTCAGCCACTTTATAACATGGTATCTCTCCCGCAACAATCTTTGAAAAGATGGAAGCCATCAGAGGTTAATCTCAACTATTTCGAAATTGATTTCACCCGCAGGAGTCTTAACTGCCACCTTATCGCCCACCTTCTTGCCCAGCAATCCCTTGGCTACCGGTGAACTGACAGAGATGCGCCCTTCTTTCAGGTTGGCTTCGTTCTCGGTAACGATGGTGTAATTCATTATTGCACCGTTGGCAGTATTCCTGATCTTCACCTTTGATAAAATGAGCACTTTGGAAGTATCCAACTGCGATTTGTCAACCACCTTGGCATTGTTGAGAATTTCTTCCAGTTTGGCAATTTTTAGCTCAAGCAAGCCTTGAGCTTCTTTAGCAGCATGGTATTCGGCATTCTCCGAAAGGTCGCCTTTATCGCGGGCTTCAGCAATCTGGTTCGAAATGGAAGGCCTTTCCTTGGTTTTAAGTTCGTGAAGTTCTTTCTTCAGTTTCTCAAGCCCTTCTTGTGTAAAATACGCTACTTCCGACATAACAAAAGCATTTTTTATATAATAGGTTTATCTGTTGTTAGAAAAAGAGAGAGAACCCGTAAAGGTCCCCTCATCAAATACAAATATATGAAATTTCTCTTATTTCAATGTAATTCTTATGCCAATTGTATTGGTTCCGTTGAACGGGTTCGATGCCCTGTACGAATAAGAAATTCCGAAAATGGAATGTGTTTTACCAAAAGGAGCCTGTAAAGTTACACCCGCACATGGGCCAGTAAACGCGGTCAAACGGCCACCCTGGGTAGGATTGCTGCTTAAAGGCTGGGTTATGCCGTTTTGGTAGTCATAACCTGCGCGAACCATGAAAAACGATTTAAACCCATACTCAACGCCAAGCATTTCTTCATCCTGGGTAAATGAATTCGATGTGAAGTTGGCGGCAACAGTAATGCGGTTAACACTGCGGTTTGCGCTGTCTCTTTTAAGATGAAAATCGTATGCGGCGCCAATATTAACAAGCGCGGGAAGCTCAAAGCTTTGCGAACGCTGCTCAACGGTCATTTGCCCGGTATTTCCCGTTACGGTGCTATTGGGAAGGGTGGTCTCAAAAGCAAGGCCATCACCTGAATACTGCATGGCGGGGCCAACATTTTTAAGCGAAATGCCGAAGTGAAATTGTTTTTCAATGCCTGAAACATATTGGATACCCGCATCGACAGCAAAACCAAAAGCGCTGACATTTGAAATTGATTCGGATATGAGTTTTGTATTTATGCCTCCATAAATCTGATCAGAAAAGCTGCGCGCGTAAGAAAGGCCTATATTGATGAATTGGGGATTATATGACCCGATTCCTCCGTCCGGGTTATCGAACGTGGTAATAGGAATAGAACCGAAATTCATGGACATAATTGATATGCCCAATGCCCCGGCCTGGCCAACATGCTGGGTTAGCCCGAAAGCCGAAATATGAATGCCGGAACCATCGAGATAATCGCCGCTGGCAAGTATTACATCGGTTTTAGTGATAAAAGCTGTACCGGCAACATTCAGAAACTGGGCTTCCATGCCCTGCACGCATGCCGTATTGGCATCTGCCCAACCCGAAGAGCCGGCCCAGGGATTGATAAGCAATTCAGAAGCTCCTGCCTGGCCTGTACGCGATGGGTCGCCTGCCTTAACATCCATAACGGAAAAGCACACTGCCACACCCGTCATAATCGCTGCTGCTGTAAATATTTTTTTCATATTTATGTTTATGTTTTTTCTTTCTGCTTGTTAAAGGCTTCCTTCCCGGTAAAGAGAAGGAAGCAATTTTATTCTTATTAGTACGAGTTAAGGTCGGTTGGCCTCATTACCCCTAACCATTTCAACGTTACTTCACCCACATCAGGCACAGCAACATGAATAATATACATGCCGCTTGAAATAGGTATGCTGTATTGGTTCTGAAGGTTCCAGTCAACATATGATACCGGGCTGTTTTTATTTATTACCTGCACCAGTTCGCCATTAAGTGTGAAAATAGTAATGGTACATACATTAGGCAGGTTTGTTATTCTTACCCTGGTATCCAACCGGCCCGTTTCATAGTCCGAATAGGCGTAATACGGGTTGGGAACAATATTAATAAGCGAGAGAGCGCTCTTGGCCTCAGCGGCATCATTGGTAGTTACCGCGGCAGGATTGGTAGTGAAAGAATACATCGGGTAATTACCATTCTGCGGATTCGGGTTGCGCCATGTAGAACCTTTTATTTTACTGTTAACCGTAGTTGAGCCATAGCCGGTGTCATAAGGCTTGGTAACCCTTAAATGCAGAGTAACATCCGACTCCAGCAAACTGTGGCCTGCTTTAAGCAACGGAATGCCCGCCCACATAATATCGCCCAGTACTTCGCTTTTGTAAGTATTGGGGGGTGTACCTGTGGTTAAATACTGCATAATAGTGGAATCCTTATCGTAAAAAGGTATATTGTATTTGGAATTAAGCTGGTTATTATTATGCGCAAATACATATATATAATGCTTGCCTCCAAATACCGAGCTTGTTCCAAAATCCTTCGAGGCGCCCGACAGTCCGTTAGCATCGGCCACAACAAGAATAGAATCCGGGTTCCATTTCATATCGCGCCCGTTGTGGGCGGCAAGCCATGAATCTTCGCCATATGCCATATTGAGGCGTTCGCCGGTTTCTATATTAATGGCGTAACCGGGGAACCATCCCATACTCCTTTCCGATATATAGTTAGGGTCATCGGGGTTGCTGCTGTAACCGCTTCCAGCAGTGGCAAAATTGCCATTCTTATCAATTGATTCCGAAGCCCTGGGCTGAAACTTGACAGCATTTCCTTCGGAAAGTTCTGTCTCATCCTGCATCTCAAAAACAACGCAACGGGTCCATTTAGTCTGGTCTGATGTAATTACAATATCAACACTGGCTATGTTTGCTATCGAGTCCATAACAGGCAATCCCTGTCCATTACCATATCCCGGGCCGTTGTCACAGTAAAGCTTGGCATCCGATTCGGCGCATAATGTAAATGGAGCAAAACCTCCGCCTAAAATCTGGTTATAATACTCATATTTATCATAAAAATAGGCCAACGGTAAACCTGCGGTATTCAGAGGCCCCTGGTATTGCGCGGGGCAGGAAGTAGGGTTTACAATATCGTTAGGATACGAATTAAAGGCATAACCTGTATTGGTGTACTCTGAGCAATCCCTGTCAATATTATTACCCGAACGAATCCAGAAAAAAGATGAGGAACCCGGCGCGGAGGATGGAACAAAAGTGAACCATTCCTTGGTATTGTCGGAAAATGAAATAGTGCAGGCCGAATCAATAACTCCGTCATAGCTTCCCGATGGATAGGGCACCTGGGAAATGGTCACAGAAATACCATACTGTGGGAATATCTGTTCATTGGGATTAGCTATCGCAACATCAGAAATGAATACCAGTCCTCTGGTTACATCTTCCATTTGCCATGCAGCAAGGCCATCTATAGGCCCTTTGGGGACATGGGGCATGATTTTCAACACGAAATTCGCATCAACAACGCTCAGCGGGTCAACCACCTTAACAGTAATAGGCCCGTAACCCGGCAGGTAAGAAGGGTGCGCCATCGTATCATGTTGCAAAATGTAATTAAGGCTGTTCTGGTCCATTTGCAGCTCATTTGCCCCGTTGCCATGCCCTTCCAGGCGGGTAATCGGGAGCCCTGTTCCATAATTTGAATTTTGAATGGTTCCGCCATTCTCCGAAGATGGATTCTGCGGGTAAGCCACATATACTTTTACATTCTTGCTGCCCAGCAGGAATGGCAATTGCTGGCCGTTAGTAGCGCTTTGCGGGTTATATGTGAGGTAATTATTATACGCGTAAGCAACTACAAGGTAATAATAGGGCCTGTCATTTACCAGGGTGCTTATGCCGTCTTCCTGGAATAAATCTGTAGTTATATCAAATGAATGTTTTATCCCGCTGTTAAGGCCTCCCGCAACCATTGGAACGGCTTCCAATGTGCCGGTAGTTCCATCGGGAAGCCAATTGGTTATCTGGCCTACTCCATTTTGCACTTCGCATCCTGCAACAAGCCTGGCTTGCGAAGTATTAAGCTGGGGAGTAATAGATGATGTGGTAACGGAAGAATCTACTACCTGGAATATTTCATATCCTTCAAATTTATAGGTATTATCTGCAAAACCAACTATGGTAGGCGATTGCTGGTTATATGATTCGTCAAAGTTATTTGCCGAACTCCATGCGGGCGGAGGCTGGTTGCTAAGGGTAATAATCAATTCGTGGTTAAGCTCCTGTATTTGCATATCGGGAGCGGCAGGGCCTTCAAGCACCCTGAAATGGCTATTAAACAAGGCCTGGGCAAGGTCGGCATCGCTCTGGATAAGGCATATCGGGGCCGTCTCGCTCCCGTTACCCGGAGGCGGAGGCTGGTCCCATACCAAACCATAGGTTACATAATTAACCGCGCCGGCAGCGAGGGTAAATGGCCCCGAAGATTGCATAAAACGCCTGTCGCCTGTTTTATCCCCGGCATCAATTTCATCCCATGGCACAGTTTGTGCTACTCCGTTGGTTCCGCAGCCTTTAGGATCAGTATTAACAGGGCTTGAAGAACAAGCGCCGCCGGGTGTCCAACAAAACATATAGCTGGCCGGTACAGAGCTTGTCTGGTAGCCGTTTCCACCATAGGTCATCGGTGAGCCGTCTTCCCAAATCCCTCTAAGGTAGTTATAATAGTCAGACGCTTTTGTAGGGTTACCCTGAACGGTAAAGTCATTGTTATAGTAAACAAACTTTGCCATGCCCAACACCTGTTGGCTGTCAACCGTTTCAACATAGCAGTGTTTATCGCCCTTATCGGCAACAGGGCCCTGGAAGAAAACCTGCCCGATAGCGGGAAGATTGCCATGATAACCAATTTCACCGGCAAAATTACCGCTTCCATCAGCATCATAAGGTTGGTCACCTTTATATTGATATCCCATATTCCGGCCAACATCGCAACCTACATAATCTTCATCTCCGTTACCGAGGTCAACGTCATTCCAGGGGCTCATATAGCAGTTGTTAACCTGGTAGGTTGATTTATTGATAATTTCAAGATTGTAAAAAGTCATGTTATTCACTGCGTCATTGGTCTGGAAGGCAAAGCATTGCTCATGCACTTCAAGCCCGATGGATATACCGCCCGACTCAGTGTGCGCATTACCAATATCGTTGATTACCCACCATAGCGTAGCATCGCCAAAAATCTGGTTCTTATAGGTAGTGGATGTCCCTGCCAAATCATACGCAGGATAGTCGCCAACACCCGCTCCGGGGTCATAGGTGCCATCACCGTTAACATCAATATAAGGTGCAAGCATTCCACCACCTGTCCAGGGGTCATTGCCGGGCCAGTTGGCAATATCAGAGGTAGGGGTTCCGTAAGTTGAAGCTAATGCAACCCAGTTTTCAACTTCCTGCCGGGTAACATAAAATAACTTATCCCATTGAAGGCATTCGGATGCTGTTATCGTAAATCCCGGGTAAATGGGGCCCGCCCAGAAATCTTCCCCGTTCTGGCGGTAAGTCATGGCGGCAACCTTAAGCTGCCCGCCCGCGTCAACACCGCCTACCCACAAAGCCCCTGCAAAATCGGAACATGCCTGGCCTGTAGCAGGCACATAATAACGGGGCAAGCCTGCTCCGGGGTCCCAAAACATATCGCCTTCGTCCATTATGCGGGCGCGGACATTGTTTATGGCCATATACGCGGCTCCCGCGTCAACAGCACAACCGGCAGCCATAGCCCGCTTTACGGCAGGCTTTTGAGTACCGATATTTTCCCTGGCATAAACGCCGCTGCAAACTGATGCGGCTACAGCCAACGAGAGTAGAACTCTGTTTTTGCTCATTAGGGTGGATTTTAGGGATTTATTCATAGCTCTTTATTTCGTTATACATTAGAAGTTAAAGACCCCGCCTAATTGAATGGTCCTGGGCTGGGACAAATACCCCGGGTTCAGTTCATTAATCTTATACTGGTCAATAAATGCCTGCGGGGAAAGCTGGGCGGCCGTTACCTGCTGGCCAACAGCCGAGGCAAGAAACCCGTCGTCGGTAGCGCTGCCGGTATAGTGATACACATTCATTACATTCTGGGTGTTGAGAAGATTTGTAATGGCCAGGTAAACCTGCACATCGCATTTATGCCCTTCCTTATCCTTGTCTTTTCCTTTAATGGTTAATGGAAAATCTTTATCCACTTTCAGGTCAGCGCGGTATTGCCAGGGAAGGTTAGAGCCATTGGGGCTGCCCACCAGCGAATAAGGCGTTGAAATGCCAATACCCAGTTGGGTGGCATTTCCCTGTACCGTATAAGGAGTGCCCGAACTAGCCACAAAATTCAGGTTAACGCCCGCGTCAGAAAGTATTTCGATGCTTTTGCCGCTATGTGTTGTAATGGTGGGGCCATCGTAAGCATCGGCGCCCGATTGAAAGTGGTAATCGAGGTTAACCTGGAAAGTATGGCGCTGGTCGAAATCGAGAGGAATAGGAATTTGCAGGTTAGGTTCGCCCGAGTTAGCCAGGTTATAACCTGAATTAGGGCCTGAGCCTGTACCTGTGGCAAATTGCAGGGTATATGAAGCCCTCATTTTAAAATCGCCCACACGGCTGAGGGTATAAGCCAGGGTAAGACCTTTTATGGTACCAAAGTCAATATTATCGTAAGCTACATAAGATATAGGATAGGCGTCGAGAAATTTGTAGGATTCAATTTCACTTTTGGGAGCCCTGTAAAATGCCGATAAAGTAAGCGCCGTGGTCCTTTTCTCATTCAATGCCTGGGTAAACCCTAACTCATAATCGGTAGTCTGAACCGGTTGCAAGGCAGGGTTAGAAAGCGCGGCGCCGGTATTGTTAACATAACTTGACATATAGAGGTACTGCACAGGGTTGAAAATATTTGAACCGAAACCCGGGTTGTTGTTGCCAAAATTGCCGGGAGTGGTACCGCTGGTACCGCTTGGGGGACGGGAAGTAAGAATATCATAGTGAGCGAAGAACCCTGCCATATCGGAGATAGGGAATGTGAATGCTATGCGGGGCATAACATTTACCACCGGGGTATAGGTCGTAAACGCGTCGGAGCTTATTTGTGTAGTTGAGGTAAGGTTAGGGTTTTCAAGATAAGGCTGGATGGTTCCGGTTGTGGTAGCGGCAGCCAGAACAGAAGGGTCGCTGATAATATTGCCCCCTGAGTTATACCAGGTGTTTCCGTTACGGTAACCTACAATCTGGGTCGGGTCATTTTGGTTATTAATATAAACCACGTCATTGCCGTTTAAGCCGGACGGAATTTGTGAAGCAAGAGGGGTATTTTCAACTTCGGAAACCTTTTTGGCAGGGAACAGCAGGTAAGGGTCCTTTAAAACCGGTTGGTTAGCGTTAAACTCGTCAACACGCACACCTACGTCAAACCGTAAGCTCTTGAATTCAAAGTGGTCCTGTAAATAACCAGCTATATATATAGGATGGTAAGGGGCCACCGGGTAAGTATTGTTACCGTTCGCGTCGTGGGCGTTAAAAAAGTCATTGATGGTAGGAGGGCTTCCGCTGCCTAAATTTCCTTTGTAATCGTAACCGTAATAAGTTACAATCTGGGGGCTTCCGTTGTTGAGCAATTCACCTGCGCTGAACATGCTGAGCGAATACATGCTGGGTGAATATGAACTGGGGTCAATCCAGCTTGTACTGGTAACGGGGAGGCCCAGGGCCTGCCTGAGGCTTTTATCAAATTGGGTCTGGTTAGCGGCAACATATTGAAAGTTATATCCATAGTATGGATATTGGCCGCCTGCATATACATAAGGATTCTGCTGAAATTGCATCTTCTGCTGGTAGCCAATTTCCTCGTTGTACATTTCCTGCCACAGATAGGGAGCGTATATATCGTAGTAGTTTTCTATATTCTGCTCATATTCAAAACCTAACTGTATATCATTTTTTAAAATGGTAGCCGAAAAATTGGCCGTAAACCTCAGGTGGTTGCTGTTTTGCTCCTCGTAATTGGTATATGCCGCGCCCGAAGGATAAAACATGGAATAAATATTTTGTCCCAGCGAAACAGGGCCGTTAATCATACCGTTATTTTCCTGTATGGTTGAATATTGTGTAATATTTCTTGCGCCAAGGCCATTGTAAACATCGGTAGTATAATTGGCAAGATATGGGTTTTGCGTACCGGGTTTAAAGCTCAACATGGTATCTGCAAGCCCGGTCTGGTAATAACCCGGCCCGTCCGGGCCACTCTCTAAAGGCGACCAGGTAGGTGCATAGTGCGGAGTAAACTGGCCAACGTATCCGTAATCAAAAAAGTTGTTTTTAAATTGGGTATTTTCAACAATATTATCGGCATTTCCATACTCTGCCTGCAGGGTATAATATGCATTCTGAATAATGGCAGGTTTTCCGTTTTTATCGGTCTGCGGTGTAATAAAGCGTTGCCTGAGCCTTATAAAGCCCCTGAATGAGGTAGAAATATCAGTCGGGTCCTGCGATGGGTTAAATAATTCGTATGAAGGTTCAGCAACCAACCTGTTCGCATATTCGAATGAACCACCGAGGGTAATTGTAACCGTGTTGCTTATCCTCACATCAATTTTTCCGTTTCCTGAAACAGCCTGCGAATTGTTGTATTGCTGCCCGGCAGTGTGGTAAATATCATTACCGGTAATGTAATCCGCGTTCTCGGTAAAACCGCCCAGGGGATTAATAGTGAGCGGATTTTGCTGAATGCTTTGCAATACGGAAGGATATAAATAATAGCCCCCGACAAAGTTCGGGTATTCTGTCTGTTTATAGGTGTATTCGCCACCCAGTATAAAGTTAACTGAAGGGTAGGCATTGGGGTTTCTTTTTCCGGTCGAATCCTTCTTACCCCATATAGGGCCTCCAACCACAAAGTTAACATCATTATAACCAAAAGCATCGAGCCCCTCGGAAGTAACCCCTTCCACAGTCCCGAAAAATTTAGGAGAAGCATTGACCGTGTTAATTTCAATTATGCCGCCTGTCGCGTCTCCATATTTAGCCGGAACACCGCCAATATATGTATTCACTTCGCCAATCATACTTTGTGGTAATCCGCCGGGCCCGTTGTTGGAACCACCGCCGCCTGCTATAGCGCCCATCATCTGGTCGGAAGTGATTTTCATACCATCCACAATTACCTGGTTGTCCTCGGTACGGGAACCGCCGGCATGCAATGGCTGGTTAAGGTCAGTCTGGGTTACTCCCGACATCATTCCGACCATGTTCATAACATTTCCTTTCAATGCGTTTTCCTGTATGTCGGCCTGGTCAATACTATTGTTTACGTGGCCTGTAGGGTCAACTGCAGGCTTATGATATACGATGGTTACAACAGGAAGCTTTTTTGAAACACTTACCATTTTTACAGCGATATGCACCGGTGTATTGGGCACAACAACCACGCCCGACATATTAAAATCATTGTAACTGGCGTACACCGCGTGCACATCATAAGTGCCCGGGTCGAGAGGCTTGATTTCAACGTTACCGTCAAGGTCGGTCTGTCCGCCGCCTACCTGCTGGCCACCTCTTGTAACGACCACGCTGGCAAAGGGCAAAGCCTGTTTGGTATCCACATCTGTTACCGTACAAATAATACTACCCGTTGATTGGGCGAAGGCCATACCGGAACAAAGTAAAGCCAAAACTGTAAAATGTATCTTTTTGAGCATACTAACGAAGTGTTTGTTAATTTTTGTTAAAAGCAACGGGCAAATTTAAAAAAAGATAACTCCCTTGAGTGAAAAAATAATCTTTTTTTTTGCAAACACATTCCTGTGGCACTAAAATTATCATGTTAACAGGGCTTACAGCGCCAAAACAAAATACCTGAAATTGAACAAAAAATGACCAATTACAAGGTTCTTTTTGAATATTCACTCCACTTTTCATTGTTCAGGTATATTTATTTTGACAATACAAATAGAGCTAATGTTATTTAATTACAGTAGCGCTAATTATTGTTTTCCGTAAGCAGTTTAGCGAATGGTGAGAAAAAAGCGATGAAATACAATTGACAGTGGACAATTGACAATGGACAATTTAATAGCATGCAGTGTGGTGTAAATATTTTTCATTGTCCATCGTCAACTGTCAATTATCAGATTTATTATTTGCTTTTGCTGTTTTAACAATAGAGGTAAGCATTTTTACACTCTCCTTCAGGGAATCCATCATTAACTCTGTTTTCATACCATCAGTAATATTAGTTGCAGCTAAAAGTTCCATCCAGTATTCAGTTTCGTTGGCCTCTTTTAAAGCAACTGACATTTTATGAATAAAATCAGCTTTAGACTCGGCTTGCTGGGCTTCTCTCGTCATTGCAGCTACAGATGTCGCACTTCTCAAAAGCTGTTTTGAAATAATATATTCCTTCTTCTCACTTTGTAGTTCACGGCTTATTTTTACCGCCTCCACAGCCAAAGCAAAAGTTTTCTTTAATATAATATTCTCACTCATTTTCAATTTTCAGTTCTTCCTGGCGTATGTATATTTCATTGTCAATTGTCCACTGTCAATTGTCAATTCTTACTTAGGGCTTTTTTTTGTGAACAATCTTTTAAAAAAAGAATCGGGTTTATGTTCATTGTTCCGCTTGGCCTCTTTGGCGTCATGTTTCATCATCTTCCTCGTTTCGGGGCTTTGGTTTTTCATGTGCTGCTTCAGAGCGGCCTTTTTTTGTTTCTCCGCTTCTTTGGCTTCTTTCTTTTTCTTTTTAACAAGCGCCTTTTGCGATTTAGAGTCGGGGTTAAGCATGTTCGGGTCATCGAACGAAGCGCTGGGGTCCTGCGCATGGGCTATGGCTGCAACTACAATAAAAAAAAGCAATAAACCACCCCTTTTCAACAAATTATTATGGCCAAAATGTATCTTTCTTCCTGCTTTCATATACTAAAATCACAAAAATACGTTAATTTTGTATCTATCCTTTCTATTATGAAAAGCATTTTCAGGAACATTATTTATTTACCGGCAATTATTATCGTAGCTATTATACTTTTTTTGCCCGGCAGCGGGTGTAAAAAAGAAACCACCTGCAATGGTGTGCCCAATGTTGGAGTAAATATTAATATAAACCTAAGCAATCCCTCATATAGCTCACTAAATTATGTTGGCGGCAATGAGGCAGTTTCAGGGGGCTATGATGGTATATTGATATACCAGTATCAGCAAGGCGTTTTTTATGCTTATGATTGTTGCTGCCCTTATGATGGACAATCGAATTCAAAAGCTATAGTTACCGCGCAAAAAAACGGGATTTATGCTGTTTGCCCTGTCTGTGGCTCTTCTTTTTTATTATCGAGCGGCCAGCCAAACAAAGGGCCTTCTTCATGCCCGCTTAAGCAATATAATAATGTTTCTTACGACCAGGCTGACAATTATTTAACAGTAACGAATTAAATACAGATTTGATGATTTGGTAATTACCAAATCATTGAATTTTATCTCCTGATTATTTACGGGCTTATCTTTTGGGCGAACACGTGGGTTCGCCTAACGATTACGCATTAAATACAAACTACGGTGAACGGGGTAAAAGATTTGCGAATAACGAGTAACGATTTTAGATTTAAGAAGTAGTACAGATGCAAAATTTTGCATCTGTATTTGTATAAAGGCAAAGAAGGTTGTTAAAAACTATATTAACTAATTTGTTACATATATTAAATAATTATTTATATTTGTAGTTGGTTCTTTGAAATAATCTTGATGTAGGTATCTTAAAAAAGGTAGTGGGGGAAAAGCATGCATAGAGTAGCGCCCCCCCTTGTCCCACAAGTCCCCTGAAAAGGTTTTGGGTGAAGTGTATGAAAAGCGAAAAATGCTAAAGAATTTAGCAAAAGAGGACAAAAACTGCACACTTTTTCTGGGAACCGTGTGCATAAGTGTGCATTTTTCAGGAACCATGCTAAAGAATTTAGCAGGAAATTGGAGAAATTACACACGAAATAGCGAACCGTATGTAAAATGTGTAATTTTAATGGTGAATTACTTATTCCTCACTACTCCCCGAAGGAAAGCAACGGGTAAACACTTTTCAAGGGGTTCTGAAAATTAAAATAAGTGATAATCAATAAATTAATGTTTTGTAAGTATTAAAAAGTGTTTACCCATTTAAGTGATTGATTATCAGCATAAAGACTGAAAAGGAGATTTTCTTTAATGGTAAATGGTGAGTGAAAAAACCTTATGGGCTTTTTTTAAAACTGCAGATTCATGCAACTTTCTGCAACAAAACTGATAACTGATTACTGACTACTTTATCTCATCATTATCGGCATTAAACCTGAAGCCGAGGCGTTTGCCGGTCTGCATCTGCATTTTGTTGGCTTCTTCCTCCATAACCGAAACGCTTACTTCCTTAACATTATCGAAAGGAGGTACAAACAGGCTGAAGTCAAGGGAATATAGTAAGGCTGAGTTTATTATATCAGCAATACGCTCTTTACCAAGTATATCCGATGAAAAATTATTGTATAAAAAACCAAGCTGGCGCTTGCCTTCCACAAAGTAATGAAGTTCCCTGTTAATGAATATGCGGGCAATAAGGTAACCGAGGTCGTTGCTACGGTCGTATTTAAACGAATCGGAAAGAAAATTATATACGCTTATGCATCCGCAAAAGGCATTGGTTTCATTCTTTTTTACATACGAAGCCTGCCATACAGGATGTGCCCTGTCGAACGTAAATACATTCGATTGCATGTAAAAAATAAGCACATCTTCGGCAACGGTAAGCATCACCTCAAACTCGTTCCTTTCCTTGTAATGAATGTTAATGCGCTTATCGAGGGCAGAGGCGCTTTTGGAAAGTGTCTGGGCCAACTCGGCAAGCACTTTTTTCATTATGCGAAACATATCTTCCGTCCTGTTCCTTACATCGAGCTGCATAACTGTCTTTTCCTGCAGCAGCTTAAGTATCAGTTCATGCGGAGTTAATTTTTCCATCGATTGTCAATATGCTTTAGCAAATATAACTCTTTGTTTCGATGGCTTGCCGGTATAAATGCATTTTCCATCTTCGGGCTTATTATTCAGCGGAATGCACCTGATGGTGGCCTTTGTTTCTTCCTTTATCTTTTCTTCGGTTTCGCCGGTACCGTCCCAATGCGCCCATATAAAGCCGCTTTTCTTCTCTATAACTTCTTTAAATTCGGCATAATCATCAATCTTATATGTATTGGCTGTCCTCAATTCAGAGGCTTTCTGAAAAAGGTTTTGTTTTATTTCTTCCAACAGGTTATTGACATATTTTTCAATGCCATCCATAGGTACAAATTGCTTTTGGCGGGTATCGCGGCGATATGCCTCTACGGTTCCCTTCTCCAGGTCTTTCGGGCCAATGGCGAGGCGCACCGGAACGCCTTTCAATTCATATTCTGCGAATTTCCAGCCGGGGCTGTGGTTGTCGCTGTTATCATATTTATAGCGAATACCCAATGCTTCAAGTTTAGCTGTAATTTTTCCAACCACTTCATTAATTTGGGCAAGCTGTTCATTCTCCCTGTAAATAGGAACAATTACCACCTGTATAGGCGCAAGCTGCGGAGGCAATACCAACCCTTCATTATCGGAATGGGTCATTACCAGCGCTCCTATCAGGCGGGTGGTAACACCCCACGAGGTAGCCCATACCAGTTCCGGTTTGCCTTCTTTGGTAAGGAACTTAACATCAAATGCTTTGGCAAAGTTTTGTCCCAGGAAGTGCGATGTGCCTGCCTGAAGGGCTTTGCCATCCTGCATCATAGCTTCAATGCAATATGTCTCAATGGCTCCCGCGAACCGTTCATTGGCTGTTTTCGTGCCTTTTATGACCGGCATAGACAACCATTTTTCGGCAAATTCGGCGTAAACATTAAGCATTTTCTCCGTTTCTTCAACAGCTTCTTCCCTGGTGGCATGGGCTGTATGGCCTTCCTGCCATAAAAACTCGGCGGTGCGCAAAAACAGGCGTGTACGCATTTCCCACCGAACCACGTTGGCCCATTGGTTAACTAAAATGGGCAGGTCGCGGTATGATTGTATCCAGCCTTTATAAGTGTTCCAGATAATAGTTTCAGAAGTAGGGCGTACAATAAGTTCTTCATCCAGTTTGGCATCCGGGTCAACCACCAATCCTTCTGGGCTGTTTTTAAGGCGGTAATGGGTGACAACGGCACACTCTTTGGCAAAACCTTCCACGTGAGCGGCTTCTTTCGAAAAAAACGACTTGGGAATAAATAAGGGAAAATAAGCGTTTGAATGCCCTGTTGCTTTAAACATTCCATCGAGTACCGACTGCATTTTTTCCCAAATGGCATAGCCATAAGGTTTTATTACCATGCAACCCTTAACAGCGGAATGCTCGGCAAGTCCGGCCTTTATAACCAGGTCATTATACCATTGCGAATAGTCTTGTTCTTTTGGGGTAATTACTTTACTCATATATCACAAAATATGTTAAAAAAAATATAGTTGTATCTTCTTCACAATTGCTTCATCTTTTTAGCTTAACTTAGCACTATGAATTAAAAGCCAATAAAAGTTAAGGCCAGCAAAAATATAAAATAAACCTTTTAAGAAAACTATAGTCTAATACTTAAAAACATATTCGTCATGAAGACACTAATGAGTTTATCGGTTGCGTTTATGATGTTCTTTGCAGCATCGGTTAAGGCGCAAAATAATAATTCAAATGATGATGGAGTTTATTCTTCACAAGACAATACAGGTAGCCAACCTGCAGCGCCCGCCACTCAACCTTCAGCACCTGCTTCAGCTCCGGCGCCTGGCCCTGCCTATAATAATAATGCCCAGCAAAATTCTCCGCCCGATACAAATAACCTGAATAAATATAACAGTACTGAAAATTATTATTCAGATGATTATAATAATTACGACTATTCATCACAGCTCAGGAGGTATGATGATAATTGGGGCGATTGGGGATATTATGACGATGTTTATACAAATTCTTATTGGTATAATTATAACCCTTATGCCTTTGGTGTAAGTATCTATAATCCCTGGTGGAATCCATACCCATATTGGGGCTTGGGCTGGGGATTTGGTTTGGGCTTCGGCTACCCTGATTTAGGTTTTGGCTGGGGTTGGGGAATGCCTTATTATGGCTTTGGCTGGGGCGGCTATGGTTACGGTGGCTTTGGCCGCTGGGGAGGTTATAATAACTTTTATTATAATAGTTACGAAGGCGGTGGCATACATGGTACAGTTGGGAATGGAGGCCGTGTTGCACCGGCGCCTATTACACCTATTGGAGGCAAAGGCGGAAGTCCTGTTTCAGGACCGATTATGCAAAAAGGTGGCGGAAGCCCGGCAAGTTTTGGCGAAATGTATGAAAATTCGATAAGGAATGAAGCTACCAAGAATCCTTCGGGGTTTGTAAAGTCCTCAAACGGAGCATTGCATGTTGCCCCGGCACTGGCCAGCAACCATTCCACAGCATCAAGAACCGGCGCAGCAAATACCCGGCCAACTGCTTCATACAGAAATAGTACAGGAATGAATTCCAATTTAAGGAACAGTACTGCTTTCAACAATAACAATGGCAGGTCTAATAATTATGCTTCACGGACTAATTATTCAAGGCCGAGTTACAACAACAGAGGATATAGCAGGTCAGGGTATAATTCTTCGCGCATGGCGCCAAGCCAGGGCAGCAGGAGCAATGGCAATTATAATTACCATCCTTCTTATTCAGGCCGCAGTAATTACGGTGGCGGGAATCATTCATTCAGCGGCGGAAGTTCACATTCATCCGGCGGAGGACATAGTTTTGGCGGAGGTGGTTTTGGAGGGGGTGGCCATGGCGGCGGTGGAGGCCACAGATAAACAATAAATCAAATGTAATCTGCCCCATCCGAGGGTTTGGAATGAAAAGACTTTTATATGCTTTCGCATTAACTTTAACAACCATACCTTTTATTGTTCAAGCCCAGGATGCTGATGAAGCATTAAGGTATTCTCAAACTTCCGTTGGAGGGACAGCCCGTTTTATAGCTATGGGTGGCGCATTTAGTGCGGTAGGCGGTGATATGTCATCGCTCACTTTTAACCCTGCAGGATTAGGAGTATTTACCAAAAGCCAGCTTACATTTTCGCCGGGTTATTCATATCAAACTACTTCGTCCCAATTTAATGGCGAATCTGTGGCTGCCGGCCAGCCCCAGGCAAATATTCAAAATGCGGGAGTGGTTTTTGCGTGGAAAAACAGTCATAGTGATGCCAGATGGAAAGGTATAGCATTTGGTTTTGCATATAACCGCACCAATAATTTTAACGCTCTTGTAAATACGCAGGGGAATAACAACAAAAGCACAATGCTTGACCAATACTGCACACTGGCCAATGGCATAACCCCGGCAAACCTCGACCAGTATTATACAGGCCCGGCATATAGTGCCGGTCTGCTGACCCAAAATTCTGTCATAAATAATTCGTATAACAATATCATCCGGCCCTACCTGAATAATGGCAATTATATTATCCAGAATAATTCTTTGTCAACTGCCGGCGCAATGGGTGAAACAGATATCTCTTTTGGAGGTAATTATAATAATAAGCTCTATTTAGGCGTAACTATTGGTATTCCCGATATTAATTATTCTGCCGTTGCTACTTACTCTGAAACACCTCACTACACTGATACCTCATCTGGTCTGACACAATGGAATATAAATTCGACTGCCGTTACAAGCGGAACCGGAATTAATTTGAAATTAGGGATGATATACAGGATTACAAACTGGGCCAGGGTCGGACTTGCAGTTCACACACCTACAGTCTTCTCCCTTACCGACCAGAATTATACCACGATAACTGCTGATTATGATAATGGGCCAAATACGCAGGAATCACCTGCCGGCTCCGTTAGCTATACTCTTGTTACGCCTATGAGGGCTATTGCAGGGCTTGCATTCATTATACATAAACATGCCATAATAAGCGCCGATTATGAATACGTTGATTATTCAACGGCTTCCATTAATGCTCCCGATACATTGTATTCGGCCGTTAACCAGGCTATAAAAAGCTCTTATATTGCAAAAGAAGATTTTCATCTCGGAGCAGAGTGGGTATTGTATCCTTTCAGCATCCGGGCCGGGTATGCCTATTATGGCAATCCCTATGCTGCTGGAACAGGCTATAATACTATCAAACGCAGCATATCGGGTGGAATTGGAATAAGAATAAGACACTGCTTCATTGATTTAGCTTATGTCTATTCATACTATAATGAAAATGAATACTTATACACATCGCAATATGGCAATGCTGTAGCAAATAACTCTACTACTATATCTAATATAGTGCTTACACTGGGTGTTAACTTTTGAGCATTAAGCTAATTGCCTGCCACACCCGGTATTAATGCTATCTATTGAATACTTATACCGAGTTGCTGAAAACGGTTCATTACCTTATCAAATTCCTTTGCTGTATCTTCATTGTTCCAGAAGAAGTTATGAAAGGCTATACCTGAAAAACCCATTTCCTGCGCCTTCACTATTGATTCGGCATCGGAGCCTCCTCTCGCAACAATCTTACCGGGAAAACTCCTTAATACCTGTTGTAACAATGCAGGGCTGAAACTTGATTTGTTTCCGTGCGGGTCAATAAATACAGGCGTAAGCATAACATAGTCGAACTCCTTATAATTATCAGCCATGGATGATAAACTTTTACTGGAAGAGCTCATGCTGATTTTTTGCCTCATGCGAAGTTCAATCAGCGTTTGGGTAAGCCACGATTTGAACTGTTTTCTTTTGTGCCTTCGGCTAAGGTGAAGCCCCTTAAGGTCATAGTCAAGCATAAGTTTATGGTATGAATGCAGCACTATTTTTTTTTGCAGTTCATCAGGGAATTGCTCAATATATTCAACCATTTCTTCCCTTGTAAATCCAGGCTTGCGGAGGTGCAAAGTTGGCAAGCCATTGTTAAGCATGTAGCTTACCAAAGAAAACTCTTTTTCAACATTTTTTGACGGGGTAATTACTATAAATTTCATAAAAATTATATTCCTGGTTCAGTTACCGGTTTTATGCAATGCACGGCTTTGGCTATCTGTTCTATTAACTGAGGTGATTCTTCCGCAATAGTACCAATTACAATTATGTCAGCTCCGGCCTTGCATATTTCAAATGCGTCTTCAGGTTTACGAATTCCGCCTCCAATAATTAATGGAATTGATATGTTTTTCTTCACCTGCTCTATCATTTGCAGCGATACATGCTTCTTTGCCCCGCTTCCGGTATCCATATATATCAGTTTAAGTCCAAGCATTTCGCCGGCAAGAGCAGTGCATGCCGCAATATTGTTCTTATCATGCGGTATGGGAACAGTATTACTCATATATGTAGCCGTGGTTATTTTTCCACCGTCAATAAGCATATAACCGGTAGGAAGTATTTCCAGGTTCATCTTCTTTAATACAGGTGCAGCCAATACATGCTTGCCTATTAAATTTTCAGGGTTCCTTCCGGAAATAAGCGACAGAAATAATATGGCATCAGCGCATGGCGATATCTGGTCAACATGGCCCGGAAAAATCACTACAGGTAGCCTGGTAAGTTGCTTAATCGTTTCTATACATTTACCAAAACTGCCTTCCGACAAAAGGCTGCCACCTACAAAAATATAATCAACCCCGGCATTTTCGGCAAGGTTTATTATCTCCTCAGAATCAAATTTATCGGGGTCAATAAGCAATGCCACCTTCCTTTTTTTTAAGGAACAATTTGCAAGTATTGAATTATAAATAGATTGATGCATTACAGTATTTATTGGCGTATAAAGGTCGTAAAAATTATTCAATAAGCGAAGAGAAAAAGTCTTTTCTTATGCGGTATAAACCAATATATAGTTATTTATTCTCTGAAATGTAAGTTTATGATTTGTTATAATACCATCCTTATTAATTGTGCCCTGCAATTCGCCTTTATCGGCAGGTGTAATAGCGGAAACGGATAAGTTTTCCTTAAAAGAGAGTATTCCTTCATTATGTGTTTTATACAGTACTTCCTTAGCCGCCCAAATTATACAGAGCTGTTCAGTAAGCGTTTCCTGTTTAAGATATGCCTTTTCACTATCGCTGACAAAGCGGCTCGAAATCTTGTTTATCTTAGGGTTAATCTCCTCCACGTCAATACCCGGAGCAAGGGATGTATGCAATGCAATTGCAGCCAGTTTACCTGAATGACTGATAGATATAAGTTCTTTTCTTCCCGGCAAAAACGGCTTTCCGTTTGCTTTATAGGCTATAGCGGGACGGGGAACAATAAACTCAGCCAGTAAAGCCCTTACAGCCAGCCATTGCAGGCGCCGGCCTTCGTTCCTGAAGGAAGCCAGCATAGTATTTTCTTCATCGCTCAGCGCGGCCTTATCCAATAACTCATTTTGAGTTTCAGTTATCTCCCAAACCCCTATTGAAAGGCCATTAGGGGTATTTTTCTTCAGAATTGCAGGCATATATTATTGTATTATTGGTAATTTCTTAACTTTGAGCTCTTACTAAAAAAACTTATCATGAATCAGAAAACCATGGAAAAAGTATTAAACTACAAAGTAAAAGATATTTCTCTTGCCGAATGGGGCAGAAAGGAAATAAAACTTGCAGAGGCTGAAATGCCGGGCTTAATGGCATTACGCACTGAATATGGAAAACAGAAGCCATTGAAGGGCGCCCGCATTGCCGGCTGCCTGCACATGACGATACAAACGGCTGTGCTTATTGAAACCCTTGTGGAACTGGGAGCCGATGTTCAATGGTCTTCCTGCAATATATTTTCTACACAAGACCATGCCGCCGCCGCTATTGCCGCCGCCGGTATACCGGTTTACGCGTGGAAAGGCATGAACGAACAGGAATATGAGTGGTGTATTGAACAAACTCTTTTCTTTGGCAAGGACCGCAAGCCATTAAATATGATACTTGACGATGGAGGCGACCTTACTAATGTTGTATTAGACAAAAACCCTGAACTTATTCCGGAAATAAGGGGCATAAGTGAAGAAACGACTACCGGCGTTCACCGCTTGTATGAGCGTTACCATAAAGGAAAACTTCCTATGCCTTGCTTTAATGTGAATGACTCGGTTACCAAATCGAAATTTGATAATAAATATGGCTGCCGCGAATCTTTGGTTGATGCCATCCGCCGTGCAACTGACCTTATGCTTGCAGGGAAGATAGCTGTAGTGGCTGGATTCGGCGATGTAGGCAAAGGCTCGGCACAGGCGCTTAAGAACTCTAATATGCGCGTTATTGTTACCGAAATAGATCCCATCTGCGCTTTACAAGCTGCTATGGAAGGCTATGAAGTGCGTAAAATGGAGGACGCTGTGAAACTGGCAGATATTATAGTTACTACTACCGGTAATAAAGGCATTATTACCGAAAAGCATTTCCGCGCCATGAAGCACAATGCTATTGTATGTAACATTGGCCACTTCGATATTGAGATTGACATGGAATGGCTGAACAAAAAATATGGCCAAACAAAAGACACCATTAAACCACAGGTTGATAAATACAGCATTGATGGTAAGGACATTATTGTACTTGCCGAAGGCAGGCTGGTTAACCTGGGTTGCGCCATGGGACACCCTTCTTATGTTATGTCAACATCATTCACCAACCAGGTTTTAGCACAAATTGAGCTCTGGAGCAACCATAAAAAATACGAGAACAAGGTTTATACCCTTCCTAAGTTTTTAGATGAAAAGGTAGCCCGTTTGCACCTTGCCAAAATAGGAGTTGAGCTTGATACCCTTTCCAAAGAACAAGCCGATTACATTGGCGTAAAGGTTGAAGGACCTTACAAACCGGAATACTACAGGTATTAAAATCTGTAACTTTAATAAAAAGCCCTGCAATCCTGCAGGGCTTTTTTATTTTCCAAATTCACTAAAAAAAATCAATCTTCCGAACGATTCTTATTTTGCCAAAGCATTATTTAATATACTTGGTATGAAGTTTTTCCAACAGGTCAATAAATGTTGCAATGTGGGCATCGGTAAAAGCAAAGGGAGTTTTGCTGTCGGGGTTGTAATTTTTGGCTTCATCAAAACCAGCATAAGTATCATCCACATTCTTTAAATCGTTGTATAAGCTTTCAATATGCGGATTGGAGGCCTTGTATTTGTTCAAAACTTTTAACATATTTTCGAGAATAGTCATCTGCTCCATCAAATGCACGCCCGAATTGCTGTTTTTTGATTTGGAATAAACCTTAGCGGCAATGTACATATTCTCAACCCAGGCGCCTGAGTAAATAACCACCCTCATATCAGTTTGCTTATTTGCTTTAAGGGCATCATCGGTTTTCATTTGCAAATCGGCTACAAGAGCAGTAAGAGAATCTTCATTATTCAAATTAGCCTGGTACCTGTCATAAAAAGCATTTGAGCCAAAAATCTGCCCGATGCCTATAGCGTCAGCATCAATTTTAACTGCTTTTAAATACTCTGTTGATTCCTTATTTTGTTTATTCAATGTGCAATACCCCAAATCAGCGAGGTAAATTCCGAGGTTAAGATTTCTTTCGTAAGCGGTATTATATTGGCCTGCATCGCTGACAGGATTAGTAAGGCCCGAAATATATGACAGTTCAGAGCTCTTGATAATAGACCCAATCTGAAGCAAGTTAGGTAAAAGGTCGTCATCAGAAACAGTTTGTGATGCAGCGGGAGCAGCAACAGCCTTAGCTGTATCTTTATTATTCTCGCCAACGGTAGAATTATTATTACTGTTACATGCCGATAATGATAATAAAACCAAGCCGGAAACGGCAGTTGAAATAATTAATGCTTTTTTCATCTTTTTGTTAAATAGGTTAAGAAATGGAACATAAAAGTAATATTATTTTTGAAGTCCGCTAATCTGCCCTGCTTTTATAATTGTATTCCGACCATGAGTAAATCATCCACCTGCTCATACCCTTTCATCCAGGTATTAATATTTTCATCAACCAGTTTTCCTTGTTCCTGGATAGGTTTTGAATATATTTCGGTCAAGAATTTCTTCAGGTTTTTTGTCATGAATTTCTTGCCTTCCGGGCCCCCAAACTGGTCGGCATAACCATCTGTTGACATATATACAATATCGCCTGCATTCAGTTGAAACTCATACCCGGCATACTTGTAATCCATAGCGGTAAAGCTTGCTATGCCTGCTTTTGAAGGTTTGGTTTCCACCAGTTCGCCGGTATCCTTTTTTATAATCCATAATGGCCTGTTAGCACCCGAATACCATACTTTTTTACCGGCAAAGTCAACCTTAATAAGAACTATTTCCATCCCATCCTTGTTTACCAATTCCTCATTGTTCTGGCGCAGGGTGGTTTTTACCGAATTGTTTACCTGGAATAATATTTCATCAGGGTTAGTGCTTTTCTTTGCCGCGTCAGTCAGTTTATCCGAACATATCATACTCATAAACCCGCCCGGAACTCCATGCCCCGTACAGTCGGCGCAGCCAATTAATATTTCAGTATCATTGATTTTATTAAACCAGTAAAAATCACCGCTCACTATATCTTTCGGTTGATAAAACAGGAAGAATTTATCCCAGGTTTTTGCAATGTCCTTTAAGGGGGGTAAAATAGCTTGCTGTATTAGCTTGGCATAATTAATGCTATTGGTAATATCCTGGTTTTTCAGTTCAATTTCCGCTTTTTGTACAGCAATAGTTTTTGTACGCACTTCAATTATCCTTTCCAGTCTTATATTCTGTTGTTTCAGCCTCTTCGTGTTATACTTAACAATAACAATCACAATTGCAACAATTGATGCTATATACATAAGGTAAGCCCAAATGGTGCGGTACCAGGGTGGAAGGATTTTAAATGAATAAGTAACCGGAATGCCTTCTATGCCAAATATATCACGGCTTTTCAGGTGCAAAGTATAATTGCCTTCGTGCAAGTTGTTATAATGTATCATATTGTCTTTTGTCCAATCGCCGTAACTAGTTTCCTGACCTTCTAAATACCAGGAATATTCTAATTCTGACTTATCGTAATAATCGGACGCGGAAGCGAAAAAGTAAAGTTCATTATTACTGAAAATAAACGAAGTGTCCCCGGCAACTGAAACAGCGCTAATATTCTCGCGGATAATATCAGTGTCGCTTTTGTGAGTAATTTTTGAAATGAAAGTATTAAACAACTTGTTCTCATTTTTAATTGCAGTATTATATTCTATAAGGCCATCACTTGTTCCGATAAACATTTTGGTAGAATCAATAAAAAAGCAATTAGGAACTACTCCCCTGATGTGCTTTAACAATTTGTGGTCTTCAATAAACCCATCGCCGGAATGTTTCAGCACTGTAATTTCATTTGTCCGCAGATTTTCATTGTTCACAGTTGAGACAGCAAGCCAAATATCTCCGCCAAATTCTATTACCTTTTGTAATTGCGTAGTAGAGTTAAGAATATTGAATTTTGGCAACCTGCTGAAACAATTCATATCATTTTGAGAAAACAGGCCTTTATCTGTTGCCGCCAATACATGTCCGGAATATGCAAAAACATTTATTTCATCGGTGGTAATAGAATCTGTATGAGGAACCCGAAACAAGGTATCCGGCATATCACTTTTCAACAGGTACACAATTTTAGCGGCATTAATTGTTCCTAAAAAAATATTCCCTTTACTATCTTCCGCCACACTGCCGATATCCGGCGCCTTATAACTTTTTATTACCCGAAATGCATTATTCTCAATTATCCCTTTCACTAAAGAGCTGAATCCTGAAAGATAAATAATATTCCCATGCATCGTATCAATAAAAATCTTACGTACTGCATCACTGTTAAATATATTCCTATTTCCTTTATCATTCAATGTATATAGCCCCAGGTCTGTTCCTGCAAGCAAATTTTTATCATAATTACAAACATCCCACGATTCATCGCCAATTTCAGTAGATTGAAATGTATTGGTTTTTGAATCAAGTTTCTCTATTCCCTTATCAGTGGCTATATATAAAGTACCATTATATTTTGTTATTGATTGAATTGAGCCTTTTACTCCGTTTGATTTTTTCCAGCTTGTTATAGGAGTGTTTATTTCCACGTAACTTATTCCGTCATCCAGGGCAAGCCAAAGGTTACCTGAATAATCCTTATAAATAAAATTGACACAATTATCCTGCAAACCGCTCATTTCAAAATTAATGCGGTTCACCAGGTTAAAAGTGGAATCAACAAGTAATACACCATTTTTGCGCGAGCCAAGTGCAAAAAGCGCAGGGGTTACACTGAGGCCGCAATAAATATCGCTTTCGGCTATCCATTTGTTTACGGGTGAGTTTAATTTTGAACAAAGGCTCCAGTCAGGGTGCTTACTATCGAATGAAAATATATAAATACCATTGTTGGTGCATAACCAGTAAATATGAGCTTTCCGTGGTATTATTGCTCTTACAACAACATTAGTAAGTATTTCAGTATTGGGTATGATTTCTAATCTACCATTCTTAAAACTGAGCATACCTGCTCCATCTTCCCCGACTATCAGGGTGTTTTCAATATTGAAGAAAGTATGAAATTTTTCTCCGGCAGGTGTAAAAGAACTTTTGAATTTATCGTTAACAAACCAAAATATTTTATCGTTACAGCAAAAAAATGTATTTTCATTTATACATTGTATTGACCAAACGATGCCAAATGTGTTTTCTTTAGCAGGCAAATCTTTACTTAATGAAATGTACTTTGGTTCACCCGAATGTAAAAAGGTTATGTACCCAAACTCACCATCCCCGGCGGCATAAATTGTTTTTTTATCCGTTGAGCTGGCTACCGAATAGGCATTTTTACCATCCCTTAATGCAACAGTAGTCCATGCTTCTCCATCATATAACAATACACCACTGTTATCAGCGATAAAAATCCTCTTCAGGCTATCCTGGGTAATGCTCCAGTTTTGTGTGCTTGCACCATAGGTTGAGGCGGAAAAATTTGTTATATAGTAATTGCCATCCTGTGCAAAACCTGTAAGCCAGAGGAAAATAAAAACAAATAAAGGAAAACTTTTTCTGTTCACTGCAAAACTTTATACGGGATGAAATTAAAGATTTTTTGCCAAACATTAACAGTATTCCGGCTCAAATGCAAAATTTTATATTTCTTCTCCGGTATAAATAGATATATTTGCTATTGTTATTAAAACATTGCCTGATTATCCTGGCTCTTTTTTAAAATCCAAAGGAGAAGGAAATTGATGTAAAATGAAAACAATAAATTACATTGCAGTTATTATAATTTTCTCATTGAACTGCCTTGTACCTGATATTTCTTCGGCACAGGCCTGGAAGACATATCCGTATAATCCTCCCAACAGCGCCCTCTCTTTTCCTGATGATGATGGTTACCACCCTGCCCTTTCTACCCAATCAGAATGGTGGTATATCAATTTACACCTTATCGGCTCGGCTCCGAAATTTACAGAATATGATGTAATGCTGGTTTATTTCCGTTTTTATAATATGCGCATATTCAATATGTCTGCTTTGGGAAAATTTAACAGCAATGTTTTGCAGGTAACCCCTGTACTTACCTATCAACTCGATAAATGGGACCTTACCTTTACTTCCCTGCCATCTGTCAATGATTATTCGAAATGGACATACCCCGTTGACAGCATACCCTATCAATACCAGTTTTATGCCATTGACCCGACAAATAATGACGAACTTAATATTACAGTTACAGGCAATCGCGCCCCTTTGGCGGTGGGTGGTAACGGCTATATTCCCCTGGGCGATGCAGGCGATTCATCGTTTTATTATTCCTATACCAATATGAAAGTGGCGGGTAGTGTTAAATTCAGCGGCGTGAGCGACTCCCTTACATCCGGCATAGCATGGATTGACCGTCAGTATGGGCCTTTTACAGTGGGTACAAATACTAATGATAAATATGAGTGGTTTTCACTGCAAATGGATAAGCAAAACACTGTCCTCGGACAGCCTCAGACACCTTCTGAATTTAATGTATGGCAGATTTTTTCAGATACCAACAGCGTGCCTTATGAAAAGGAATGGAGGTTAGTCAGTACTATTTTCCCCGATAATTCACAGGACACGTCTTCAACCTATTTCTTTGAAAGAACTGGCTACTGGTACGATTCCATTGACAATGTTTACTATTCAAGCAAATGGCGCATTATTGAGCCCAATCATGGCGTAAATATTGATATTACTCCAAAAACCTCCAACCAGTTGGTTAATGTTACCTTGTTCAAGTTTTGGGAAGGAAGCACAGTACTTAAAGGCACGGTAGATAGTTTGCCGGTGACCGGAGTAGGTTTTGCAGAATTGGTTCAAACTCATAATTCAGCTATCTTATTACCATCTGTTCCTTCCGGGCTTGCGGTTACCCCCTACGCTAACCATAATACACTTAACTGGAATGCATCCACAGCAGGAACATATCCAATAGGCGGATACAGAATTTACCGCAGCCCGAATAATAGCGGGTTTTGGCAATATATTGCATCCACAACCAATTTAACATATACCGATAATTCCATTGCCACCGATTCATCTTATTATTATACCGTTACAAGCTTCGATAACCAGGCTGCCACATCGGCCAGCGAATATGCGACACCGGTGCTTGCTTCGCCACCATTGGGAATAAAAACCAATTACCCTGTAAATGGTTCCCTGAAAATTTATCCAAATCCAACCACAGGGAAATTTACAGTTCAGTTATCCTCTGTTAGTGGTCAGCCATCCATAGAGATTTATAATATACTTGGAGAAAAAGTTTACTCACAGTTTACAATTCACAATTCACCATTTACAATTGACCTTAGTGGCCAACCCGCAGGTATTTATATTGTCAAAGTTTATATAACTGAGAAAGCCTATACCGAAAAACTTTTGTTACAATAGCTATATCCTCCGGGTATTAGTTGCAGTTTTTCCATTTACAATTCTCAGATTAGCTATATTTACTTCAAACCAATTCATTAAAGTTTATGCCTGAAGATATTTTATCCGTGAGAGAAATACAAGAACAGGATATTATCCCCATAACTGAATATTGGTTAGGTTCTGACCCGACTTTTCTGCATGGAATGGGTGTTGAGGTAAATAAAATGCCGGGTAAAGAAGAATGGAATAAGATTCTTTCAGAACAGTTAAGGCAGCCATACAACAAAAAGCAATCATATTGCATTATCTGGCAAGTTGGCAACAAAGCGATTGGCCATTCCAATACCAACAAAATAATATTTGGGGAAGAAGCCTATATGCACCTGCATATATGGAATGCAGGTAAAAGAAAAAAAGGAATTGGTTCAAGCCTTGTAAGGATGACCCTTCCCTATTTTTTTGAAAACCTTAAACTGAAAAAACTGTATTGTGAACCTTCTGCCTTAAACCCTGCGCCTAACAAAACCCTCGAAAAAGTTGGATTTACCTTCATTAAAGAATATACAACCACTCCCGGTTGGCTTAACTTTGAACAAGAAGTTAATCGTTGGGAATTGCGCTATGAACAATATAAGAATATGAAGTAACCCTGAAAAATTAACGCCTTTTGAAGCGTCTTTTACCTGTATATAACGCAATTATATAATCCAACTGATGAAAATCAGCCGGCAATATGCCTTACATCATCGTTATGCAATGCAGGGGAATATACCTTTATCAATAAAAGTTGTATTTTTATCATTAAAACATATAAATAAATTGATAAAATAACTTTTAAAATTCTTATCCCATGGAAACTTTTGAAGTAAAAAAAATTCTTGTCCCTGTAGATTTTTCAGCCACCGGTGAAAAGGTACTGAACCAGGCAATTATGCTGGCTAAAAAAACCAGGGCTGAGATTGTATTGATTACTATTCTTGAAAGCCCATTGGGGAGCCCCGGAAAAAACAGCTTTGGCTTATCGGTATTTAACAGCGCCCGTTTTGAAGGCATGATAGCCGACGGAGCAAAGAAAAATATGGAGAAATATAAAACAGCATTGCGCAAGAAAGGTGTAGCAAAAGTGAGCTATTTAATTGAAAGCGGAAAACCATATAAAAAGATAACAGATGTTGCAAAAAGAATAAAGGCCGATATTATAATGATGGGAACCCATGGCGTTACAGGAGTAAGCGAATTTGTTATGGGCAGCAATACATTCAGGGTTGTAAGCAATGCCCAGTGTCCCGTAATATCTATACAGAAAAGCACAAAAAAAGCGGGATTTAAAAACGTACTTCTCCCCTTCCGCGATAAACCGCATTCAAGGGAAAGCGTGGAATATGCAATGCGCATAGCCGAAATTTACGGAGCAGCAATTCATGTTTTAGGAATAAGCTTCGACCCTTCTGATGAAGGAATAAGGAAAATAAAACTGGAAGGAGAGCAAATCAGAAAGATTCTTGACAAGCATGGGGTGAAGAACTCCCTGGAAATTGTGAAGGGAAATTATGTTGCCAGATTGATCCTGGATTATTCAAAGAAGAAAAAAGCCGACCTTTTAGTAATTATGGCCGACCTTGATAAGATGTCAATATCGGAATATGTAATTGGCCCTGTGGTTCAGCAACTGATAAATCATTCTCCCATTCCGGTGCTCAGTATCCGGCCGGTATTTAATCCCGCTGCTCTTGAAGCCGGGCCGGCAAATGCTTCCGACTGGAGTTTTTGGGGATAGAATACTTGCCTGGCAAGTGTAGTTGATGAAAATATGGGGCTATGAAAGAGGCAAATGGAATATTATGATTCAAAAGCAGAACCATATAAGGAGAATGAAAAGCCCCGATAAAACATCAATCAACAGGCTCAGGCTAAAGCGCCTGGGAATAGATACCCAGAAAGAGCACGTTGCTTATCTACGCGCCGATTCGCACATTGCCATATCTGAGGGATTTGAAGCCCTGACAAGGGTACGCATTAATTATAAGGCACGCACCATTGTAGCCAGCCTGCATATTGCGCATTCCAACTTCCTGCTTAAAAAAGGCGAACTGGGTCTATCTGAAATGGCGCTAAATGCCTTATCTGCCGAAAATGGAGAATATATTACTATTTTAAACCTTCAGCCTATACAATCCTTTTCGCAGGTGAGAGCCAAAATATTCGGTAACAGAATCAGCGCCGAGGGGATGAAAGATATAATATATGATATTATAAACGGAAATTATTCCAATGTGCACCTTTCCTCTTTCATAACCGCCTTTGCAGGCGAAAATATGAACACCAGTGAAATAACACATCTCACCAAAGCAATGATAGAAAGCGGCACATGCATTAAGTGGCCGGGTAAACTTGTTGTGGATAAGCATTGCATAGGAGGGATTCCGGGTAACCGCACTACCCCTATTGTAGTCTCCATTGTTGCATCATTGGGGCTTATTATGCCCAAAACTTCATCAAGGGCTATTACCTCTCCCGCAGGAACAGCCGATACTATGGAAGTTATGGCTCCTGTGAATCTTTCAAGAAAAAAAATTGAAGCGGTAATAAAAACAGAAGGGGGTTGCGTGGTATGGGGCAATACCGCAAACCTTAGCCCCGCCGACGATATTCTTATAAGAATTGAAAGAGCTCTTGACCTTGACAGTGCGGGGCAACTTATAGCTTCTGTACTTTCAAAAAAAGTTGCCGCCGGTTCAACACACGTAATCATTGATATGCCTGTAGGCGATACAGCTAAACTGAGGAGCATTGAAGCTGCCAATCATTTGAAAATATTAATGGAGCAGGTTGGAAATGCCATCGGCTTAAAGATAAAAGTTGTTGTTACCGACGGCTCACAGCCTGTTGGTATTGGCATCGGCCCCTCGCTTGAAGCAATGGATATACTCTCGGTATTAAGGAATGAACCCGGCGCACCCGCCGACCTCAGGGACAGGTCAATATTACTTGCAGGAGAATTGCTCGAACTTGCCAGGTATTGTGAAAATGGCAAGGGTAATGAGGCGGCATTAAAAGTGCTTACTTCGGGAAAAGCCTATGAAAAATTTATGGCAATCTGCAAAGCGCAGGGAGGTTTTAAAAAACCCACATTCGCAAAACTTACCCATGACATAAATGCCAATAAAAGCGGTACAGTTAAAAGCGTTAACAACCGTAAGTTATCGAGAATAGCTAAACTGGCAGGCGCGCCAGACCATCCCTCTGCGGGCATACGGTTCTATGCACATATCGGCCGAAAAATAAAAAAAGGCGATTTGCTTTATACCATTTTTACCGAAACCGAGGGATTAATGGATTATACCATGCAATACCTTGCGGAAGAAAAAGACATTATTACAATAAACTGATAATATGAAAACATTCGTATTCGCCCTGCCAGGCAATGAACAACTGGCTGAACAAATTACAAAAACGCTGCATTATGAGAAGGGGGACCTTATAATCCACCATTTTCCTGACGGGGAATCGTATGTGCGTATTGAAAGCGATGTAAAGAATTCAAACACAATACTTGTTTGTACCCTCGACCGCCCCGACAGTAAACTCATTCCGCTCTACTTCATGGCTGAAATACTGAGAGACGCGGGCGCTGAAAAAGTAACATTGGTAGCGCCATACCTGGCATATATGCGCCAGGACAAACAATTTAACCCGGGCGAATGCGTGACTTCAGAACATTTCGCAAACCTCTTATCTTCTTTTATTGATGAGCTTGTTACAATAGACCCTCACCTGCACCGCATAGACTCTCTCGAAAGGATTTATTCAATACCCACAACAACTTTGCATATAGCGCCTCAATTATCTGCATGGATAAAAGCGAATATTGAAAATCCCTTACTTATTGGCCCCGACAGCGAGAGTAAACAGTGGGTGGATAAAATTGCCAAAGATGCGGGAGCGCATTATACTGTCCTGAAAAAATCAAGGCTGGGAGACAAAAAAGTGAAAGTATCAATACCACACATTGATAAATACAGGAAGACACATACACCCGTTATTGTGGATGACATTATATCAACCGGCAAAACCATGATTGAAACCATTCATCACCTGAAGCGCGAAGGCACAAAGCCACCGGTTTGCATTGGCATACACGCTGTTTTTGCCGGCGATGCTTATGATAAAATTAAAGAAGCCGGGGCTCAACGCATAGTTACAAGCAATACTATAATTCACAAGAGCAACTCGATTGATATTAATAGTGTTATTGTAAAGGCGCTGAAATAAATTTTTCGGAAGCTTATTCCAGTTTCTTTGACATAACCGTATTGGTAAAGGGAATATTTTTTACCAGTTTGTGTTTTTCCCCGGTTACCTTATACCCCCTGTGTTCAAAGAAAGGTTTTGAGCCTATACTTGATTGTACAGTGATTTCATTTAACTCTGTTTCTTTGGCCACCTCCTCGAGTTTAGCTTCGAGTTTTGTAGCAATACCTTGTCCCTGGTAATCTTTATGGATGTATAACAAATCGAGGTAACCAAACTTATCCATAGAGGCAAAACCGACAATTTTATGGTCTATAACGGCAACATAAAAATATTGCTCTTCCAATCTCCTCACCCATCCCTCCTGGTAATCATAAGTTGATACCCATGCTTCAATTTGTTCTTTGGAATAGTCTTTGGCGTCAATTGCAATTATTGTATCCCTGTAAAGCCGGGCTATTTCGTCCATATCTGCTATTGTCGCGCGCCTTATTTGCATGGCTCAAATATTTGTGTTAAAGATAGTGCAATAAAAGTAATATTTTCATGATAAATCTCAGCTTATTGACTGATTCTGAAAGTTTAAAAAATATCCATTTCAATTATCCGGGTTTTATATGATATATATCATATAAATCAATGGTAATATCATTAAAAATAATTAATATAAATCATTGATTATGTAATAAATTTTGCTTATATTTGATACTGTAAATTAAAAGCCATGAAAACACATATAAAATTAATTATACTGGTGTTGGTAATTGCAGTAAGTATGCCTGCCTTAACTTATGCTCAGCAAAAATCAGATAAGAACTCAGACCAGGCAAAAAAAGAGAGAAAAGAGGAAATGAAGAAAGAAAAGAAAGAAAAGCGTAATACTGAAAAAGCGGCAAAGGCAAAGAGAGGACAATACTTTTGAGTTACAAAATTCACTTAGAAATTGTTACTGCGAATCAAGGGTTGAATTGGTTGGAGTTTATCTGTCTGTAGCTATCAGGACATTATTTGTTTTTTATTTTCAACCTTAGTAGAAAAATGTCCCATCTTCAACATGTGCACCTTATTATGTTTCCCAAAGGGATACCTTCGTAATTGTTACGCTTTGATTATGATAAGGTAATAAGGTAGGAACAGACTTTATTTTTTTCTACTAAGGTTTAATGATTTAGTCAACTTGTTATACTTCATCAGGTTTCCGGATAGATTCATGGTCATTACGCTTTGGTTATGATGCAGGCATTTATCGCCTGCATTAATATTCTTTTTTAACCCTTGATTCGCATTACTGGCTAATAGCCAATAGCTATTTCATTGACTCCTATTCATATCTTAATGCATCTATAGGATTAAGATTAGACGCCTTCCGGGCAGGGTACCATCCGAAAAAAATCCCCACAATTGCAGAAAACAAAAATGATATGGCAATGGAAAAGGGAGTGATGGTAATGGGCCATCCGCCAAACCTGGCTACAAGTAATGAAACCGCAATGCCAAGCAATATGCCTATAATTCCGCCAATAAAGCTAATGAATATGGATTCAATCATAAACTGAACCAATACATCCCTGCTTTTAGCTCCTATAGCCATCCTGATACCTATTTCACGGGTACGTTCGGTTACCGATACAAGCATGATATTCATAATTCCTATACCGCCCACCAGCAGGGATATGCTGGCAATGCTGGCCAGAAGAATTGTCAATACCGTTGTAATAGTGCCAAAGATATTGGCAATATCTTCTTCTGTCCGTACGGTAAAATCGTCATCATCCGAAGGTGCAAGTTTATGCCGTTGCCTCATCAGCTTGCTTATTTCATCTACGGCATCGTCAATTACTTCTTCCGATTTTGCCGAAGCATAAATACTGCTCAGAAACAAGTTAGACATCATTCTTTTCTGAACAGTCGAAAAAGGAGCAATAATTGCATCGTCCTGGTCCATTCCAAATGCATTCTGGCCTTTTCTGTCATATACTCCTATTATTCTCAAAGGAATACTGTTTATCCTTATGGTCATACCCATCGGGTTGGCATTGCTGCCAAAAAGATTAGAATCAACCGTATGGCCTATTACACAAACCTTTGCTGCGGTTCTTTCATCCAATTCCGTAAATTTCTCACCGGTAGAAACCTTTATATCCCTGATATTGAAATAAGCTTGTTTGGCTCCTATTATCATGGTGCTCCAGTTCTGCGAACCTGCAATAACCTGTACGCCTTTATTCACTACCGGTGAAACATATTCCAGTAAATCGCAACGTGCAGCGATAGCATCAGCATCTTCATTTTTAAGGCTGTTGGATGAACCGGCTGCAAGGCGTACCCCGCCTTGTGTTATAGCTCCGGGCAATATCATTATGGTATTGGTTCCCAAGCTTTCAACCGATGCCTGTATGTTCTTTTTTGAACCCTGTCCAATAGCCAGCATGGCTATTACCGAAGCAACGCCTATTATAATGCCAAGCATGGTAAGAAAACTCCTGAGCTTATTCTTAGCCATCGAACGGTAGGCAATTATTATGAGATTTATTATTTTCATTTTACTTCGCTAAAACCTGCGGAGGCATTTTCTTCAGTTCTTCAGTCGCGTTTTTTCTGTCGGGCACCTTGTTATGAGCAACTATCGAGCCATCACGAAACACAATATTGTCTTTCGAAAAAAGGGCAATATCGGGCTCATGGGTTACCATAACTATGGTAATTCCCCTGTCATTCAGTTGCTGAAAAATATCCATTATTTCATAACTGGTGCGGGAGTCGAGGTTTCCTGTTGGTTCATCAGCCAGTATAACCACCGGGTCGTTAACCAAAGCCCTTGCTATGGCCACACGTTGCTGCTGCCCGCCCGATAACTGGTTGGGCATATTATGAACCCTGTCGGCAAGGCCAACCGATGTTAATGCTTTCATAGCCCTTTCCCTGCGCTCTTTTGCTTTTACTTTGTTATTATACACAAGGGGAAGCTCAACATTTTCAAGTGCCGAAGTTCGCGCCAATATATTAAATGACTGGAAGATAAAACCTATTTTCTGGTTCCTGAATTCAGCCAGTTGGTTCCTGTTCATTTTAAGGGCATCTACTCCGTCAAGGTAATATTCACCGCTGGTTGGCTTATCGAGGCAGCCGATAATATTCATAAATGTTGATTTGCCCGAACCGCTGGCGCCCATAATAGCTGTATAATCTCCCGAATTAATTTCAAGCGACACCCCCCTGAGAGCATGAACTTCGGTATCGCCCATTACATAGGTTTTTATAAGATTTTTAACTGCTATAAGCGCCTGAGCCATCTGCTTTCATTTATTTTTTATGGGATGTCGGGAATTTGGGCACGAACGGGTTTTGTGTTCCCGACGAAGATGGAGAGGAAGCCTCTGCTGATGCAGCGGAACTATTCAAGCCGGTTACTACAAGGTCGCCTTCTTTAATGTCACCGCTTACCTCTGTATAAATTCCGTCCGTTAACCCTTTTTTTACAGAAACAGGAAAGATGTCATTTCCACGTTTTATCCAGATGGTAGCATACGCCTGCTCTTCTATAATTTTATTAGCCAGTTGCTGAACCCTGGCCTCAATGCTTCTCTTTGTCGAATCGGGAATTAAAGTTGCATTGTCAATATACGTTACCGGAGGTTCAAAACCAGTTGCATTTGCCGGAACTCTTAAAATACCCTTATGCACCTGAACCCTGATATTGACATTGGCTGTAAGGCCGGGTATAAGCTTTAAGTCAGGATTGGGAGCTTCAACAATAACCACGTAATTAACTACATTTTGCACCATCACAGGGTTTAACCGAATCTGGTTAACAACTCCATGAAAAACATCGTCCGGGTATGCATCTACGGTAAAATCAACTTCCTGCCCGTTCTTCACCTGGCCAATATCTGCTTCATCCACATCTGCCTGGACCTGCAATTTTTTTAAGTCATTGGCAATGGTAAACAAGGTAGGGGTGCTGAAACTTGCAATAACCATTATTCCTATATCGTAAGTTCTTGATATAACTACTCCGCTTATGGGTGCGCGTATGTAAGCATATTGCAGGTTAATTAATGCATGCATGTATTCAGCCTCCATTGATTTTACGGTGGCATCCTCGGTTTGGAAATTCGTTAAAGCGAGGTCATAATCTTGCTGGGCCGCCACCTTGTTGTCGAGCTCAATTTTTGTGCGGTCGAGTTCCCGTTTGTATTCATCCCGCTGGGCAATGGCTTTTTCCCAGGCTGCTTTAGCATCAAGCATGGCAGGGTATAAGTTGGTTGTATCTATCAATGCCATCAGTTGCCCTTTTCTTACCACCGAATTAAAATCTACATACTGTTTTAATAATAGCCCTGTTACCTGTGTTCCAACCTGTATAGTGGTATCGGCAGCCATAGTACCTGTTGCTGTTACCGTTACTTTCAAGTCTCCTTTTTCAACAGGAGCAGTTCTCCAGTAATAAGCTATGTTTTTATTCCGGTTCATATAGGAACGCACTCCAATACCTGCGCCGGCTAATACAATTATTACAGAAGCGATTATGATAATATTCTTTTTCATCAGATTTTACATTGTTATGGGTTTACCAAGGTAGAAGCCTATTAGTTTTATTTTAAAGAGATAGTTGTACTTCGCCTGTATTAAGTTTTGCTGCGCTTTCAGGTAATTTGATTTTTCAACTAAAAAATCTGTAGCGCTGCTTAAACCAATTTCAAATTTCTTTTCTATATTGGCATATGTAAGGGCTTCTGTTTCTAAGGCCTCCTTTGCTGAAACATATTGTGCGGCGGCAGCAAGCAATTGTGTATATGCCTGCTCAATGTTCTGGCGCAATGTAAGGGCTACTGACTCTTCAGTAAGCCTGGCTATTTCGCTGTTTATTCTTGCAATAGCCGTGGTATTTTTGGCCTGGAAATTATTGAATACCGGGATGGTCAGCGTAAAACCAATGGCCTGGTTGAAGTCATAATTTGTCTGTGACCAAAGATTGGAGAAATTATTATTCATTGACGCCAATTCATTAAGGCCAATTACCCGGTCGGAAGGATTAGACTGAAGGTAACCAATGGGACCCTGTACATACATTTCCTGGTAAGCTAAACTGATACCGGAAGTTTTAATGCTTCCGCCTAAGGTAAGTTTTGGCAAATAGAGGCTCTGTGCCACTTTAACAGCAACTTCACTTGCCTCAAAACTTAACAGGGCGTTTTTAATTTCAGGCATTATTCCTTGCGCTGTATTATAAATATCACCCGATGTAAGCGGAGTAACCGAAAGGGTACTGTCATTAACTACAGGCCGTTCCACTTCAAAATCAGATATTACGGGAATATCCATTGCCTGCATCAGGTTAACTTTGGCTATCTCCAATGCAGTTTCCGCATTTACCTTCGTGTATTTATCGGCTGCCAGTTGCGATTGCATCTGCAACAGATTCAGGATAGGGTATTTGCCGGCATCAACCCATTTCCTGGTTTCTACCAGTTGAGCGGTGTCAGATGCTATTTGGGAAACCGCAATATCCACTTGCTCATAAGATGCTATTACCTGCAAATAATCAGCAAGCACATTTAACGTTAAATCATTCTTCATCTTTTCAACTCCCTGTATACCCGCATCATAAACAAACTTATTCTGCTTAATGGTATTCTGGTACAGCAGGCCATTATATAATGTAACGTTGCTTGTAATGGCAAAACTGTTTGAAGTTATATTCTGTTCAACATATACGCCGCTGGCGTTTTGCCCTTTACCAAAATTAAAACCCGGAGCATCTGTAACATTAAGATTAGGATATAGGTTTTCTTTCGCCTGTTCAAGGTTTATCTCGCTTATTTGATTGTTCAACTGCCCTTGTTTAACGGTAATATTTCTTTGTATCGCGGTATCAATGCATGCTTTTAATGACCAGGGCTTATTCTGGGCAGTCGTGTTTATGCAAAAATCATTGAATAAAAGAATACATAATATGGCGCCAACTCTCCTCATTTAACTATTGTAAATACATAACAAAGGAACAACATTCAGGTGCCGGGGGCGCTGACCAATCTCAACATCCTATATGATACTAATCATATAATTCAGAACAAGTGCTACTCTACGTAAATGGCATTCTTTTTGTTCCGGGCATGCGCTTCAGGATTCTTTTTGCCATATCCTACAGTAATGGAAAGAAGGACTCTTTCACTTGCCGGTACTTTCAGTTTTGAGAAACTCTTTGTCTCCACAATATATTTGCCCATTCCAACAGGACAAGTATCGAGGCCCAATGATTTAGCGGCAAGCATAATATTCTGGGCGCACATGCCAATATCAAGCGGAGCCCATTCATTATCAATTGGCGCTGTAATAAAAATAACTACCGGCGCCTCATGGAATATAGCATCCATAACACGCAACAGCCCTGAGGCAAATGCGAGGTGAAAGTGCTTGGCCGCAACTTTCCCTATTTCGTTAGAAAACAGTTTTATAGTTTCTTTATTGGTTACTATATAAAATTTCCACGGTTGCTTGTTTATGGCTGAGGGAGCCATTCGTCCCGCGTCAAGCAATTGTTCAATAAGCTCTTTGGGGACAGGTTTATCAAGATATGCCCTTACGGCTCTTCTTTCATAAATTGTCTTCAGGGTGTCGTTCTTTTTAAGAACATCTTCCCGGGTTAAAGTTTCCATATATCATTTTTTTACAGGTTAAAAAACAGGCTCAATTATATCATTTAGCCGGCGTAAAAATAGTCCATCAAACAAAGCATATAAATGATAATATTCAATTGGTTGAATGATAAATATCATGGCTAACCGGGTGATGTATTGCGAGGTTTGTAATGTGATTTAATATATGCAATGGATGCCTCAACTCATCATAATGAAAGTGTCAGTGATGGCAGCGATTTTAACCGCCAGGTAAGTATCTGGCTGGATGAATACGATGATATTTTTTCCGACTTTGACCCGAGGCCATACTCCGAAAGGGCTCTATCAGATGATTTTATCGGCGAATTGAAAAAAGTATGCCGCGAAGATGAGCTTGCAGTAGCGGAAATAAAATTACTGTTACCCGAAAAAATGCGAAAACCTGAATATGAGGCCACAATTGTTAAAAGGCTTCACGCCCATTTCCGTAAGGTTTATGCCATTCTCACAAAAAGGGTAAGAGTTATGCGGGCAAAAGCCCTGGCAATGTCAATGGCTGGTATTGTTCTGCTGTTTTCTGCCTCTATGATTACTACCCAACAATCCTCTAATGTCGGCATGAGAGTAATGCTGGTTCTTTTTGAACCCGCTGGATGGTTTTTTATATGGACAGGTATGGATAATTTATTTTTCTCATCAAGGCAAACACAATTAGATATGGAGTTTTATACTAAACTTTCAAAAAGCAAAGTTGTTTTCGGAAGTTTCTGAATATATTCAAAATAACAAACAAATTAAATATACATATTATGAACAACAACTTTAAAATACTTGTCGCTACAGATTACTCTGAGACAGCCACCAATGCTGTGAGGTATGCAGTACAGCTTGCCAATGACACCGGTTCGGAAGTAAATTTTCTGCATGTTTATAAACCCGCGGTGAAATACCCAACTCAATTTGCTGCCCTTGAGAATTTTGACGGGGCGGAAGAATTTGAAGAAAGAGAATTGCAGCAATATGTTGATGACATTATCCGTTCCCTGAATATTAACGCGGACAAACTGGCCTGCAAATATGTGGTGCGGCAAGGTAAAGCCGGCGAGGAAATTTGCAAGGAAGCGATATATTCTGATGTGGATTTTATTGTAATGGGCACGCATGGAGCCAGCGCATTGCACCGGGCATTTTTAGGAAGCCATACATGGACCGTAATTAAAAAAGCATCTATTCCGGTACTTGCTGTTCCCATAGAAGCGCTATATACAGGAGTTCACAATTTTATTCTTGGCACCGAATACCGCACGGGAGAACTGCCTGTTGTTAAATTTCTCAGCAACTGGATAAAGCCATTCAATGGAAAACTTACCTTGTTCCATGTAAGCAATGATGTATTTCCTGAAAAGTTCGAAAAAGAACTTTTGGAAAAGTTTAATGTTCAGATAAAAGAAACTCTCCAGGACGGAACGCCTGATATAAGCCTGATTTATGATAATAACCTGGTTAAAGGGCTTGAGGATTTTTGCTTAAGAGAAAAAGCAAGCTGGCTTGTCATGTCTCCTGAAAAATCTGTACTGTGGGAGAAATTGATTGCCCCCATTATAAGCGCTACAAAAAGGATGAGCTTTTATACCCATGTTCCATTATTTACCATACCGGATTATTACAATTCTTCAAACTTCGGTTTCTGGAAGAAAAACAAAGAAAAACATTTAGTCTGAAAACGATTCCCTGTCTTTTGAACAAAGGCCTGCCCCGTAAGGCAGGTCTTTTTGTTAACAGATAAAAATTCTGTACATATCATTTATATGTCTAAAAACTTACTTGTCTGTGTTGCCTTTCTTATAATAATCTGGGTTTCTGCATCTACTCCTTATGTTTATAGGCAAAGTAAATTGCAGGAAGAAATAAGAAATTTCATGGATGAGAATATTGACAGCATTACTACTCCCGGGTTAATTATTGCCGGTAATGAATGCCTGTCATCACCGCAACAGGTAAGGGATTTTTATATGCAGAATAATTATCAGCCGGTATTTATAGGTGAAACGGGACCGAAAAAAATATGCGACAGCTTAATTTACCTGGTGAGCCAGTCATATTTTGAGGGGCTTAATCCGGGCTATTATCATTTTGCTGTAGCAGACAGCTTATTAAATAACTGCAACACTAAATTATCTTTCAGCACGGCTTTTTATCTTGAAATCATGTTGACGGATGCCTTCCTGTCGTACACTTCCGACTTATATGCGGGGCATATTCATTTGAATAATGAAAATGTAGAATGGAAAGAGCACATATCAGGCGTTAATCTTGTAGATTCGCTGAATAAAGCTATTAACACCGGCAGGCTGAGCGAAATAGTAAATAACCTGTCTTGCCGGCATACAGGATATGCAGCGTTAAAAAAAACATTACACAAGTATATTTTCAGTTGCCACAAAGTTGATACCGGCACATGCGAAGATAGTTTATTGATAATAGCCAGTAATATGGAGCGCTGGAGATGGCTGCCACATGATTTGATACAACCCTGTATCATGGTGAATATTGCAGGCTTCAATATGGACGTTGCCGACAGCGATAAAATCGTTATGAGCATGAAAATTATAGTCGGGAAAACATACACCCGCACACCCCTCTTTCATGCTAAAATGACGTATCTTATTTTAAATCCTTATTGGGAAATACCTGCAAGCATTGCCGGTAAAGAAATACTTCCCGAAGCAAGGAAGAATAGAGATTACTTTGTCAGAAACCACATAAAAATTTATGAAAACTGGAACCCCGATGCCAATGAAATAGTTCCGGATTCCATAAATTGGGATTCAATTCCGCCCGGTAAACTAACTTATCATTTCCGTCAGAGTCCGGGCAAATGGAATGCATTAGGCAGGATAAAATTCATGCTTCCCAATAAATACAATGTCTATCTGCACGACACGCCTCAGCCGGAGCTGTTTTTAAAAAGCACGCGCGATTTCAGCCATGGATGCATCAGGATAGAAAAGCCGTTGGAACTGGCACTGTACCTTTTAAATAAAGGTTCAACATGGAACATGGAAAAATTAACGGCAATTTTAGATTCGGTAAGCGACAAAGTTGTTGTATTACCCAAGCCCATAAATGTATATATCTGTTACTGGACAGCATGGGCAGATTCGACCGGGAAAGTCAACTTCCGGCCCGATATTTACGACTATGACAGGAGGCTGGAATCGGCAATGCAGCCTACTTACCGGCTTCGGAAGAAATAAGATATTTATTTTTCTTCTTATTGAAAAACTTCACTATTTCATCCCATGGCTTTGTATTCAGAATATCATCAGCCGTACACCATGCACGCCTGGCAATGGATACTCCAAGCTTCATATAAGCAAACTGGTTCAGGTCATGAGAATCGGTATCTATAACAAGCTTTACTCCCTTTTCCCTCGCACTCATGGCCATATCATCATTCAAATCCATCCTCTGAGGCTGTGCATTAATTTCAAGCGCAGTATCCGTCGCTTTAGCAACCTCAATAACCTTTTCTATATCCACTTTATATGGCTCGCGCGAACCTATCAACCTTCCTGTCGGGTGGCCTATGCATGATACAAGAGGATGCTCGCAGGCTCTGATTAGCCTGTCCGTATTATCGCTGTTAAAATTACTGTGTATTGAAGCCGTTACCCAGTCGAGCCGGGAAAGCACTTCATCTGATAAGTCGAGTTTACCGTCTGCCAAAATATCTACTTCTATTCCTTTCTTGATAAAATTCTTCCCAAGCTTCTTATTTATCCTCTCTATTTCCTTTAACTGCCTCAATACAGTTTTGTCATCCATACCATTGGCAACACGGGTTGATTTTGAATGGTCGGTTATAACCATAAATTCATACGAAAGGTTCTTCATAATGTAATTTGCAACCACCTCAATATCCCTTGCCCCATCGCTCCAGGTACTGTGCATGTGCATATCGCCGCGCATATCTTCAAGCGATACAAGTTTGGGTATCTTACCTTTTGCCGATAGCTCTATTTCACCTTTGTCCTCGCGCATTTCGGGCGGCATAATTTTGAAGCCAAGGGTTTTGTATATCTCTTCTTCTGTCTTTCCTGCTACTCTTACATCATTTTTAATGTTGAAAATACCATACTCGCTTATCTTGTATCCCTTGTCTTTAGCAATAGTACGTAAATGAACATTATGTTCCTTTGAGCCTGTAAAATATTGTAAAGCAGAGCCCCACTCTTCTTCCTCGACCATGCGCAGGTCAACCTGCCGGCCTGAATCCTTATGTATAATGCTCACTTTAGTATCTCCCTTTGCAAGAATACGGTCTGCCATTTCTTTGCCCGTGAAAAAATCAACAATTTTCTTCCTGTCTTTCTTCCCGCACGAAACAAGTATATCAATATCTCCGATGGTTTCCTTCCTGCGCCTGAGGCTGCCAGCCAGTTCCGCCTCCTTTATTCCGGGAAGTTTTTTTAATTGCGCAACAATAGCCTCGCCTGTTTCGAGTGCGTTCCATAACAGCATCCTTTCCTCTATTGTTTTATGCAGTTTAAGGCCCTTAAGCATATTTTCCACCTTCTTTGCGCCAAACCCTTTAATCCGCGCTATGCTGCCATTCTGCAAAGCTTTGGTAAGTTCCTCTTTGCTGTTAATATTAAGCTCATTGTGTATTTTTTTAAGCGACTGAGGGCCAAACCCTGTAATTTCCATCATATCCATCAGGTTATGAGGCGCCAGCTTCTTCAACTCCTCAAACTTTGCAATTTTACCTGTATTTATATATTCCGTTATCTTTTCCGCTATACCTTCTCCAATGCCCGGTATTTCTTCCAGGGTCTTATTCTTCGCATAGCCCGAAATGTCTTCCTGCATGCTTCCTATGATGCGGGACGCCTTATCATAAGCCAAAGCCCTGAATCTTTCACTGCTGCCCAGGTAGCGGTATATAGTAGCCATATCATGGAAAATAGCTGCTAATTCTTTGTTTACCTGTGCCATTGCTTTGTGATTTATATTATCGTGTTATAAAAAACGGGAGCTTTCGCTCCCGTGTGCAGAACGTTCTATTCTTATATATAGAATAGAAACTTCTCATCATTTTTGGCCTTATTATGTAAGAGTCATAATTAAAACCAAATACAAAAGTATAGTATGACAAAAGAAAATACAATGACCATAATCACTCGAATTTATGATAACTATCATTGTGTATTCGTCGCCATAAATCTTATTTTGCAGCTATAATCATTTTTCCAATTGAACAACAAAAATTTATAAATATGAAAACAGACTTGGATATACAAAAAGATGTAATGGAGGAACTTAAATGGGAACCCTTTCTTAATTCAGCAGAAATTGGAGTAGCAGTAAAAAATGGAGTAGTTACGCTTTCGGGCGCGGTTAATAGTTATGCAAAAAAAATAGCGGCAGAAAAAGCCACTAAAAGAGTTGACGGCGTGAAAGCCGTTGCTGAAGAAATTGAAGTTAAACTTACCCAGACCGATTGGAGGAATGATGTTGAAATAGCCGAAGCCATACTTAATACCATTAAGTGGTATTCTTCCGTTAAGGGTGACGGGATTAAAGTAAAAGTTGAAAACGGATGGGTTACACTCGAAGGCGAAGTAGAATGGATATTTGAGAAAAATACCGTTGCCGGCGCTATTGAGAAACTGCTTGGAGTAAGGGGAATAACCAACCTCATCAAAGTTGCTCCGAGAGTAGCGCCAACGGAAATACAGCGTAAAATAAATGCCGCTTTTCACCGTAATGCAAGCATTGATGCAAAAGGAATTAATATTTCAGTGGTTGGAAATAAAGTAATACTTACCGGAAAAGTACATTCATTTGCCGAAAAGATGGAAGCTGCCAGCGCAGCATCTTCAGCTCCGGGTGTTACAGAAATTCTGAACAAACTTGAGGTTGAAAGTGAAGTTTATGCCTGATGTGCTCACCGGCATTATGTATTAACTAAACAGAAGCCATTTAATTTAATTACTTCAAAATCAGGTATTGAACAGTAAAATTTCTTCGTCCTGCTGAGGAATTTTAACTTCAATATTCAATTCATCTTTTATTTTAATCCTGAAGGCCTCCTGCGCCATCGGTTCTCCATGCACGAGGAATATTTTTGCCGGGCGTTTTTTGAACTGCTTAAGCCAGTTAATCATTTCACCCTGGTCGGCATGGCCCGAAAGGGATGATATGGTGGAAATCTGCGCATTTACCGCGTAATATTTTCCATGAATTTTTATTTCATGGGCGCCTTCCTGCAATGCGCGCCCGCGTGTTCCTTCAGCCTGGTAACCTACAAGGGCTACCGTATTCCTCTTATGGCCCACATCATTTTTTATATACGCGAGAATACGCCCACCGGTCAGCATTCCGCTGGCGGCAATAATAATCTTGCTTCCCTTCTTTTGAATAACTTTTGCCGTTTCATGATAATTCCTGATGATTGTAATATTATTGCACATGGCCGTGTATTCCTTTTCTGAAAGTTTATGCCATCCGGGGTATTTATCCATAATAGTTATCACATCGGCCCCCATCGGGCTATCCATATATACCGGTATGTCAGGTATATGTTTTTCTTTTTTCAATACAGTTATTATATGCATAAGTTCCTGGGCGCGCCCTACCGCAAAACTTGGTATAAGCAGGTTGCCTTTCCGGCGGATGGTGGCATTAATAATATCGGCCAGTTGAGCTTTCGCTGTGGCTGCAGGATGCAGCTTGTTTCCATAAGTACTTTCCATGACCAGGAAATCCGCATCTTCCACAATGGAAGGCGCAAACATTATTTCCGATTTTTCCCTTCCTATATCTCCCGAAAAAACAATTTTCTTTCCGAAACACTCCGTATCTATAAAAGCGGAACCCAGTATATGCCCGTTTTTCAGAAAGCGAAAGCGGATATTTGGCGATAACTGAATCCATTCGTTATCATTCCGCGTTACACAATGTGTTAATGTTTGTTCTACTTCGGCCAATGTATATAAAGGAAGGGCCGGTTTATGCTTTGAATGCCTGTGCTTATTGGCATATTCGGCATCTTCTTCCTGTATTTTGGCGCTATCGCGAAGAATAACCTCAACTAAATCACGGGTAGGAGCAGTCATAAGAATATCGCCTTTATATCCTGCCTTTACCAGTAAGGGTAAATAGCCGCAATGGTCCAGATGTGCATGTGTCAGGATTACCAGGTTTATTTGCCCGGTAGCAACAGGCAATGGCTGCCAGTTTCTCAACCGCAACGATTTTATTCCCTGGAACAGACCGCAGTCAATAAGAATATTCTTTTCAGGTGTTTTTAATAAATGCTTTGAACCTGTTACAGTTGCCGCTGCGCCAAGAAACTGTATGGAAACATCTTTGTTCATTTACATATCTGAATCAGGGCAAAATATATTGCAATAAGCCCGGGTGCTTTATTTTCCGAACGACTCTATCCTACTCTATTTCTCCCTCTTCTTCAATATCACCGTTCATCTCAAGCTTCTTACCATCGCGCCTTGCTTTGACTTTGCTTTTCCTCAATTGCTTTTCAAGGGCATGGACAGTTTGGGTTATGGCATCTTCAAATGTCATAGCTTTAGCCGAAGCGAAAATATTTCGTAATGGCCCATTAACTTTTATTTCGCATATTTTATTGTCGTCTGTGGCAGATTTATCAAGCTTGAGCCATACTTCGCTTTTAATAAGCCTTTCATCAAAGTGAGAAAGTTTTCTTACTTTTTTATTGGTATAGTCCTCAAGGAACTCGTTAATGGTAAAATGCGGTGATTCGATAATAACTTCCATAATGTTTGATGTTTTGATTATATAATTAGTCTATTTCAAAAAGAGTAAACTCATACCTTTTCTGTTTGTTCAGGTTTTCTTATAGCCGCAAGTTCTTTAAAAAGGGCCAATTCCTTATCGGAAAGATTTTTGGGCATAACCACATTAACCTTCGCATACAGGTCCCCATGCTCATTTGCCTTTTCAAATGCGGGCATTCCCAATCCTTTCAACCTCAGCACCTGGCCATTCTCAGTCGCTTTGGGTATATCTATTCTTATATTTCCTTTCAGGGTCTTTATAACCTGTTTCCCGCCCAAAACAGCAGTGTATAAGTTGACAGGAACATCGCAGTACAAATCGAATCCTTTTACTTCGTAATGCGGATGGGCTGCAATAACAACTGTCAGATACAGGTCTCCCTGTGGTCCTCCATTAGCGCCTCTTGCGCCTTTACCTTTCAACCTTAATACCTGCCCGTTTTTTACCCCGGGTTTAACTTTTATCTGCAATGTCTGGCCATTAACCTGTATGCGCCGTGTAGAGCCATGATACACTTCTTCCAGCGACACTTCAATCTCTGCCCGGTAATCCTGCCCTTTCATAGCTACATTGCCGCGCCCTCCAAAATGCCCGCCGAATATTGATTCAAAGAAATCGGAAAACCCGCCTTCCTCTTCAAACATACTTCCACCACGGCCGGCGCTAAATCCGCCGCCGGGCTGCGCTGACCATCTTGACCAGTCAAAATTGTCGTTTGTATTACCCCGTTGTTGCTGATGGGAATTCCAGCTTTCACCAAGCTGGTCATACTTCTTACGTTTCTCCGGGTCGCTTAAAACTTCATTTGCCTCGTTTATTTCTTTGAACTTTTCCTCCGCCGTCTTATTTCCAGGGTTTTTATCAGGATGATATTTCAAGGCTAATTTACGGTATGCTTTCTTTATTTCATCGGCAGATGCATTTCGCTCAACTCCCAATATTTTATAATAATCTCTAAAGTCCATCTTTCAAAATTAAACGAGCCGAAGATAAGTAAATATGATGTATATCAGAAGGCGCCCTGATATATTTCATTTTGCCGTATCCTCTTTCATCTTTTCCTGCTTTTTGAAATAATGCCTTAACAGGAAACTATGTTTCAGTGCAGGAATTATCTCATTTACACCCTGCGAGCCTTTGCGTATATTTTCCATGCTTTTATTAAGATTTGGCACAAAAGTAGTATCCATTAATAACTGCCCTACCGTGCCGTTTCCACTGTCAATCCGGCTAAGTATTTTATCCAGGTCTCCGGTTACGGTAGCTGCCCTGCTGCTTGTCAGCTTAATACTGACAATTGTTTGATGCACCTGCCCGGATAAGGATGTATCGGTAAGCAATGCCCCTAATGACCCTTTACCCTCTTTGGTGGCTTTTATTATATTACCCAGGTCTCCTGTTATTTCCGCCGAATTTTTCCCGGTTTTCCTGATATTGACAATGGCCTCTTTCACATTTTCGGCAACAATGGTATCCATAAGCAGACTCCAGAGTGTATTGGGGCTGTTTATCCTGTTGGTAATAACCTTCAGGTTGTCGGTAATCTTCTCAATATTGTTATTTGTCCTGTTAAGTGTGCGTAACATTTCATCTGTATCCAAAGGCTTTGCAGAACGGATTGTATCATTTTCTTTTACCAGCGGCATTTCCTCACTGCCGCTTTCTATATTAACAATCTTATTGCCCATAAGCCCGTCGGTTCCAATGCTTGCAACCGCGTCTTTGCGGATATATTTCTGCACTTTTTTTTCTATCAGCATTACAACTTTAATGGTACTGTCATTTACTATTTTCACCTCATTAACGGTGCCTATGTCAATTCCCGAAAAACGCACATTATTACCCGCCATAAGGCCGTTAACATTATGAAACATGGCGTTAATACGTACCGTAGAACCAAATAAATTCTTCTTGCTGCCAATCATATATAAGGAGTATATGAGGAAGGTTGTACCTGCTATTACAAACAACCCAAGCCTTATATTTTTTGTTATGCTTTTATCCATATCATTTATCCTATAAATTGTTTTACCTGCACATCGGCAGATTTCCTTAATTCCTCTAATGTCCCATCGGCATAGCGCCTGCCATCTATCAAAGCAATTATCCTGTTGGCCACTATTTTTATGCAATTCATATCATGCGAAATGATTAATGAGGAAGTATTATATTTTTTCTGTACCTCAAGTATAAGCTTGCTGATATCGGCGCCGGTCACAGGGTCCAGGCCTGTAGTGGGTTCATCATAGAGGATTATTTCCGGCTTTAAAATAAGGGTGCGTGCCAGGCCTATACGCTTACGCATTCCTCCTGAAAGTTCCGAGGGCATCATATCAACCGTATGGGCAAGCCCTACATTGGTTAAAGATTCCATGACCAGCCCATCAACTTCTGCCTTTGTCATTTCCATCCTGTGCCTGCGAAGAGGGAATTCAAGATTTTCCCTTACTGACATAGAATCATACAATGCGTTACTCTGGAAAAGAAAGCCTACTTTTAACCGTACCCTGTCAAGTTCATCATGGTTCAGTTCGGGTATATTCTGCCCTAAAACGCGAATCATACCGCTGTCGGGCCTTTCAAGCCCGATTATACATTTTATCAAAACAGACTTGCCCGAACCCGATTTGCCAAGAACCACCAGGTTTTCGCCCCTTAACAACCGCATATCAAAATCGCGCAGCACCTTGTTATCGCCAAACGATTTGAAAAGATGTTCAATCTCGATAACAGGTTCGCCGGCATTTATTTGCCGTATGGAAGGAGCCTGTTCAATATGTTCTGTTGTCTTACTCATGTCAATCCGAATAAATCAGCTACCTGGACAGCGAGAAGGTCGAGTATGAATACAAGAAGGGAAGAAACTACAACCGCAGTATTAGCAGATTCACCAACCCCCTGTGTACCATTATTTGAATTATATCCTTTGTAACATCCTATAATGCCAATTGCAAAGCCAAAAAAGAAGGTCTTTATAGTTGCAGGAACCACATCGCCGAATACCAGTTTATTATACACATCGGAAAAAAACAAATGCCAGCTTGTTACTCCCTTCATATTGACCCCGATATAAGAGCCAAACAGCCCTATGGCATCAGACAGAATAACCAATACAGGAACCATAAGTGTTGTGGCTAATACACGCGTTACCACAAGATATTTAAATGGGTTGGTACCCGATACTTCCATGGCGTCAATCTGCTCGGTAACTTTCATGGAACCAAGCTCGGCTCCGATACTGGAGCCTATTTTACCCGCGCAGATTAATGCTGTTATCACCGGCCCTATTTCACGCACAATAGAAACAGCCACCATTGCCGGCAGCCATGATGCCGCGCCGAATTCTTCCAGCGTAGGCCTCGATTGAATGGTCAGCACCAATCCCATTATGAACGAGGTTATACCTGTAAGTGGCAGAGACTTATAGCCTATGATGAACGCCTGTTGCAGAAATTCACGAAACTCAAACCGTGGTTTAAATACTTCAACAAAAAAATGCCCGGTAAACCGGGATATTTCACCGACCTCATCAAAAAAATATCTTATGACGCTGAATCTTGAGTACTCCATATCAACGGCTAATTTCTATTCTTTTTAACCCTCTGTATATGAAAAGTATCATCTGTCGGGATGATGTTCATCATTTCTGATTACCCCTATGCAGGCATAGTTTTGCTAAAGTAAACAGAGTAATTGTGAATGGCATAACAGAAATACATTTCAGTGATTATACTATTGATAAAATACAAATAACCAATAAAAAATCATAACATGAGCGATACGGAAACACAAAATACAGGAAATACAGGTAAAGTATTTGGAGCGCTGCTTGTAGGCGCAATCGTGGGCGCAGGCTTAGGCATGTTGTTTGCCCCGGAACCGGGCAGCGAGACGCAAAAGAAGGTAATAGATGAATTGAAGGAAGCCTTAAACAGCCTGAAAGACAAAATTGTATCGCACCATTGCCCGGGATGCACATGCAAAAAAGAAGAAGAGCCGGCAAAACATGCCTGATTAATGGGCGATAAGGAAAACGTAAATATAAAACCCGGAAAACATGGCTGAACCCAGTAAAATAGAGGAACTTACTGATAACGTAAAGGAATATATCAATATCCGGGTTGAACTGGTAAAACTCCAGGCGACCAATAAAGTATCCATTTTAATTGCAATATTGGAATTCGGATTAATCGCTTTCCTGTTGGTGCAACTAATACTTATTGTTGCTGGCCTTGCATTGGGTTATTATTTATCATCCGTTACAGGAAGCACTTTTTTAGGGTTTCTGCTGGTTACCGGCTTGTATATCATTATGGGAATTGTATTGGTAACCTATCGCAAAAAGCTAATCATTAACCCGATAAGAAACATTATAATAAAGTATATACTTTCCGATGAAAAATAGCATATCAAATTATATTGAACTGGAACAAAGGATTATGCAGCTTCGGGCTGAAAAGACGGAACATGAAGAGCTTATAAAAAGTACTGCAAAAGAAATACTATACTCCTTCGACCCGGTAAATATTATAAAGAAGAAAATTCACAACATAATAAATGACCAGGAAATACAGGAAAGCGCTTTGACTGCATTACTTGCCAAGGGAGCAGGCTTTATTGTTAAAAAAATATCGGACAGAAAAAAGAAGAAAGAAAAACATTTTCCATCCTTCATCGCTGAAAAAATATCAGGGTACTTTACCGAACATGAAGGAGTATTATCTTCCTTAAGCAGCTTAGTACAGACTTTATTTGCACGCAAGTAACTGACAAAAATCATAGAAAATATTGATATAACTCATTAACTATAATTTACAAACGCAATAACTTGCATTGCAAATAAAAAACACTACATTATGAATACTTATCACGAAACACATCACAATAGCCATTCAGCCGGTTATTTTATTGGAATGTTTATTGTGATTTCTTTATCTATCCTGCTGGCAGTGATGATTGAAGAAGGCCTTTCTTTCCAGTTGACACATTAATTCAAATCTTAATATAATCTTAACTAATCCAAAAACCTGATAATTATGAAACCCAACATTGAAATTTCTGACAAAAACAGGCAAAATGTAGCTGATATTCTCAATACATTACTTTCCGACGAATATTTACTTTATACACAAACCCGCAATGCGCACTGGAATATTGCAGGCAGTAATTTCAGCGAACTTCATAAATTTTTTGAGAGCCAATACGAAATGATAGATGAAATAATAGACGATGTTGCCGAAAGGGTGCGCTCCATCGGGCACTATTCATTGGGGTCGCTAAAAGATTTTTTACGCTTGTCGCGCATATCTGAAAATAAAGAATTAAGTGAAGAAAAAGAAGCCCTTCGGACCTTGCTGGCAGGGCACGAAACTATTATACAGGCTTTAAGAAAAGAAATACCCCACGTAACCGATAAATACCTTGACCTTGGCACGGCAGATTTTATTACCGGTATTATGGAGCATCATGAGAAAATGGCCTGGATGCTCAGGGCATATTTGTCATAAGTTAACCGCATTTCAATTCCCGGCAGGGAAAAGCTGGTTATATCATATATGATTTAATTATATGATTCCAGTCAGCTTTTTTTATGATAATAATCATACCTTAAAGTGACATCTCTCACAAAAATCTCTTTCTAATAGCCTTTAATTTGCACTATCAAAAAACAACCTACACTATGCAAATATTTCCGGAAAACGTCAGCACTTATGGACAAAAGATAGATGACCTGTTTTGGTTAACCTCCGTCTTTGTTATCATTGCTTTTGTAGTCAGCTTGTTTGTTTTGCTCTACCCGCTTGTCAGGTATGGCCACAAAAGGTCACCTAAAGCGGAATACATTACAGGCGAGAAAAGGAAACACATGAAGTGGGTAATGATAGCTCTGGTATTGCTTCTTGGCAGCGATTTTATTATTCTTTACAGCGAACACGATGCATGGCAGGAGATAGAAAATGTTCCTGCTAAGGCCGATGTGCATGTGGGAGTTACAGCAAGGCAATGGAACTTTGTATTCACCTACCCCGGCCCCGATGGAATTTTGGGAACTGCAGATGATGTGGTAATAGATGAGTTGAACAGTTCACTGCATGTACCGATAAATAAAAATGTTGTATTCGAATTACGCTCGCAGGATGTAATACATGGTTTCTTCCTGGCTAATGGTAGGTTTAAACAGGATGTTGTGCCGGGCAGGGCAATTTTACGCTGGTTCAATATTACCAAAGAAGGTCAATACGATATTTCCTGCACACAAATTTGCGGTATTCTGCATTCGAGGATGAGAAATTTTGTTTTAGCTGAATCGGAGGAAAAATATAAGCACTTTACCGATTCATTATATAACGCCAATGGCCATAAAACAGCGACTATTAACAAATAAACTACAACAGGGATATGGAAGTTACAGCACACCAGCAAAGTTTTTGGAGTAAGTATATTTTTTCTACCGACCATAAGGTTATAGGTATGCAATATACCATCATGGGTATTATTATGGCCGGCGTAGGCGGTTTCCTGGCCTATGTATTCAGGTATAACCTTGCTTACCCGGGAGCATCAATACCTTTATTCGGTCACCTGGAAGCATTGCAATACAATGCTTTTGTAACCAACCATGGTATGATAATGGTATTTTGGGTAGGTATGCCAATACTATTATCAGGCTTGGGAAACTTCCTGATTCCACTGATGATAGGTACTGACGATATGGCGTTTCCAACCGTAAATATGCTTTCATTCTGGATTTTCTTTGTGAGCGCCCTTGTAATTATCGCATCATTTTTTGTTCCCGGTGGGGCATTCGGCGGAGGATGGACAATGTACCCGCCTTTTTCGGCAGGCGGCTATGTTAACCGGAACCCTGAATTTTTTCGCGCGCTTTTTTCCGGCACAAGCCTGTTAATACTTGCAGTAGCATTGGAATTTGTTGCCATGCTGATGGGTGGTATTAACTTTGTTATTACCACTATTAATAAACGTGCAAAAGGTATGACCGCCTTCAGGTTGCCCATATTTATATGGTTTATTAATGTTGCCTCCATAATATTTATGTTTTCGGTTGGCCCCCTTGTTGCCGGCGCTTTTATGCTGCTGCTTGATAATGTGGTAGGAACAGGTTTTTTTGACCCTCAGCGCGGAGGGGACCCAATATTATGGGAACACCTATTCTGGTTCTTTGGCCACCCTGAAGTATATGTATTGCTATTACCGGCATTGGGTGTTTTAGCAGAAATAATTCCCGTATTTTCACGTAAACCGTTATTCGGCTATAAGCTCATTGTTTACCTGGTGCTTATATCAGCCTTTTTGTCGGTATTGGTAGGGCCCACCACCAGTTTGTATCAGGCATTGACCCGCGCATGGCGACCTTCTTCAGTGTCGGCACCATACTAATCTCCATACCCTTTGCAGGCATATTCCTTGCGTTTATGGGTACGTTATGGGGAGGCTCAATACGGCTTACCGTACCCATGACCTGGGCAATAGGTTTTATAGCGCTCTTCCTTATTGGCGGGCTTACAGGTTTATTCCTCGGTTCAAATACTTTTGATATTTATGCTCACGACACCTATTTTGTTGTAACACATTTCCATTATACGCTATTCCCCGATGTGTTCTTCGGTTTCTTTGCCGCTGTTTATTTCTGGTTTCCGAAGTTCACCGGGAAAACACTTAACAATGCATTAGGCAAATTACACTTCTGGTGCACGTTCTGGTTTTTCAACGGTACATGGTTCCTGCTCTTCTTTAACGGCCTTCACGGACAACACAGGCGTATTAATGATTATTCAGCCTTTGACCTGTTAAACGTTGAGCCATATATTACCTTTGAAAAAATTTCGACTGTTTGCGCCATTCTGCTTATTCTTTCTCAATTCATCTTCTTATTTAATCTTTTTATCAGCCTGAGAAAAGCCAAGAACCCGGCATTGACAAAAAATCCGTGGGATTCATCAACGCTTGAATGGGTGGCCGATTCCCCGCCACCACATGGCAATTTCGGCACCTATCCGCAGGTTTACAGGGGGCCTTATGAATACAGCTCGCCCGAAAGCAAAGAAGATTACCTGCCTCAGAATGTTCCAGGAGTAGCTACTAACAATTAATAATGATATATATGACCAACGATCACAAACAACATCTCTCGCTGAATGTAATTAAAGTACCCGAAGGCCGCCTCGGCGTGTGGGTTCTTATTGCAGGTGAACTGGTAATATTCGGAGGGCTAATCGCGTCCTACCTTTTATACCGCCTTCGTTACCCGCAGTGGAGTGAAATGGCGGCACACACCTCAACCCTGATTGGCGCAATCAATACTGTTGTACTGCTGTGCAGCAGCTTCACTGTTGTTAAGGCACATGAGGCAGCAATAAAAAGAGACATAAAGAAAGTGACGACTTACATGTTGTGCACAATTTCAGGAGGGCTTATATTTTTAATTGATAAGTCAATTGAATATACCCACGAAATAGAGCATGGATTCACCTTTACCAGCCCGCAACTGCAACAGGCCGGCGACTATGTAAGCCCTCTTTTCTGGTCGTATTATTACATCATGACAGGATTGCACAGTTTGCACGTATTGGTGGGTATGATTGTAATGATTGTAGTTCTGAAGCAGGTACAGAAAGGCAATAACCTGCACCGTGTTGAACTGGCAGGTATGTACTGGCACATGGTTGACCTTATCTGGATATTCCTGTTCCCTTTACTTTATATAGCAAAATAACCCTTTAAAACCTAATACTATGGACGCACATAACAGAAACGATTATAACGTTAATAACGACGAGAGTGTTGTATTTCCCGATACAGAGAACGATTATCACGGCCACCCGCACTATGCCAAAGTATTGGTTAGCCTGCTGGCCTTGCTTTCGCTAAGCCTTTTAGTGGGATTTCTTTTTTCGCCTTTATGGGCCATTGTTATAATATTTGCCACAGCCATATGGAAAACAGCGCTGGTGATGCGCAATTTTATGCACCTTAAATATGAGCCCTTGCTGCTTTTCATTGTTATCTCCGCTGTATTATTGATAATTGTCGCATTCTTCTTCGGCGTATATCCCGATATTACAGCTATACATCCAAGTGTAACATTACCCCGTTAATATTTATAAAAATGGATACAGCAATCAATGTTCCGGCAAGCGAAAAGAAATTAATCCCCGATGGTGTAATAGGCATGCTCTTTTTGCTTGCCACCGAAGCCATGTTTTTCGCCGGTTTTATCAGCGCGTACCTGGTGAACCGCGCCGGAATAGTAGTATGGCCGCCGGTAGGCCAGCCGCGTTTGCCCATTGAAATAACTGCCATCAATACGCTTGTTCTGCTCTCCAGCGCCATTACTGTCTTTTTATTTGGCAGAACTGTAAAAAAGAATGCATCCATAACCAAAAATTCAAAAAGTTTATTGATTATCTCCATTATCCTTGGCGCTACTTTTCTTCTTGTCCAGGGAAGTGAATGGATAAAACTTATTGGCTTTGGCTTAACGGCACATTCAAGCATATACGGGGCATTTTTTTACACTATAATAGGCTTTCATGCGTTGCACGTAATTGTGGGACTTATTGTATTGCTTTACTTACTCTCATCAATTATTAAACCATTGGCAATGGAGGTTAAAAAAAACAGGATTGTAACCTGCAGCATGTACTGGTATTTTATTGTTGGTGTCTGGCCAATACTTTATATACTTGTGTATTTATCATAATTAATGGACGCGACAAGCATAGCAAATAGCCCGGCGCAGTTTATACGCGCCAAGGTGGTTGATTACGCCCAACTGGTAAAGCTCCGGCTTACCTTGCTGGTGGTATTCTCAGCGGCTATGGCATACCTCTGGGCCTGCAACAGGCATGTTGACGCGGCTACAATATGGCTGTTATCGGCGGGTGGTTTTATGATAACAGGAACCGCCAATATATTTAACCAGGTTATTGAAAGAGATTCGGACAAGTTAATGAAGCGCACCGCAAAACGTCCGCTGCCGGATGGCAGGATGAAAGTGAGCGAAGCGGTTATTTTTGCATGTATATTAGGCATTGCAGGTTTGCTGCTTCTCTCAAAAGTAAATAGCCTTTGCGCTATACTCGGAGCCATCGCCATTGGCCTTTATGCAGGACTTTATACTACCCTGAAAAAGATAACCCATTTTACGGTAATACCGGGTGCAATTGCCGGTTCTATGCCTGTAGTAATTGGTTGCGTGGCAGCATCGGGTAAACTGTCTTCAGCGGCATTGGTATTGTTCTCTATACAATTTATATGGCAATTTCCGCATACATGGTCCATTGCGTGGCTGCTTGATGATGAATACAGCAAGGCAGGGATTAAAATGATGCCCACTGCCGGAGGAAGAAGCAAAACTTCCGCATTTATTATTTTACTTTCAACCTTCCTGATTATTCCTATTGGGCTGGTACTCTATATGTACAATTCGGCCGGGGTTTCGGTTGGTTGGTTGTTAACATTAGCAGGGACAGGAATGGCTATATTTGCATACAAGCTTTATAAAAGCAGGACTCCGAGGTCTGCTTTAGGCTTAATGTTTGGCTCATTCGCCTACCTGCCATTTGTTTTAATTGTGCTGGTAATTGCCAGGTTTATAGGTTGAGATTAAGATTAAGATTGAGGTTGAGAATGGAACGCAGATGACGCAGATGATTATGATGAACACAGATAAATATAATACTGGTTTTAAAACTTATTCGATCATAAAAGGTCAGCATCATCGGCGTTCTATTATGCGTAACAACAAAAAAATAAAATCTTTTATTATTTTATTCTCACTATGGGCTTTGCCCTTTTTTGCCAATGCATGCGCCACATGCCAGGCCGGCGGAACCCCACGCACCCGTAATGCTTATTTGGTAACAACCATTATACTTATCTCCGTTCCATTTATATCGGGTGGCAGTATATTTTACTGGCTTTACTCAAAAAGGAAGCACCAGGGCGAATAAGAAATATCTTTTATTAACCCCAAAGCCCGCAGTATTGCAGGCTTTGAAATAAAATGGAGTCATGTTGAGCCTGTCGAAACATATTCATTTGACACTTCGACAAGCTCAGTGTGACCAGACTAAGGGTTTGGGGCAGAATACACTTCCAGGCTGATATTTTAGTCTAACTATTTAATAAAGAATTCTTCCGCTACCATTGCAACAACGGCAAATGCAGCGAAAATAACCACGTACATCTTTATGTAATAGCTTAAGTGTTTGCTTGGGCTTGAACTGCTCATGGTATGAAGTTTAAAATTTTGGACAAAATAAAACTATACCCAAAAGAAACCATGTGACATTAATCACAGAACAGGTTTAAGTAATTGGTTATGGGCAATAAAACTAAAATAGAAATATGGGATATGGGATAAGTAAAAAATAGTGTGACTTCTGTTACATCATCATTAAAAAAATGAGAACTTTGCAAACTCTCAACCAATATGTAATTGTGAAAGCTAAACCGTTAAATATTATGCCGGAACAAGAAAAGAAAGAATGTTATCAGTGCGTATCGCGCTGCAGGTCAATCTTCAGTGATTTGAACCTGGATGAGACACGTATGTTAGATTCCAATAAATCCTGTACTGTATTTAAAAAGGGCCAGGTAATATTTGAAGAAGGCACCTACCCGCATGGATTATATTGTATTAATAAAGGCAAGGTAAAAGTGGCAAAGACAGGAGCCGACGGGAAGGAAAAAATTGTGCACATGGCAAAAGACGGCGACGTTATGGGATACCGCGCCATTTTGGGCGGCGATAAGTATTCATTAACCGCAACCGCACTCGAAACCTCGACACTTTGCTACATACCCCTTAAAGTCTTTACGGGAATGGTAGAAAAAAATGCCAAGCTGGCCTTTAAGGTAATACACCTTTTTACCGATGAACTGAGGGCGGCAGAAACTACCATTACCGACCTTGCCCAAAAAACAGTTAAAGAAAGATTGGCCCAGGGCATACTCCTGCTCAAGGAAAGCTATGGTTACGAAGATGACGGATGCACTATAAATGTAACCATTACACGGGAAGAAATTGCAAGCATTGTAGGCACTGCGCGCGAAACAGCCACAAGGCTGCTGGGAGAACTGAGCAAAGAAAAGAGCATAGAACTTAAAGGAAAAAGAATAAAAATACTTAACCCTCAGAAATTAGTGCAGGAAGCAAACCTTATTGACTGATTTATTAACCACTCACATAAATATTTCAGATTTTGATTAGTATCATTCTAAACTGTGATAATCATCATAGTTTGATGCAGGCAGTGTGCATAATATTGCAGGGTTGAACCTTGTTTATTCTAAAGTCAATCTCTATGCCATATTACCCTAAAGCAGGCATAATCACTCATAAACTATATTCTTTTCAGGGGAAAAGAAAAAAAAATCTTTGCACAGGCGTAGTGAATAACCACATTGATTTAAAATAAGATGAAAAAGAATAAAGAATTCCCGGAGATTATCGGAACCGACTATATAGAATTATACGTAGCGAATGCAAAGCAGGCAGCCCATTACTATAAAACGGCTTATGGTTTCCAATCTCTTGCCTACTGCGGACTTGAAACAGGGCAGAAAGATTATACATCTTATGTGGTAAGGCAAGGCCAGATAACTCTTGTCCTTACCGCGCCCATGCACCCGTCGGGCGAAATATCGAAACATATAAAAAAACACGGGGATGGTGTAAGGGTGATTGCCTTTTGGGTTAAAGATGCTGAACAGGCTTACACTGAAACGGTGGAAAGAGGAGCGCGCCCCTGCATAACCCCGAAAACAGAGAAAGACGCGAACGGAGAAGTAAAAATTTCAGCCATACATACATACGGAGAAACGATACATACCTTTGTAGAGAGGAAAAACTACAGCGGGCCATTCCTTCCCGGGTTTGTATCATGGCTACCGGAATATAATCCACCGGAAGTGGGGTTGAAATATGTTGACCATTGTGTGGGCAATGTAGGAGAAGGTGAAATGGTGAAATGGGCAAAATTCTATGAAAAAGTTTTAGGGTTTACAAACCTTATAACTTACGATGATAAGGACATTTCGACCGAATATTCGGCCCTGATGAGCAAAGTGATGGTGAACGGAAACAACAGGATTAAATTCCCCATTAATGAGCCTGCCAAGGGAAAAAAGAAATCGCAGATAGAAGAATACCTTGATTTTTATGAGGGCCCGGGTTGCCAGCATATAGCGGTTGAAACCGAAGATATTATTTTTACGGTAAGTGATCTGAAAGAAAGGGGAATAGAATTTTTGCATGTTCCGGGAAACTATTATGATACGGTAATTGAAAGAGTGGGAAAGATAAAAGAAGACCTTACCACCCTTAAAAATTTAGGCATCATGGTTGATAAAGACGAAGATGGATATATGCTACAGATTTTCACCAAACCGCTGGAAGACAGACCAACCTTATTTTTTGAAATCATACAGAGAAATGGCGCCAAATCATTTGGCAAAGGCAACTTTAAAGCCCTTTTTGAATCAATAGAGGCAGAACAGGCAAAAAGAGGAACATTATGATTAATTATCTGCTGCCATATACAAAAGCACCCTGATTTTTCATTCCTGACAAAAAATACGTTAAGGCATGATATAAATCATTTCTAAGTCAATATATGAGACCTATTTTTACAAATACTAAAAAACAAAAGCAAATAAATCAAACATTATGAAGGCTAAATTTTTAATTATCACGGCTATTTTAGTTTCTGCATCATTTACAAAATCAGTTGCAGAAAGCGGTGGAGATATTTTTAAAAGAATCTGCGCAGCATGCCATTCCATTGGCAAGGGCAAAGTTGTGGGACCCGATTTAAAGGGAGTAGAAACCCGTCATACCGATGAATGGATGATGAAATGGGTTAAATCATCGCAGACAATGGTAAACGCGGGTGATGCCGAAGCCGTTAAGGTATTCACTGAGAACAATAAAATACCAATGCCCGACCAGCCAACATTGAGCGATGATGATATTAAATCGGTACTTGCCTATATAAAGGAAACCGGTAAACAGGCCGCTACAGCATCAACTGCCGCCGTAACTAATCCTAACGGCGGGCCTGATAATATAACTGTGGCTGCACAAAAAGCCGCTGAAGAAGAAAGGAACAGTGGCTCATTACTTACCATGTTCAGTTTTACTGAGTACCTGTTAATGTTCCTGATGGGCATTTTGCTTATTATTATTTATGTTTTGAGTATGTCGGTGAAAACACTTACTGAAAAAATAAGGGAAAAAGAGGTACAATAGCCTTTAAACTGCACTGAGGTATGAGGGTAAAGCCTTTTCATTATAAAAAGTTCCGGCTTGGTGACCACCTGACCAAAGAGCAAATAGACTTTTTTAATAAAAACGGGTTCCTTCATTTTACTGAAGTATTGAATAAAGATGAAGTAAATGCAATTATTGACTCCTATGCCGCAGTAACGGAAGAACTTATAAAAAGGAAACAAAAAGACATCAATGGTATTCCCATTTTTTATGGAAAGGACGATAAAGGTAATACTATGATTCACCGCCTTCCGTTTTTTTCGCAATTCAGCAAGCCAATGCATAATTTTATTTCAGGAAAAAGAGTAAAACCATTATTGAAACTCCTTGAAGGTTATAATCCAAGGATTGCTGAGGATGAGAAAGACGGGGTAGTTTTTAATCATTATTATAACGCTAAAGGGAGCAAGTTTAAGAAGATGGGATGGCATACTGACAGTATCCGTGATATTTTTTACGATGGAAAGGTTTTGCCTATGCTGAATATTGGTGTTTATCTTGATGATTCCTCTTCAATAAATGGCGGGCTGAGGATATTACCCGGCACTCATAACCAAAAACTTTTTAACCTGTTTTTTAAAAAGGCATATTTTATGAATACCAGGGCGGATAAAAATGAAGCTCTTGTAATTGCCCGTGCCGGTGATTTGGTGGTGCATCATGGCCATTTGTGGCACCGTGTTGGTTCTTCGCCATATAAAGGAGAAAAAAGCAGAAGGAGGATAATGTACACCCCGGTTGTTTGCGGGAAAACAATACGAAAAAATGGCGGGAGCAAAACCCCTTTATATCACAAATTAAGGTCTGTTACAAAAGAACTATTTTAACCCCAAATTTATATGGCCTCAGAGCTTATAAAAAAATACAATATTCCGGCGCCCAGGTACACCAGCTACCCTACTGTGCCTTATTGGACTACCAATCCGACAAAAGAGCAATGGATCAAGGAAGTGAAAAAGTCATTCGGCAATACCAATGCAAAAGAAGGAATGAGCCTGTATATCCACTTGCCATTCTGCCAGAGTTTATGCACCTATTGCGGTTGCAATACCCGCATAACCATAAACCATTCGGTGGAAGAACCCTATATAGAGGCTCTTTTGAAAGAATGGGGCATGTACCTTAAAATATTCGGAGATAAGCCCCGGATAAGGGAATTGCATTTAGGCGGCGGCACACCCACTTTCTTCAGCGCAGCACATTTGAAGAAGTTGCTGACCGGCATACTGTCATCTGCAACTGTTTGCGACGGTGCGGCATTCAGTTTCGAGGCCCACCCCAACAATACCACATATGACCATTTGAAAGTATTGCGCGACATGGGATTCACAAGGCTAAGCCTGGGCATACAGGATATGGACATAAATGTTCAGAAAATAGTAAACCGTGTACAGCCTGTCGAGAATATTGAAAGAGTTACAAAACAGGCAAGAGAGCTGGGCTATACATCCATAAACTATGATTTGATTTATGGCCTGCCCTTGCAAAAAAAGTCGAGTGTTGTTAATACTGTTGAAAAGGTAAAGGAATTGCGCCCTGACCGTATTGCGCTATACAGCTATGCCCACGTACCCTGGATAAAGCCCGGGCAAAGAAAGTTTACGGAAGACGACCTGCCTAAGGATGAAGAAAAGCGCATACTTTACGAAACGGGTCGAAACATGCTTGAAGAGGCCGGCTACATTGAAATTGGCATGGACCATTTTGCGCTGAAAACAGATTCCCTTTACAAAGCCTCAGAAAACGGAAAATTACACCGGAACTTTATGGGCTATACCGATAACCATACCGGGTTTATGCTTGGTATAGGGGTTTCATCTATAAGCGATACATGGTCGGCTTTTGGCCAAAACCTTAAAACTGTTGAAGAATATTACGAAAGTATTGCCAAAGATGAATTGCCCGTATTCCGTGGACATTTGCTCGATGAGGAAGATATGATATTACGCCATCATATCCTTAATATCATGTGCAGGTTTCAAACCTCCTGGCTCGAAAAAGATTCGCAAACACCCTTTCTGTATGATTCCATAAGAATGCTGAAAGAAATGGAATTAGACGGGCTGGTAACACGCACTCCTTTTGAACTAAAGGTTACAAAAGAAGGAAGAAAATTCATACGGAATATCTGCATGGCCTTTGATGCGCGCCTTTGGAGGAATGTTCCTGAAAAGCAGATTTTCAGCAAGGTAATTTAAAATGTATGTTGGATACATTATGTAAACCCGTTACTGCGACGGTGGGGCACTTCGTCATTGCTGTAGAAGTTACTTAATTCGGTAACAGATTTGCTAGTTCAATAGGTTTTTTATTATTAATTCCTTGGTGAGGTCTTTCATGGTTGTAATAATAAAGATATTGTAATAATTCGTCTTTA
>JBKQUY010000017.1:0-27694 GCA_052325425.1 Bacteroidia bacterium | reverse complement strand
AATATATACATTGCCAGAGGCATCGGTGGTTACTCCTACTGGCTGATTTAATTCTGCTGCCGTAGCAGGCCCTCCGTCTCCGCTATAACCAGGTCCCATTGTATAATTACCTGCAAAAGTGCTTATAATGCCCGCCGGGTTTACCATCCGTATGCAGTTATTAACCTGGTCGGCTATATATACATTACCATAACCATCAACCGCTACTCCGGTTAGCTGATTTAATTCTGCTGATACAGCAGATCCGCTATCTCCGGCATAGCCTGCTTTGCCAGTTCCGGCAAAGGTGCTTATAATATTGTTTTGGGCATTAGCACTAATGGCTAATGCGGTTCCTAAAATTAATAGTGTTTTTTTCAAGTGTTTGGATTTTTAGTTATCATGCAAATCTATTGCTTTTTTCTTACTTACTTTGAAAATGGCTAATGTTTTAAAAAGCACTTTATTACGTTTTTCAACTGATTGAATAACAATACATTAACTCATTAGTATGAAATTCCGGCGAGCTTGTAGTGTTTTCGATGAAATTTAAAAATTAATAGTTAAACGTATTTTTTATGGTGACATATTTTATTATAACCTACTTCATGGCCTCGTTGAAATATGGCCTTTCGTTGTTCTGTTAGGGTAAGCATTAAATACTTTATTCTTCTTTCAAAACATATCCCATCCCCACTACCGGATGAATAAGTTTCCTTGAAAACCCTTTATCTATTTTATTTCTAAGGTAGTTTACATAAATATCTATTAGATTATTCCCCTTATTAAAATCGATGCCCCAGACTGCTTGAGCAATATGTGCCCTTGAGAGCACCTTGCCTTTGGTGTCAGAAAATACCATTGATAACGCGCTTTTGTATTAATTTTGAAAAAACTACATTTTGAAAAACGCTTTGTTAATATTTTTATTTATCCCTCTATCTTTGTTTGCTCAATCAAATAGTGAAGTGACGTTTCAGGTTCCACAAACAGCTTCTTTTTCTCAAACAGAATATATAGAAATAGGCAAGGCTCCGGTCCAGGGTTCATTAATACGTATGGATATAAGTGTTGAAATTGTGGAAAACCTTACTGCTTCCACAAAATCTGATTCGATATGTATAATCTGGCCTGGTCAAAATACCAAGGTTACTCTTATGATTGATGGCAATAATGTTGACTCTATTTATTCAACTGCAAAAAAGATGCTCGATAAAACACTTACATCTCCACCGAATGTTTTGCTGATGTCGTATCGGTGTATTAATGGGTTTGAATTCAAATTTCTTTGGGATGGTACTAGTGTCATGTCAACAAAATAATGTCTGTTAAGATAAATTTACTTATCTTTACCATCCAAAAAAGATGGTACACTACAAAGTAACATTAACAAAGACAGAGCGAGAAGAATTGAAAGCCATAGTGGGCAAAGGGAAACACAGTTCTCTTCAATTTCGGAATGCTTGTATTTTACTTAATTGTGATGAGGGAAAGTTTGGGCGAAAACTTGCGAATGATCAAATAGCTCAGGTGCTTCATGTTAATAGCAAGACAGTGGAGCGATTAAAGCAGCGGTTTGTAGAAGAAGGTTATGAGTCGTGTATGGATCGAAAACCATACCCGGAAAAACAAAAAGTAAAAACGGATGGAGATTTCGAGGCGCATTTAATAGCCATCAGTTGCAGTAAAGCCCCCAAAGGTTACAGCCGTTGGTCATTGCGAATGTTAGCAGATAAAATGGTTGAACTAAAATATACGGAGAGCATATCGCATGAAACAGTACGGAAGGTTTTAAAAAAAACGAACTTAAACCCTGGAAAGTAAAAGGATGGATAATACCGCCTTTGGAAAGCGGCGATTTTGTGGCACACATGGAATCCGTTTTAGATGTGTACAAAACACCTTATAACAAAGCTATTCCGGTTGTTTGTATGGACGAATCTCCAAAACAATTGATAAAAGAAACTCGTCTTCCAATAACAGGAAAGCCGGGTAGCGAAGCTAAGGCGGATTATGAATACGAACGATGCGGCGTAGCCAATATATTCATGGTTAATGAGCCATTAGCCGGAAAACGGCATGTAAAAGTAACTGCAAGGAAAGCAAAAACAGATTGGGCTGTCTTTATAAAAGAAATAGCAGATATACATTATCCTTCAGCTAAAAAGATACGACTGGTAATGGATAATCTGGCAACACATAAACCCGCAGCATTGTATGAAACATTTTCGCCACAGGAGGCGAAAAGGCTATGGGATAGGTTTGAATTTATATATACACCCAAACACGGCAGTTGGTTGAATATGGCAGAAATAGAACTTAATGTATTGATGGGGCAATGCTTAGACCGGAGAATTGACAGTATGGAAATAATGAAGCAGGAAGTAAAGGCATGGCAAAAAGACCGTAATAACAAAGAGGCGACCATAAACTGGCAGTTTACGAATGAAAAAGCCAGAGTAAAACTCAAAAAACTTAATCCGACAATTTTAAATTGACATGACACTAGCTGGAATACAGCTATTGATAATTATAAAACCAACACTGCGGACATAAAAATGGATACAGGTGATGTTCCTGCTTTTATCACACTTTTAAGACAAGCTGAAGCAAAATTTGAAAAATAAAGCTACATCTGCATTACTTAATAGGGGTATAATTAATTACATTTAACCTGTTTTATTGAACATTAAAAACCTAACCTCATGGAACTTATCACAATTGAAAGCACACCCAAAACGCCTTCAATCAAATTTGACTCAAAAAGCGGCAAACTTGAAATTAGGGGCAGGTCGATACCTGAAAACTCTGTTGAATTCTACAAGCCCCTTGTTGATTGCCTTGATAGATATACTGGTTCACCTGTAACCCCAACCCAGGTTGATATTCAATTGGAATATTTCAATACAGCTTCTTCCAAGTGTATACTCGACGTGTTAAAGCGACTGGAAACCATAAATCGCCAGGGCAACAATGTTAACATTAACTGGTATTATGAAGAAGATGATGAGGATATGAAAGAAGCCGGTGAAGACTATCAGGCAATTGTAAACCTGACATTTAATATGCTGCAAAAAGAGTTGTCATAACCACTTATTGTTACATGAAATATCGCAATCTCTATATTTTCCTTATTCTGATGTGTTGCTGCCAGTTGGGGGCTGGGCAGAATCATAAGATGGATTCTTTGCTGAATGCTTTAAATAGCGCAAAAGAAGATACAACCCGCTTACGTATTTATACTGAACTTTGCTATGCTTGTGATATTAATGATAATTTGAAATTTGGGGAACAAACAGTCGCCTTTGCAGATAAACTGCTCAGCCAAATTACAGATGACATAGAGCGGAAAAGTATTTTAAAACAAAAAGCAGAAGCCTTAAATATTATTGCTGTGTATTATGAGGGCAGCAATAATAATGAAGTTAAACAAGATCCTATCCAAAAAATTAAAATGCTTGAATATTTAGATAAAAGTTTAAAAATATATGAAAAAATTGACGATAAACAGGGGAGTGCGCAGATTTTTTTCAATATGGCGGAAATTTTCTTTGATAAAGGTCTTATCTCTAAAGCCTTGGAATATCAACTTAAATCTCTTGCCTTACATCAAGAAATAGGAAGCAAAAAAGGTATCGCTTCGAACTTCTTTGGGATTGCAGGTATTTATGACTCTCAGGGCAATTATACAAAAGCGCTTGAATACGGATTTAAAGCAATTACCGCATTTGAGGAAGAAAAGGATACCCATTTAATTGCCAGGAGCCTATTTAGGTTAGGAGGGATTTATCAAGATAAAGGTGATTCTTCAAAAGCTCTTCAATATGCATTTAAAGCAATGACAATGTTTCAGCAAATGGGAAACAAGCAGGCTATGGCTGGTGTTTTAAATACTATTGTGGATTATTATATTGACGATAAAAACTATTCTAAAGGAATGAAATATGCATTGAAAGACTTGGCCATATGTAAAGAAATACCTGAAGAAAAAGCATGGGTTGCTGATTGTTTTAGCAGAATTGCAAAAATTGATAGGGCATTAGGTAATAATGTAGAAGCCTTGGATTACTATTTTAAGTCACTTAAAATATATCGTGAAACTGGAGTCAAAAAAAATATTAACAGGCTATATTTACGCATAGGAATATTATATAGTGGACCAGTTAAAAACTACAAATTGTCAAAATCATATCTTGATTCCGCCATAAATGGTTCAAAAAATATAGGGCAAATAGATAATTTAACTGCTGCATATAAGCAGGCAGCCGAATTAGACAGTCTTAGCAATAATTATAAGGCGGAAGTTGAAGATTACAAAAATTATGTTTTATCCCTTGATAGTTTCAAGAATCAGGCTAACTCACAACAAACTTTAAAAATGGAAATGAGTTATGAATTTGACCAGTTGCAGGCAGAGGAAAAAGTTGAACAAGCTCAGAAAGATTTGCAAGCATCAGCAGATAAACATAAACAGAAAATTATTACCTGGTCTGTGGCAAGTGGTTTGTTATTGGTTATGGTATTTGCCGGGTTTGTTTTCCGCTCCTTACGAATAACCAACAAACAAAAGAAAGTAATTGAAATAAAAAGTAAAGAAACTGAAGAGCAGAAAAAAGTTGTTGAGCAAAGGAATAAAGTTATTGAAGAGAAGAATAAAGACATTCTTGACTCCATAACCTACGCCAAGAGACTTCAGGATGCCATATTACCACCTATAAGTTTAATCAAACAATTCCTCCCAGAGTCTTTTCTATTATATAAACCCAAGGACATTGTAGCCGGAGATTTCTATTGGATGGAACGTGCAGGTGATAACATACTTATTGCCGCAGCCGACTGCACAGGTCACGGAGTACCAGGTGCAATGGTATCTGTTGTATGTTCAAATGCCCTTAACCGCACTGTAAAGGAGTTTAAGATTACAGAGCCGGGTAAAATTCTTGACAAGGTACGTGAACTTGTGCTTGAAACCTTTGAGAAAAGCGAAAGCAACGTACAGGATGGGATGGACATTTCACTATGTTACATCAATACCATAACTAAAGAAACTCAGTGGAGCGGTGCATATAACTCACTTTGGTACATTCGTAATGGAGAAGTAATTGAAGTACCGGCAGACAAGCAGCCAATAGGAAAGATTGATAAGCCAATACCATTCAATACTCACGACTTGAACCTGCAAAAAGGTGACATTCTGTACCTCTTCACTGATGGCTACGCTGACCAGTTCGGCGGTCCAAAGGGCAAGAAGTTTAAATACAAGCAATTACAGGAACTCCTTCTTGCCAATGCTTCCAAGCCTATGGAAGAACAAAAGAATGCCCTGGAAGCGACCTTGGAAGCCTGGAAAGGTGGGCTTGAACAGGTGGATGATATATTGGTTATTGGTATAAGGGTATAAATTATAGTTTTGCCCAAAATATTTAATCTACGCCCGATGTATACAGTTAACATAAAAAACGCCGGTGAAATCTTAATTGAAAAGCCACATAATTCAATTTTTATAAGGCACATTGATGGCGATGTTCAAATCAAGAAATCTGTTCAGTTCTCAAAAGCCCCGGTTGAGACAATTGTTTTGGCGAATGGGAAATTTATTGAATTTGATGAACTGGATAGCGGAACAGTATTTAGTTTTGAGGGAGCAGGTAAGTTTGAGGTGCTGTGCGAGTTGAATTAAAAGAAAAACGCCCGGCAATAAGCCGGGCGTTCAACTTTCCAAGCAACCTCAAATTCTCTTATTATTCTTTGACGATTTTCTGACGATAAACAGTACCATCATTATTTCGCACTGTTAAAATATAACAACCAGCAGCAAAGCCAGAAATATCAACCTGGTTGGTAAATGACTTATCATAAACGACCCTGCCCATTAAATCCGCAATAATTACTTCATTGAACTTCTGCCCAGTGGTCTGAATGTTAAAAAATGATGCCGTGGGATTAGGATAAACAATAATAATTCCATTATCTGAAGCCACCCGAATTACACCAGTTGCTGGATTGATGGTACTATTTAAACTATCAATGGAACAAGCATTCAATACAGCATCATACAAGCGAATGTCATCAAGAACACCATTAAGAGCAGGTGAATGAAACCCATTGCTTGTCATGTCACATGCACCTATATGCAATGGCATTGTGTTCTGTCCGATGGTCATTCCTGCTGGTATCAGGGTTTGATTTACCAGTGCGCCATTCAGGTATCCATAGACAGAGTCAGTTGAAGCGTTAAAAACGAAAACTAAATTCTCCCAGGTATTTGCTGCAAGAAGAGTATTTGATATTGTTGCTGTAGCCCAACCGAATGAACTGCCATCTTTAACAGAATAAACAATTGTACCGTTTCCTGATTGAGCGAATGCCACTACATAACCTTCCCCTGAATTGCCTGTCGGGTCTGTTGATAGATGCTGGTCAAACTTATCAAATATTGCGCCATTCATATTAGCCGGATCAGGTAATGAAGGAACTTTAATCCAGAAAGAAATGCTTTGGTTGCCTGATGAGAACTGCAACGTGGAACTATTCGGAACAAGTATTGAGTCACTGCTTCCATTAAAACTATATATAAACAGAGGTTGCGCAAAACCTGCAAAAACAGTTACGAAATGGAGCTGCCAGTCAAAGAAGAGCCCTAACTGGGTAAGCACAACAGCATCTCGAATTACTCAAATAACAAATTTACAACCGGAGATAAGGCATTGGAATGTTGTTCACGGAGATTATAGGAACCTGCCAGACATAGAAGCTACTTGGTTCATTGATGCTCCATATCAGAACGGAGGCAAATATTACCGGCATAATCAAATAGATTACGAAGAATTAGCAAAGTGGTGCCAAAGCCGAAAAGGGCAGGTAATTGTATGTGAAAATACTAAAGCAACTTGGCTGCCATTTAAGCCACTCAAGAATATTACCGGGCAAAGACATAAATCGGTCGAAGCAGTTTATGAGCAGATACATGGTGTTCCGACTCTATTCAAAAATAAGACTACAATTTACTAACCCTTATAACAAGGAAGAATTATGATAATGACCCTAACGATGAAACAAGTCGGACAAGCCCTGGGCGGTAAATGCAACCGCACAGCAACCAGGTATTGCATAGACAATGGAATAAAAATCTACCCGAAGCCAACTGGTCGTGGCAGATGGGTTTACGCTGCTGAGTACTACCAGGTTCGTCATGCGGACCTAATTCCAGACCTGGTTAAAGAGTATGGTGACGGAGCTACGGATGCATTGGAGGCATATTTGGCAAATGACCCCATCAAACTTATGATGCTAAAAAAGGTAGGCAGCATTACCATTCAAAATCGCAAAAAATATATACCTCAAGGGAAAATGGAACAGGAATTTTTATCTAAATTCAGAAATATTAAGCCGTGACCAAGCCATTATACATACCAGTTTCAAGTAGGAGACAAGGAGTAAAAACATGGTGTTCCGTTTGTCGTCAGGAGGTATCAGATATATGTATCCACACAGGCAAAAAATTGCAATCGTGCAAAAATGGGGATAAGCATAAATTCAAGTTAATAGCTCGTATTCCAGGGACGGAGGACGGTCGTAAGACAAAACTTATAGAAACACGAGACCTGGGTGAGGCAATTATTGAAGCAATCCAGTATAAAAAAGAAGTGAAGGAAGCCACTATCCAGTCTCCACTAATTCCTAATAATTCAGGAATTCTACAACCTGAGCCCACTAAAATAAATGAAAACAACATACCCACTCTGCTTGTTGAAGCACTGGCTAAATATTCTGCATTATTCCAAGGCGAAGGAGTTTATGATTTTAAGCAAAGACACCGTTGCAAAAGGTATCGTAAAGACACAATAAGGAGTTATGTGCATTTGCTTGAATGTCTGGCGATGAAGGGTTATGACCTTGATAAACTGACAATTTCAGAGTTTCTTACGGAGGAAACATTAAACGAAATATTTTTAGAATTGGAAGACGCTTTTAACACCGGCGAATTTGGCGGTACTACATACAATAAAAGGTTAGATTGTTTTCACCGCTTTGAAGTTTGGTTGTCCGAGAGCCTTAAATATCCATTTTATAATTTGTTTAGGAAACTCGAAAGAAAGATAGTTACACATACTCCAACCGCCATTTCTGAAGAAGATTTTCAAAGGTTAATTAAGCAAATCACGCCTGAAAATGGCGTAAAGCTTGTTAATTATAAAAGCAGGAAGTATGAATACTACTATCAACCCTGGCTCGCCAATGGATTTAAACTTGCCCTTTTCACTGGTGCTAGAAGGGAAGAACTTGTAATGTTAAAATATAGCAGCATCAAGTATGATAATAATGACCGGGCTTATATAGCCATTGAAAACTTTAAAGTTAACAGATATGAAAAACTTACCGGAAATAATAAAAAATATATACCAGTTGCTGTAAGTGATGACCTACTCAAATTATTAATTGAATTGGGATATGATAAATATAAAGGGACTGACACATATATATTAGCCCCAGAGATTACCGAGAACCGGGAGAGAATGTGTGACAAACTAACCAAGGGGTTTCATCATTACTACCAGCAACTAAACACCGGGCTTAATCTTACATTTTATAGCCTGAAGAGAACAAATATTACAGCACAGCACCTGCATAGCGGTAAAGATTTTAAACCAACACACCATTCTGGCATTAAGGTTGAAATAGACCGTTATGTTGACCAAAAAGTCATTAAAAAAGGTAAACATGGTTATAAAGTTTTCCCTAGAGAAAACAATAAAAAGAAAAGCAGCAAATAATAGTGTCTTTGTACCGAAAAATGGTGTGCATTCCCGGAAAAACCGACCTCAGAAACCGACCTCACTCCAATCTGCTTTCCGGAAAAATCTCATAAGTTATTGATTTTAAAGTGATCCCGGCGAGATTCGAACTCACGACCGACAGATTAGAAATCTGTTGCTCTATCCAACTGAGCTACGGGATCGGGCATCATTTACTGGTCTAAGTCGGGGTGGCCGGATTCGAACCGACGACCTCCTGCTCCCAAAGCAGGCGCGATAGCCAGACTACGCTACACCCCGATAAAATTGATAGAACTTTTTTAGAGGGCGCAAAGATAAGGAATTAGCATTTATATATGCTTTTTTTGTGAAAATGGTTTGAAGACGCATTTAAGAGAATACCTCGTTACTTAATTATTTCTTTGTTTCCGGCAAAATTGTAATCAAAATATGCCTTCAGAGCAGCGGTATAAGCCTTTGCTTTCAGCTGAAACATCTTCTTTCGCGATAAAGAAAGCACCGCAAATACAATAAAGCGGCTTAAAATAAAGAAAAGGCTAAGAATGTCACTTGCTATAAACTGGTACCGGGAACCATTTTTCTTGAAATACTTTATTTTACTTATTACCTGGTTTGGTATGCTTATTGAATACCTGTCAGAAGCGCTCTTGCCTCCATGATGAATGATTTTAACTTCAGGGTAGTAAACCACTTTCTTACCCAGGCGGGTAGCTCTGTAGCACAGGTCAGTATCTTCCATCCAGAACATGCTGGCATCCAATCCGCCTGATATATTTACAAGTTCTTTACTAATAAATAATGTCGCCCCCGATGCAGCAGAAACAGGAATTGGCACACCAGGGTTTTTCTTTTTTTGTACACGATGAAGGTAAAATAGCTCCAAAAGAATATCTTTTACTTTCGGGAAGTTCCAGAAGGACGATTGAAGTGTGCCGTCGGTATTTAAAAGGCAGGGAGCAAGTATTCCCACATCGGGGGTATTTATTAAATAATCCCTCATCTTTTCCAATACATTAGTTTCCTGCAGCTCCGTATCCGGGTTCAACAATAAAATAAAATCATGGGTTGCTTCTTTTATTCCCCTATTGTTTCCGGCTGAAAAACCTGTATTTTCAGAAAGCGGAATAACTTTTACGCCGGTATATTTCCTTTTCAGGAAATCAACTGTTCCGTCGGAAGAATTATTGTCAACAACAATTATTTCAACCTCGATATTTTTTTGCAATAGCAATGAAGCAATGCATTTATCAAGGTAATCTGATACATTGTAGCTTACAATTATTACACTGACTCCTGCGCTAATCATTAATTCCGTTATTGTTTGAATACTTTTCTTTACCGGGCCCTGAATAAAAGCAGGAAGACACTATCAAGCGCTCTATTTCCAGGAACATCAAGGTCATTTTATATTTGTATAGTTCTTACGCTAAGCTTCTTTTAAACCTGATTAGTTGATACGCCAGTTTTACAAACAAATTTCCCTGCCTGTATTCATTTATTTCAAGGTACTTGCCGCATATAGATTCAAATTTATCAATATTGTTTTTGCCTGAAGACTTTGCCGCCCTTTGCGATTCATATACACGCACCATGAAAAATAATTTTAATTTCAGCTTATGCAGGGATGAAAGTGAATTCCGGAATGCAGCATAGCAGGGCGCATACAATAACTGGCGCACCGTAACTATCGGGTCAATATTAGCCATCGAAAATGATCTCTCAGAAATATTGGAAGATGATGCAGAGCCTTTATGTACCCTGAAATAAGTCAAAGGCCTGGGAACATATTTAAGCCCATAAGTACAGGCTATTCTCAGGAAAAATTCAAAATCACATATCTGGATTAAATCTGAGTTAAATGTTCCGGATTTTTCGGTAACATCTTTTTTAAACATAATTATAGTAGGTTCACCGATAAAATTTGTGCAGATATTGTTTGCAGCCATTGATGAGATTTTTCCGGGTGAAATAAATACAGGGATCCGGGATAAGATACCTAACCGTTCAAATGTCAATGTTTCATTTATAGAATAGGTTTTTGTGGCTTCGTCAAGTTCCGGGTCAAAAATAAGTCTTCTTCCTGAGCTTATAATTTTATCTTCGGGAGATATGCTTTGAACCATAATCTCAATGCAATCCGCATCAAGATAATCATCCTGGAAAAGGAATTTTATCCATTCTCCCTTTGCAACTTCCATGCACTTATTCCAGTTTGCAACAAGCCCGAGGTTTTTTTCATTACGTAAGAATCTGATTCTTTTGTCTTTTGCCGCAAAACCTTCAACTATATTGCAGGTATTATCAGATGAGCCATCGTCAACAATTAATATTTCCGTGTTCGTATAAGTTTGATGTAATGCAGATTCAATACACTGGCCAATGTATTTTTCGCCATTATATGTCGGAATACAAATGCTGACTATAGGTGCATTCATTCTATTTATCAAGGAAGGATTTATAATGTTCTACAAATGAAGCCAGGTTGTTGTCCTGATATTTTTCAATTTCAGTTTCAAGATATCCATATTGCTTGGCATAATATGGTCCGGAAGCGTGAAAGCAAATATCGGTCTTGATTATTCCGGGTTTTAATTTTAAGTATTTATTAAAGAGGCCTGCAAGCACCGAATCCTGGGTTCTTCTTAAGCTTAAAGGAAGAAGGTCAAATGGAATCCTGACTTTTCGGTAATCATTCCTGCGGAAACAAGTGCACCAGGCTCCTGCAGGACCTTGTTGAACAATTTTGTCCTTTCTGATATCATCGGTATAGTGAGTATCATCCGGCTTTGCACCATTTGTAAATTCATTCTGAACAACATTTAATGCTAAATACCCATAATCGGTATATACATTTATATATTCAACCATGGTACGGTCAAAATAAAGGGGAAATTCAAGTACGTCATCATCAATTTCAATAATATACTCGCCTTTTGCTTTTCTGAATAACTTTTTGAAGCCATTTAAACCTATATGTTTTTTATTCCTGAGTATTCTAATCTTTTTGCTTTGCCCATATTCCTCTAATAATTTTTTCGTTTGGTCTGTTGAACCATTATCCATTATTATGATTTCATAGTTCTCAAGATAATATAATTTTTCCAATAAATTATTGACACATATTTTTAAAAATTTTGGCCGATTTCGTGTTAATATGCAAATGCTTATAAGCAGGGGTTTAGGAAATAATACCATATTAATTCTTATCAGGAATCCAAATACCAGGTCTCTGAAAAGGTTTCTAATTTTCTTAAATAATTGTAACATAGTATTATGATTTTTTTCTGATAAGCCGGTACAATATAGCAATTATGCTGATTGTATAAAACCTCAATTCAAAGGCGATTCCTTTATTCTTTTTTATACCTTCAAATAAATTGACAGGTACCTGGTATTTGTTTTTTATTAATTTGATGTAATGAGAAGGGAATGGATCGAAGCCTAAAACGACCATACTTCGCCATCTTTCAAAAGTATAAAGGCGGCTGATTATTTTCTTTTTCACTAATGGGAAGCCCATTTCTATTAAATTTTTGCCACATAATAAAGCATAATTATATTTCCCTTTCGAAGGTATGTTATACATCGCTTTAATACTCATTCCATTATCCGTCAAATATTTACTTAATCCCACTTCATATATCTTAATAACCTCTTTTATGTCCTGAATTACTCCGGATTTTTTAAAATATTCAGCCACAAATGGAATAGCTTTCTTATTTATAACTAGGAAGTAAGACTGTAAATGATACCCAAGTAAATATGAATCAGTGTAGCCGCAAAAATCAGGCTTCTCTTTTTCTATCCATTCAAAGAAACCTTTAAGGTTCCCAAATAGAATGCAGGAATCATTCACTAATGCAATCCTGTCATACTTCGTTGTGCCATAGCTTTGAAATGCTTTATACCACATACCAAAATCAAACCCTTCATTTTTTACCGGCATAAACAGGATATTATTAGACTCTAGGAATGACTTATCTTCCAGCGATATTTCTTTTTCATTTGTTATTAAAACTACTTCTGAAAAATGCCTTGAGAGTTCATCGAGGTAAAATTTTACATAAAAAGGGATGTGGTTCCCGTTATAGTAGCTGCTGAAAAAACAAATTGATTTCATTTGAATAGTTTCATCATTGACCAAAATGGCATCAATATCATTTTACCTAAGCGGTAACTCGTAGAATTACGGATACTATTAAGTTCACCTCTGGCTTTATAGTAATCAAATATAACATCGGGGAGAGAAAAATATTTTTGATACAGAGCAGAATGTTTCTGGAAAATATAATTCCTGATTCGCTTTTGCTTCTCATCATCTGTTGTTTTAGGGTTTCTTGTTATTTCTTTTACCCGATAGTAGAAGTTTACCTTAGGAATTTGTATTACCTTGTCTGTTTCGTTAAGAAATGAAACCCAAAAGTCCCAGTCTTCAAATCCTTCACTCATTCCCTCATCATACCATATTTTGCCATGTAAATCTTCCTTTCTGAAAATAGCAGAACAGAATATAAGGTTTTCAATTAATAAGTATTTATAAGAATAGGGAGGAATATCCCAATATCCTGTCCTGTTGCCAAATGTTTCAGCTTTGCAATATACAAGTTTTATCGATTTGTCTGATTCCAGTATTTCAATAGCTTCCTTAAGATAGCCGGGTGAAATCTTATCATCTCCGTCAAGAGGCAGAATATATTTACCTGTGCTATTCCGTATTGCATTATTACGGGCATTAGATACGCCTTTATTTTCCTGGTAAATATACTTAAACCGTGTATCTTTTTGAACGTATTTTTCAGCAACATTGTGCGAATCATCTGTTGAACCATCATCAATAATAATACATTCCCAATCTGAATAGGTTTGCCCAAGAATAGAGTCGAGTGTTTCAGCAAGGTATTCTCCATTGTTAAAACAAGGTACAATAACAGATACTAAAGGGTTATTTTGCTTATTGTCTTCCATTTTCAGCGCTATTTTTACAGTGAAAAGTTCATGGATATTCTTGATTATTTTTTGAAAACAGACCAATTACTTTGTTCCAGGCGCTTTTCTTTGCCTTTTTCCCAGTTTTATAGTATTGGTCAATTACATCCTTACTGAAATAAGCTAATTGAACTTTTTCTCTTTCCGCTTTTATCAGATTGGCATTACTGCTCTGTGAACTGATGCCATCGACAGGAAATACACAGACAGTTATAGGAATATGAAGGGCGGAGACTTTATTAATAAGTATTGTTTTAATGAAAAAGTCATAATCTGAAACAATTTTTAAATCTTCCCGGTAATTACCGTAAGTATTGAAAAGTTTACGTTTAATAAATGATACAGGGTGCCATAATGTATCAGCCATCATTTGCTCAAAAGTAATTTTTTCAGGCATCTTTCCCAAAACTTGCTTACCGCTAAAATCTATAAGCATATTGCCGTATATTATATCTTCTGTATAATTTGTTTTGTTGAATACCTTTTCCAAAGTATCTTTCTCAAATAAACTGTCACCTGAATTTAAAAATAGGCAATATTCTCCATTCGCAAGGGCAATTCCTTTATTCATGGCATTGTAAATACCGGAATCTTTCTCTGAAACCCAAAAGTTAATCTTATCCTTGTATTGACGAATAATATCTGTGCTGCCATCATCCGAGCCACCATCAATTATAATGTATTCAAAGTCAGAATATGTCTGCTGAACAATACTCCTGATTGTCTTGTCAAGTCCTGTTTTATTATTGTAATTAACTGTTATTATTGTTAATTTTGGCATTATATCAATTTAAAAAATTCTTCTTCTTCATTACTTGGAAAACCTTTTCCGGGCTTATTGAATTTATGTCAATAAACGATTCTCTACAGCATAATTTCTTTTTCTCATCTTCACTCATTAATGCCTTGTCTATTTCATCAGGATAAACTACTGCCAGCTTGGCATTCATAGACTCAGGATAAGGGCAAAACCGGCCGTAGTTATTGCCATTTGAAATACAAACTACAGGTGTTTTTAATGCTAAAGATATGTGAAGCGGCCCTGAATCATTGGTTATAGAAATAGTTGCATTTTGAAGCGAATCAACCATCTCGCTCAAATTCATGTTTCCTGTTAAGTCAGTTGTCAGAGGCCCCAAAAGCGATACCATTTCCTGGGCAAAAGCCTTGTCTTTTACAGAGCCACCTATTAATATAGGCAGCTTAAGTTCAGTATGTATTAATTTGTATAATGCTGCAAAATTAGCAGGATTCCACCTCCTTAGTTGATGGCCAGCCCCTGGAAATACCATTATATATTGTTTGCTGTGATTCTGCTTTTCGGGGTTTGTTTTAATGAAAGGTTCATCAATTGCAATGGGTTTATTCAAGACCTTTTCAAAGAATATTTTATTCCTGAAAAATTCAAACATGCATTCTGAAGATGAAGGAATTAGTTTTGTGTATTTCAGGTTATTTTTAGTTTTTCTTTCGCGGCTGATATTTGTTTCATCCCCATCCCACCCTATAATTTGCCTTGCACCGCTGTGTGTAGCAAGATTATCGCCTTCAACAGTTCTTGAATAGGCTGAATAAATCAGTGTACTGCACTTTGTTGCTGATAATTTGCTGTAAATAGAAAAAAGGTAGAAAGGCTTGTTTAGCAAAGCTACGTCAACCCAAATAAATTCATGAATAAAGCCTTTATCTAACCTATCTGCTAAATCTTTCCAAATAATATTACCACAAAGCACAATTTTACTTTTGCAGTTGTAATGATTAAATATCTCTTCAATGAAATTACGGAATAAAATATAATCTCCAATCTGGTCAAGCCGTAATAATATTATATTATTGTTATCTTCTTTTAACTTTTTAGAAAAAAAAAGGGCTTCAATACATTGTATAAATATGTTTTTAAATTTTCCAGCAACCCTTTTCATAATTCCCATGCCGCATAAATGCTTACTTTATTTGTTTTAAGATTTCCTGCTCAATGAATCTATAGTCTTCTTCCTGTAAAGATTTTCTTTTAAAATACGAAGGTTCTCCAGATAGTTTTTTAGCCAACCGCATAAGTATGGATTCATCCGGCTGTGCAAAAATATTTTCGAACCTTTTACAGTCAATCTCTTTATTTGTAATAAGGTGCTGGTTTTTATTATTTGAATAAACCCGTTTATTGAATTTTTTCGCGATTACATTTAAAGAGTCCATTGAATAGAATGCAATATGTTGTCCTGATAATGGAGCCCTGTACCACCAATTTTCAAATTCATTGCCTGTAGTTGGAACAATAAGGGTTGAAAAGAAAACAGTATCACTTAACTCAAACATCTTTTCAATATCACTTAAAGGTTCAGGTAAATGTTCAAAGACTTCAAATGCTGTAATCATATCAAACTTCTTAACTGAGCAATCTTTCCAATCAAAATATTGGGCAAAGATATTCTGGCAATAGCTATCGTACCTGTAAAATGAGAATCCTTTATCGCGCATTAACCGCACAAATAAGCCATAGCCTCCACCATAATCAAGATAGTTATTTGTACCCGGGTAAAAGGTAAGTATTAATTTTTCTACAACTCCGGAAAAATCAATATTCCTTGCAGCTAATCCAATATCAAGTTGGGCAATTGCTTCGTTATATGCCTCTTTAAGCCAATAAGGGTTTTCGGTTTGTACAAAACCACAAGAATTACATTTAAAATAATCAACCTCATATTTATTGAGTATTTTTCCTTTGTAGAAGGGGGCAGTTCCGGAATTACATATCTTACAATTCATTGCGATTATCTTAATAAGGAATTATTTTTGAAACTACCCTTCTCAATAAATCCATTTTTGATGGAGGTACTGGTTTATAATGGTGCTGAAAAGTGAATACGTCAGCCTCTTTGTTTTGTTCAACTTTAGCAGGATGGATTATATCAGTAATAGGGGTTGTTTGCATATTTGCCCATTTGCTTACACCATCTGTATGCGTGGCCCCTGAACCAAAGCCAATATTGCGTATCAGGTTTACCTGCGGAATAATTGCAAAGCCTTTATTATTTAAAACAGTATAGTGCCACTGATAATCCCACGTATCAATTTCATGTGCATGCATCTTTTTAAAAATGGTATACCAGTATTTACGAATTACAGGGTCTGCAAAATAGAAGTTCAGTTTTTTTAATTTTATAAAACTATCGATATCAGAAACATTAAAATCGTATTTCTTCCATGCCCTCTTCCATGAGGCCCAGCCCCAAACATGTATGTTGGCAGAGAAATAATAACTTGCATCACCACGTTTTATCCCTTGCTGGAAATTAGTCCCGCCAATGTGCATTATCCTTTCATCATTCTTATATCTGGTTAAAAGAGTTGTGCAAAAATCAAAAAAACTGTCATCAGGCAGGCAATCATCTTCAAGTATAATACCCTCTTCTACCTGCTCAAAAAACCAAGATATAGCCCTGCTTACTGCTTTTCCACAACCCAGGTTTGTGTCATTAAAAAGAGTATCAACTTTGCATGGCCAATCAACCTGTTGAATTACTTTCCTGGCCAACTCACAATTTACTTTATCATTCTCATTATTTTCACGCGGGCCATCTGCAGCAACATAAAGGTGTGCAGGCCTTCTACCACGTATTTTTTCAAATACCTGCTGTGTTGTTTCAGGACGATTAAAAATAACGAATAATATGGGAGTATTGAATGCCTCCATCAGATAATCTTTTCAATTGAAAATTCAGGAAATACGGCGCCCTGTAATTGACTAGTATCATTAAAGCCATAAGGGTTCCCATCGCCAATTTCAAATCCTACCTGACTTTCCAAAACGTCCTGTATCGTATTTTCTGTTCTTAAAAAAAGCACCAATTGATAGTTTCCGGGTTTCAGGTTATTCTCTATTTCAAAGCGGTAAGTATCTGCATCATCAGTATGATTCATATTTTTATCAATAAACCTGTTGCTGCAATGCACAATGCAATTATGACGTTTATCCATAATATTAATGCCAAAATCAAGGTCTGAGAATTTTCGTTTTGTGTTCGATTGTAAAGTAATATCAAATGCTATTTTTTCTCCGAATTTTACAGGTAATTCCTCAAAATATATCTTACTGAATATGATTTCTTCTTTGTAATTATTACTCCGTTCAACACCGGCAAGGTCTATTTCATTACCCGAAAGGGTATTGTATTCCATATATATTTCCGTTATTTGCTTAACACTGCCGTTTGCAATAAGGCATCCCTTGTCAATCAGCAGCGCTTTTGTACATAATGCTTCAACAGACGAAATATTATGCGAGACAAATAGAATTGTCCTTCCTTCTTTACCAATTGCAGTCATACGGTCAATACATTTCTTCTGGAAAACAGAATCACCGACCGCAAGCACTTCATCCACAATTAATATATCGGGTTCTAAATGAGCGGCCACTGAAAATGCCAGGCGTACATACATACCGCTGCTATAACGCTTTACAGGCGTATCAAGAAATTTCTCTACTTCAGCAAAAGCAATTATTTCATCAAACTTCGATTTTATTTCACTTTTACTCATACCCAGTATGGCCCCATTCAGGTAAATATTTTCCCTGCCTGTAAGTTCTGCATGGAACCCTGTGCCTACCTCTAACAGGCTTGATACCCTGCCATCAATTGTTACGCGTCCTTTAGTCGGTTCAGTAATGCGGCTTAATATTTTAAGCAACGTAGATTTGCCGGCTCCATTGCGCCCGATAATCCCTAACCTGTCCCCTTTATTGATTTCAAAGGAAATATCTTTTAATGCTAAAAACTCTTCTTTTGACTGGTATCTGGGGATGGCGGCATCCTTCTTAAAAAGGCCTTTTGCCCCTGCAGCTATAGTGTCCCGTAATGTTGAATATCCTGCCGGCTGGTTATGGCGCAAAGTATAACTCTTGATTAAATTTTCTACCTTAATAATGCTTTGGCTCATTTCTTACCTTATCAATGATTTTATTTTATTGCCAACCCTTTTAAAAACAGTCTTTTTCTCGTCCAGTATTTTTGCGTATTCAGTTAATGCAATAAAACGTACTTTCTCTCCCAGCTTCCTGTTAAATCCATAAGGGCGACCATCTTTCCATTCTATCTTTTTTAAGAACTGTCCCTTATTTGAACCCTGTTCCATTTCATACTCATCTTTATAATAATTTGATGAATCGCGCATGTTACCGTCAAATGCAAGATGGTTCTTAACTTTAGAAAGCGAATAAAAATTAATGTCTCTTGAAAACAAATAAAGCAATGTCATATCGCAAATTCCCCCGGCAATATTATTTTTTTGGTGAAATGCCCACTTCTCCTCAAGCAACGCTTTCTTTTCAGTAGTATAGCAACTTAGTATAAAATCACAGAAATTATTTAAAGCCTGTGCCTTCCAGTAGGAGCAACATGCCGAAGCAGCCCACCTATAATTTTCCTGGGATTCGGATAAGGTATATGCTGCATCATATTCGCTGTAATTGTCATATACTTTGCTCAAATCATCATATATCATCACATCTGAATCGGAATAATAACAAACTTCAATTCCTTCCGCATTTAAAAAATTCTGTAAAACGAACCAGCGTGTTATACATATTTTTTCAAATTCTATGGAGTTAGTGCTTAAGTGATTGTACACAGAATTAAAAACATCAATATCCTTATTGTATTTACTTATCGGAAAGCACGTTACTTTGCTATGTTTGAAGTCAGAGTCAGTAAGAAGTATTATCCTTTTATTGAAGACGGCAGCACTGTCAATAGATTTTATAAGATAATTTGGTATGGCCCCATAATGTATATATATAAGGGGTATATCCTTCATATTACCCGATAAATCAGGGGTATTTTTAGATGACATCTGCGAAAGATTTTTCTGTTTTACGAAAATACCATATTCCTATACCTAAAAAAAGAAAACTTATTGCTATAGAACATAAAAAGCCCGGAATATTAATATGAGTGTTCCTGCCTAATATTGACCAACTGAACCCGTCAATTACCCCAACCATGGGATTGAGGGAATATAAAAATTTCACAGTTTGAGGGAGCCCGCTATTGTAAATGCTTTCGCTGGTATATGCTACAGGCGAAGCATACAACCCGAATTGTACAATAAAAGTAACAATGTACCTGAAATCGCGGTATTTTACATTGAGAGCTGCTATAAGCAGGCCAGTTCCCAGGGCTGTAATAAGGGCAAGTAACAAAAACAGGGGCATTAAGCATATCCTCCAATCGGGGGCATACCTGTAAAATGCCATAAGGCCAATGAGTATTAAAAATGAAATAAAAAAATCAATAAGTGAAACTATTACAGTGCTTGCAGGTATAATAAGCCGGGGAAAATAAACTTTGCTTAATAAATTAGAATTTGCAATTAAAGAATTACTCGATTCGCTGAAAGCTGTAGCAAAAAATGTCCAGGGAAGAGTAGCTGCCCCGACCAGCATAGCCCTTGGCACACCATTGGGAGTACCTGACTTGAAAATCCATCCGATAAAACACATTGCAACTATAGTAAGTAAGGGTTTAATGACGCTCCAACCTATGCCGATAGCTGCTTGTTTATACCTTACCAATACATCGCGCCATGCCAAAAAGTAGAAAAGCCCCCGGTATGCCCACAAATCCTTCCAGTAATTTTTACTTTTTGCCCCAGGTTCTATTACAATACGATAACTCACTTGTTTATAATGTAGTATTAAATGTCAAAGTTACTGAAATTTATGCACTCTCATTTATTTTATTGTTATATTATAAGCCGGGCACAGGTTGTTGAAAAATAATATACTATATATTACATTATATTAAATATTATGTGTATATTTGCCTTGAATAAGCTAAAAGTTTATCCAGGTGAAAAACTAAAAGTGAGTATAAAGCAGAGCAAAGCTGGCTTCATGTCAGAAAATGAAAAACATTGCGGCCCCGATGGAAAAAGGCCGGGATTGCAAAATGTAATAAGAAGCAACTCAGAGGTGAATCATGGATGTAATTCAGGTTCTTTGAAATATGTAATATCCGCGAACTCAAATAAAAGAGTTGTGGGTAAATAGCCCCTTTACATACCGGGAGTGGCAGTTGCCTGAAAAAGGCAGATGGAAGAGGTGTATCTGAAAAAATGGAAATGGCGGTTAACCTTCGGAAATAACCGCCACGTTCCGCCACGAACCGCCAGATAGAATCGGGAACAGATGCTTCGACAGGCTCAGCATGACAATTAAGCAACGGGTTGACACTTTTCAGGGGTTTTTGAAAATCAAATGCTTGATTATCAATAAATTCAAAAAATTAAAGGTCAAAAAGTGTCAATCTATTTAAGTAATGGGTTATGAGAAGAAAAGGCAAAAATAGTGATAAGTATAAAAATTTTGTGGTTGTCCGAAAACCCGTAAAAACTATACTTCACATCTTTAAACCGATTGCTTTATGCGCCATTTTAAGAATAGAAAAAATAATCACACAAAGCATGATGCTTTGTGTAGCCGAAACAGATACCAGGAGCGTCTGGAATTTTGCTTGCATAATAATGTTTATAGCAATAGTAACGAGCAAAATTAAACCAGATAACAGTGACAAAAAAAGAATTCTTTTTTGTTTGCCCAGGATAGAAGAAATCTGAACGATGGGGGCTCTTATAATATCAAGAAAAATCCAGGGCGATAGAATGCCTGCATAGATTCCGGCAGTTTGCCATTCGGCGCCAAATATTGTTTTGAATAAGAGAGGGCCTGCAGCAATAAGAATTATGGGCATTACAATTGTCCATAAGCTCATCTGGTAAACAGCGCGTTTAACCAAGCCGAACAAATCTTTTCCTTCCCGGAATGTTTCAGAAGCTTCTGAAAAAAAAACATGAGAGTAGGGTAGCACTATCAACCGGACAGGCATTTGCAGAACACGCATACATAAAGTATAATAGCCAATTTCAGCGTTAGAAAAATAAGCCGATGAAATAAGAACAATCAGGCTCATCTGTATTGCGTCTAAAAATCCCTGTAAGATATTTATTTTCGGGAATTCTGCATACTTAACCGCCAATGATTTTAGATTTTTCATTCGAAAAATAAATAATCCTGTGCCATCTCTCCTTAAGGTAATTCCTGTTATCAAAACAATAGAAACAAACTGAGCTATAATTGCGCCGATAAGAAGCCCGGCAGCTTCATAGCCTTTCATTAAAATACATACAATGTTATTAATTGTTGCTTCGACCGGCCGTATAAAGGAAATGTTTTTGAATCTTTTTTCCCGCACGTTCCACATCCAGAATAACTGGAAGATACTTAACAGTACTATTGAAACGGGGATGAAATAAAACCATCCCCTTACAACACTGTTGTTATAAAAATGAACAGGTATTGTATATACCGCCCAGGCAACAACTAAAACTATAAAAGCAGTAATGAGCGTAAGCCATGTACCTACCGATAGAAGCCCCCTGGCATCTTCTTTATTGTTTGCAACTACCAAAGCCACATCGTATTTGCCGCTTGAAACTACAAGTATAAACGAAACTATAGAAGTGAATATAGAGAAAGCGCCGAATTCTGCCGGCAGGTAAATTCGGGTAAGAATCATGCTGAAAACAAAATTTACCGCCTGCGCCAGTATGGTAGCGCTGATTAATGCAAGTATGTTTTTTGCAAAAGCCGAACTGAATATGTTTTTTTTAATCACAACTGGAAGTTAAATGAGCCATTTAATGTATATTGTTTGTACTTTTTAATTTAGCCATACATTCAAGTAAAAGTACATATTTTTGAACATCAGGTTTTATGGGTATTTATTATATTCGTAGTACATAGATACAATTAAATAATGTTCAGGAACTTTGGTTTATTGATTGTTTTAATCTTATATTGGTCACGCCAACATCAATGCAAACAACTGGTCTCAACCGACAGGTTGCTCACGGATAATAAAATAGCAAATGAATGAGATTGCAGAAAAAATAAAAGCATACAACAGTGGCCGCTTACCCAAGTTGCTGAAACTGAAATATAAAGCTATGCGCGAAGATAAATACCGGTTTTACCGTGCTATCCCGCATTTGCTTTATGAAGATATATCGGCCAGATCGTTCTTGCACGATTCCCCGAATGTATGGTTGTGCGGCGACTTACATCTTGAAAACCTGGGAAGTTACAAAGGCGATAACCGCCTGACATATTTTGGCGTAAATGATTTTGATGAATGTGTACTGGGACCTTTACTAATTGATATTACAAGGATGCTGACCAGCATACAGGTTTCTGCAGGCAACCTGAAATTAAACTCCGATGAAGTAAAGGACATTTGTAGCAAATTTACAAGTACCTATTTCGAAAACCTTGGTAAAGGCTATATACGCGAACTGGAACCGGAGACTACCCGCGGCGTTATGAAAAAATTCCTTGAAAAGGTGCAGAACCGCAAGAGAAAGGATTTCCTGGCGAAAAAAACCGAAAAGAAAAAAGGAGGCGTAAAAATCAGGATTGATGAAATACATACAGTACCAATATCCAGTCCTGAGAAGGACGAAGTGATAAGCCATATTGACAAGTGGGCAAGAGGAATGGAGAATCCAAAGTTTTATAAAGTAAAGGATGTTACATTCCGTATAGCGGGGACTTCCAGCCTTGGGCTAAAAAGGTATGCTATACTTGTGGAAGGAAGGGGCAAACCCGATGGATTCTTTTTGCTCGACCTGAAAGAGACTTTACCTTCCTGCCTCGAAAAGCACATAAGAACTCCACAGCCCAACTGGAAGACCGAAGGCGACCGTATAGTTGAAGTGCAAAAAAGAACTTTATCAGCGCCTCCCGCTCTGCTAGCAAGTATTAACATAGCCAAGAAAAACTTTGTGCTGAAGGAATTGCAGCCGGTTGCCGACAGAATTGAATATACATTATTCAGAGGGAATGAGAAAAAATTGAAAAACATAGTGGAAGATATGGCCGCCGTTTGCGCCTGGAGCAACCTTCGCAGCGCCGGCAGGGATGGCTCTGCCATAGCAGATGAACTGATTGGTTTTGCAGGCGAAGGCCACCGGATGAATAAATTGATTGCTGATTATGCATTGCAAACCCTGAATAGTACTGGTAAATATTATAAGGCCTATTGCGAAGCTTACGATAAAGGTTTTTTTAAGATGCCTGGAAAATAATTTTTGTTAAATTTATTATTCAATACAGAAGTATTTTCTTCACGCCTTTGGAGTCTGCGCCTTCAACAGATAAGAAATACATTCCTTTGGCATAGCCTGAAAGGTCAATATTTTGAACGTATTCACCGACTAAACGAAGGTTATTAGTATATATACTCTGCCCGAGAACGTTTGATATGGAAATCCTGTAATTTCCATCTGATGGAAGGTTAAATACAACTTGCAGGTTTCCGGCTGTAGGGTTAGGGAATACATTCACAAAATCATTCAGTGATGTAATTTCGTTAATGCCGGTAACAGTTTTTACAACAAAATTTGTACTTGTAGTGCACCCGTCACTATTGGACAATTTTACTACATATACCCCTTTTGCGGAAATAACTAATTTATCTGAAGTTTCTCCGGCTATCAACACACCGCTTTTGTACCATGCATAAGTATAACCAGCCGGGGTGCATATAAGGGTATCGCCGCTTTGCACTACAGTGGGAGCAGGAGGAAGGGCGTTTACTGTTATGTAGCCTGACATAGTAACGCTATTATTTCCAAAGCTATTGGTAGCAACCAATGTTACAGGGTAGGTTCCGCTGACTGTATAAGTTACCGTTGGGTTTTGCAATGTTGATGCAGAAGGAGTTCCGCCGGTAAATGTCCAGCTCCAGCTTGTAGGCTGGTTGGAAGAAATATCAATAAATTGAACGGTATTATCAACACAAGTCGCTTTTGCGGAAGACGTAAAAGATGCTATGGGAGCAGCAGTGGCGGGTGGAGGCATAATACCCAGCAACGCTCCGAGATATTGGGAAAAATTCAATCCTGTGCCGGCAGGGGTTAAGCTGCCTACCGGGAACCAGCCGTTATCTTCACCACCCCATCCCCAGTTCATGTGGAAATAGTTATTGGCGTCATAGCCATCGCAAACCCATGTATGGCCTCCCTGGCTCGGGTCAGTGCCCTGGTATTCTATAGGCCTGTTGCAATCAAGTTCATGTTCAAGGGTATCTTGCCAGGCAACGGTATCGGAGAATTCGTATTGGCCATCCAGAATATTGGGGGAATAATTAAAATATTGTACATAAGCAGTTTGTGCGCACGGGCCACCGCCTGCATCCTGTGCAAGTACAATTGCCCCGCTGCCTGTCGGGCTATAGTCCATCTGAACGCTTACACCGGCATCATACATTGCCCTTGCCAGGTTGGTATCTGTAGTACTTGGATTGGTAAGGGTCATTGCTGACCATGCAAAAGGATAATCAAAATTGGCGTAAAGGGTTCCGTAATTTTCTGAATAATATGGCGAGCAATCACAATAAGAACTGGAACCCAGCCCGGTAGAAGGATATTGCCAATACCTCATAATCTGGCACATGGCCGTCGCAACACAACCGGTAACCGAACCACCCGGGCAATCGTCATAATAGGGAGATTCCTGGTTCCATGTGCTTTGCACTAAATATACACTGCTTGAAGGAAATTTACTGCTCATAGGGCGTTTAGTATTGTCAGCCTTCTGTATAGAGACGCCATTAATATATGAAGCCCATTCGTAAGCGATATATGGCGTTGCCTTTACCTGCCCTGCCTGGTTAGAGATAATTTCATTTTTGCGTTTATTCATCCAAAAGTCAATATTGGTGCCTTTTCCGGGAATCACATAAGGCCTTTTTTCAGTTGAATAACCTATAATAGGGTGCATGGCGTCATCGGCAGTAACAATTACGAATCCGTCACTGGCATTAATATTGAATACATAGTACAATGCATTGCCGTAGGTACCGGTTTCTGTATATGCCAGCGAAACTTGCGTAATAGCAACTTTAGATATGCTGCTGAAAAAATTAGTTGCCACCTTTTGTGCCACATTAGCGCCAACCGGAGTGGCTTTAGCTGAATAAAAACCGAATGTACAAACTGTAAGTAACGTAATTAGTTTTTTCATGAAATATGAATTTTAAACATTAATAAGCTTATGTATGTAAATCAAAGATAAGCAATTTTTTTTAAATTACAAAATAGACATTAGTCATCAGTCGTAAGTGGTAAGGGATAAGGAGTCAGTTGTAAGTTGAGCGAAGCGAAATCCCGGCGTTTTGTGTCGGGAGCGTTAGTCATAACTCATAATTTCTTTACGTCTTTAATTCGTAATTTTCAATTCGTAATTGAATTCACGCCATTATCAGCTTCTTTTTTGGGGGATAGGTATATACATATCGCATCGCGTCAATGGCATGGTCATTCATTTTAACCGGACGATTTACAGGTACTCCGTCTTTATTTGTATCCCACATATATTCCTGCATTTCCCTTATCAGATTAAGGCTGTCGCGGCTTACATTAATCTTTCGTTCCAATAACATGTTAATTCCGAACTCCACGCTGTCCTCGCCTTTAATACATGGAAACAAGCCCTTCCAGCCCTTGCGGTATAAATAATCTATGGTCTTGGGTTCGGCGCTGTCGGCAACCGCCAGTTCTTTCAGGTCAATGTTTTTCTGCACAAAAGCGAAGATTTCATCATTTTGCGCCCCGGTTTTATAAAACAATTCACACACATACAGTTCCCCGTTAAATTCATTGACCTGCACAATGGCTGTTGGAGAATGTACATAACCGAAATCAATACCATAACCTAATATCGTCCCCGGAAGCGCCCCTGTCCCCCGAAGGGGGGATTCAATGTTACCTGAAGTCCCTCCTTTGGAGGGATTAAGGGAGGCCGTAATTTCCCAATTCGTAAACACTGCCCCTTCCGCATTGCCGATTTCCCCTTCTCCATAAACCTTCCACCAGTTGGCATTACCGCGGCGGCGTTCTATATTAATTATCTCTTCGGCTGTTATATGCTTGTTATCCTTATAGGTCGATTGCACAAATGTGTATTCTGCATCACTTAACGAAGAAATCAATTTATCATGCACCCAAAAGCGGCGCACCGGGTTAAAGTCGAGCAGGGTGCGTTTGCGGGTGCGAACATCCAACTGTTCAAATGCTTCGTGTGAAACTGTATTACACTCGTTGATAAATAAAATATCGCGTTTGGCGCCTTTAAGCTTATCGGTTCTGCTGGCTCCGAAAAACTCAATAAAACTGCCATTGAAGGCGTAAAATGTATGTTCGGTTTTATTTTCTGTAAAATATTCGCCTATGCCTTCTTCGTATATAATCCGCCTTATGTCGCGCAGGCATCCCCGTTTCAGGTGAGGTATGTCTTTCGATACCACCGATATGCGGCTTTTAGGGTATTTCAGCGCGTAAACCACCAGGTATTGCAGGGTGGAATATGTTTTACCCGACCCTGTTCCTCCCTGGTGTATGATATAGCGCTTGCCCGATACGTTGGCCTCAAATAATCTTTCGTTTAAGTCCATTTTTTAGGAGTAAGCGGTAAGGGGTATGGAGTAAGTGGTAAGTCATAAGTGGTCAGTAGTCAGTGGTCAGTTGTCAGTAGTTAGTTGTCAGTTGGGCGGAGTTTTTTTTGTCACACTGAGCTTGCCCACCCTGAACTTCTTGCTTCATGGGTCGAAGTGCTTCAAATAAAATTTTCTCGCAGAGGTGCGCGGAGTTTCCCGTCATTCGTTTTATATTTTGTGTTTTAGTTGAGTTCATTAGGGCTTTTCATTCTTCATTCTTAACTCTTAATTTAATGTTACTCGCGTCATGCTTATTTTTTTGTTCTCGTGAGGGCTGCGCCATTCATAACTCATAATTAATGCAAGTTGCGACCGTGTTTGTAGGATTCCTCATTCCGCTATGCTACATTCGGAATGACAGCAATTCTGTTCCTATTTGGGTGAGGAGGGCTGCGGGCGAAG